>NZ_JAAKXB010000009.1:0-169169 GCF_029479985.1 Aeromonas sp. A600620 | reverse complement strand
GCAGTTGAGGCAGTTGAGGCAGTTGAGGCAGTTGAGGCAGTTGAGGCAGTTGAGGCAGTTGAGGCAGTTGAGGCAGTTGAGGCAGTGTCAGAATGGATTAAAAGAAAAGCCGGGACAAGCCCGGCTTTTTCTTTATCACTCAGCAGCTGCTTCAGCAGCGGCCGGGCGGTCTACCAGCTCAATATAAGCCATAGGGGCGTTGTCGCCAGCACGGAAACCGCATTTCAGAATGCGAGTATAACCGCCGGCGCGCTCCAGGTAGCGCGGGCCCAGTTCATTGAACAGCTTAGCCACGATCGCGTTGTCGCGAGTGCGGGCAAATGCCAGACGACGATTAGCAACGCTATCAGTCTTGGCAAGGGTGATCAGCGGTTCAACTACACGACGCAGCTCTTTTGCCTTAGGCAGAGTCGTCTTGATGATCTCATGACGAACCAGGGAGCTGGCCATGTTGCGGAACATAGCCTGACGATGGCTGCTGTTCCGGTTCAGTTGACGACCACTCAAACGATGGCGCATGACCTTATCCTTCTAACTAAATCTGTGAAACCCGTAATCTGGATTACTCGTCAGCGATGCTGGCGGGCGGCCAGTTCTCAAGGCGCATGCCAAGAGACAGACCACGGGAGGCCAACACGTCCTTGATCTCAGTCAGGGACTTCTTACCGAGGTTAGGAGTCTTAAGCAACTCAACTTCGGTACGCTGTACCAGATCACCAATATAGTGGATAGCTTCTGCCTTCAGACAGTTCGCAGAACGAACTGTCAGCTCCAAATCATCGACAGGACGCAGCAGAATCGGATCAAACTCGGGTTTCTCTTCTTTCTTCTCGGGCACGCTGACATCGCGCAGATCCACGAAGGCTTCCAGTTGCTCAGCCAGAATAGTGGCAGAACGACGGATAGCTTCCTCAGGATCCAGGGTACCATTGGTCTCCATGTCGATGACCAGCTTGTCCAAGTCGGTACGCTGTTCCACACGTGCTGCCTCAACATTGTAGGCAATACGAACGATGGGGCTGAACGCGGAGTCCAGCAGCAGGCGACCGATAGGACGCTCTTCGTCATCATTGTGAACACGAGCAGAAGCAGGCACATAACCACGACCGCGCTGAACTTTCAGGCGCATGCTGATTTCAGCATTGGCACCAGTCAGGTGGCAGATTACGTGCTCCGGGTTTACGATCTCGACTTCATCACCGTGAGTGATATCACCTGCGGTAACGGGGCCTGTTCCAGACTTGGTCAGGGACAGAGTTACCTCGTCCTTGCCTTCCAGCTTCACAGCGATACCTTTCAGGTTGAGCAGGATTTCAAGAATGTCTTCCTGTACACCTTCTTTGCTGCTGTACTCATGCAGTACCCCGTCAATTTCGACTTCAGTAACTGCACAACCGGGCATAGAAGACAGCAAAATACGACGCAGGGCGTTGCCCAGCGTGTGACCAAAGCCACGCTCGAGTGGCTCAAGAGTCACTTTCGCATGAGTCGGGCTAACTTGCTCGATGTCAACTAGCCGCGGTTTAAGAAAATCTGTTACAGAACCCAGCATTGTGTCCTCTCTTTAGAAGCTAGCTTTACTTGGAGTAAAGCTCGACGATCAGCTGTTCGTTAATGTCGGCAGACAGGTCGGAACGCTCTGGCAGGCGCTTGAAGGCACCTTCCATTTTAGCGGCATCAACCTCTACCCAAGTCGGCTTCTCGCGCTGACCAGCAACCTCAAGGGCAGCTTTGATACGCGCTTGCTTCTTAGCCTTCTCACGAACGCAGATCACGTCCTCAGGGGAAACCTGGAAAGAAGGAATGTTCACAACGCGGCCGTTTACCATGATGGCCTTGTGGCTCACCAGCTGACGAGATTCAGCGCGGGTAGCACCGAAGCCCATGCGGTATACGACGTTGTCCAGACGACCTTCCAGCAGCTGCAACAGGTTTTCACCGGTGTTACCCTTTTGACGGGCAGCGTCGCGGTAGTAGTTGCGGAACTGTTTTTCCAATACGCCGTAGATACGACGAACTTTTTGTTTCTCGCGCAGTTGCACACCGTAATCGGACAGACGGGGCTTGCGAGCGCCGTGCTGACCAGGAGCGGTGTCAATCTTGCACTTAGAATCAATCGCACGAACACCAGACTTCAGGAAGAGGTCTGTGCCCTCACGACGGCTAAGCTTAAGCTTAGGACCGATATATCTTGCCATCTTCTTTCTCCAACAATCCTAGACCAAGTAGCTACAGCGTTACACGCGGCGCTTCTTGGGAGGACGACAACCGTTGTGCGGGATCGGAGTCACATCAGTAATGTTAGTGATGCGGAAACCAGCCGCGTTCAGGGCGCGGATGGAAGACTCACGACCGGGACCCGGACCTTTGACCATGACTTCCAGGTTCTTGACGCCATATTCTTTGGCCATCTCACCAGCGCGCTCGGCAGCTACCTGAGCAGCGAACGGGGTGGACTTACGAGAACCACGGAAACCGGAACCACCAGAAGTAGCCCAAGACAGAGCATTGCCCTGACGGTCAGTAATGGTCACGATTGTGTTGTTGAAAGATGCATGAACGTGCGCAATACCGTCGCTCACTTGCTTTTTAACGCGCTTGCGAGCACGAGTCGGAGTTTTAGCCATTTTCTACCTTCCCGTTACTTCTTGATAGCCTTGCGCGGACCCTTACGGGTACGAGCGTTGGTCTTGGTACGTTGACCACGAACAGGCAGGCTACGACGGTGACGCAAACCACGGTAGCAACCCAGATCCATCAATCGCTTGATGTTCATGGAAATCTGACGACGCAGGTCACCTTCAACGGTGAATTTACCTACTTGTTCACGCAGACTCTCGATCTGAGCTTCGTCCAGGTCTTTAATTTTCACATTCTCAGCGATACCGGCTGCGGCACAAATGGCCTTGGAGCGGGTACGACCGACGCCATAAATCGCAGTCAAAGCAATGACTGCATGCTTATGGTCAGGAATGTTAATGCCAGCGATACGGGCCACTATTCACTCCTACATATAGTAGATTACGACCACCACAAAGCCCGTGAGCGGATACGTGGCGGTCAACCAATACACAACAAAAGTTGGCTGGCTATATTAGCCAGCACAACTATTTGTTGCAAGTACTAACCGTAAAAAATTAGCCTTGGCGCTGTTTATGCTTTGGCTCGCTGCAAATCACACGCACCACACCGTGACGCTTGATGATTTTGCAGTTACGGCAGATTGCCTTAACGGAAGCACGAACTTTCATTGCTTAACTCCGTAACTACGCCGACCTTTAGCGGCCGTAGCCCTTCAGGTTGGCCTTCCTCAGGACGTCACCATATTGATGAGACATCATATGGGTTTGTACCTGAGCCATGAAGTCCATGATAACCACCACAATAATCAGCAGCGAAGTGCCACCGAAGTAGAACTGTACGTTCCAGGCAGTCATCAGGAACTGGGGTACCAGACAGATAAAGGTTATATAGAGCGCACCTGCCAATGTCAGGCGAGTCATAACCTTATCGATATAACGTGCTGTCTGCTCGCCCGGGCGGATCCCCGGGATAAAGGCTCCACTCTTCTTCAGGTTATCTGCTGTCTCGCGGGGGTTGAACACCAGCGCGGTATAGAAGAAACAGAAAAAGATAATGGCTGCTGCATACAGCATCTCGTAAAGCGGCTGACCCGGCTGCAGGACCATAGAGACCTGTTGCAGGATATCAGCGACTTTACCCTCACCCTGACCAAACCAGGAGGTAATGGTACCCGGGAAGAGGATGATACTGGATGCGAAAATCGCAGGAATCACACCAGCCATATTCACTTTCAACGGCAGGTGCGTGCTTTGCGCGGCAAATACCTGGCGGCCTTGTTGACGCTTGGCATAGTTAACGACGATACGACGCTGACCACGCTCCACGAACACCACAAAGTAAGTCACTGCGAAAACAATCAAGCCCAGCAACAACAACAGCAGGATGTGCAATTCCCCTTGACGTGCCTGTTCGGCCGTAGCGCCAATGGCATGCGGCAGACCAGCAACGATACCTGTGAAAATAATCAACGAGATACCATTACCAATCCCACGCTCGGTAATCTGCTCACCCAACCACATCAAGAACATGGTACCGGTGACCAGACTCACAACCGCTGTGAAATAGAAGCCCAAACCCGGATGAGTCACGAGTCCTTGCATCATATTCGGCAGACCGGTTGCAATACCAATGGCCTGGAAAGTTCCCAAAACCAGCGTGCCCCAACGGGTATATTGGCTAATCTTGCGACGGCCGGATTCACCCTCTTTCTTGAGTTCAGCAAGAGCAGGATGAACCACTGTCAGCAGCTGGATAATGATCGACGCCGAAATGTACGGCATGATCCCCAACGCAAGAATAGAAGCACGCGATAGTGCACCACCACTGAACATGTTGAACATCTCAATGATGGTGCCCTTCTGTTGCTGGAACAACTCGGCCAGTACGGCGGCGTCAATACCAGGAATCGGCACATAAGAGCCTGCACGGAAAACGATAATCGCCCCGAGAACGAAGAGCAGACGGCTCTTCAGTTCACTCAGACCACCCTGTGCTTTAACATCCAATCCTGGTTTCTTAGCCATTGTACTGATTATTCCTCGATTTTACCGCCAGCGGCCTCGATGGCTGCACGTGCACCTTTGGTGACGGACAGACCACGAACGGTCACAGCACGGTCAATGTTGCCAGACAGAACAACTTTAGCGAACACGATGTTCTTGGTCAGAACGCCGGCTTGCTTCAGAGTGCTCACGTCGACTACATCACCTTCTACCAGGGCGATTTCGTTCAGGCGCACTTCGGCAGATACCAAAGATTTACGAGAGAAGAAACCGAACTTCGGCAGACGGATTTTCAAAGGCATCTGGCCGCCTTCGAAACCGTTGCGGACTTTACCGCCACCGGAACGAGAGGTTTGACCTTTAACACCACGACCACCGGTCTTGCCCAGACCAGAACCGATACCACGGCCCGGACGGTGCTTAACGCGCTTGGAACCAGCGGCCGGAGACAGAGTATTCAGACGCATGCTTAGCCCTCCACCTTAACCATGTAATAAACCTGGTTGATCATACCGCGTACGCAAGGAGTATCTTCCAGCTCAACGGTGTGACCAATGCGACGCAGACCCAGACCACGCAGAGTCGCCTTGTGCTTTGGCAGACGGCCGATAGAGCTGCGAGTTTGAGTTACTTTTACAGTGTTAGCCATGTCGCATTACCCCAGAATTTCTTCAACGCGCAGACCACGCTTGGCAGCGATCTGTTCCGGTGACTGACCGTGAACCAGAGCGTCTACAGTTGCGCGAACAACGTTGATTGGGTTGGTGGAACCGTAGGTCTTAGCCAGCACGTTGTGGATACCGGCAACTTCCAGAACGGCACGCATGGCGCCGCCTGCGATGATACCAGTACCTTGGGAGGCCGGCTTCATGAACACGGTGGAACCGGAGTGAACACCTTTCACCGGGTGGTGCAGGGTGCCGTTGTTCAGTTCAACCTTGTTCAGGTTACGCTTGGCCTGTTCCATTGCTTTTTGAATAGCAGCCGGAACTTCACGGGCTTTACCGTAACCGTAACCTACACGGCCGTTACCATCACCCACCACGGTCAACGCGGTGAAGGACATGATACGACCACCTTTAACAGTTTTCGAAACACGGTTTACTGCAATGAGCTTTTCTTGCAGTTCGCCGGCTTGAGATTCGACTTTAGCCATCTTCGACTCCTAGCTTAGAACTGAAGACCAGCGTCACGTGCGGCAGCTGCCAGGGCAGCGATGCGACCGTGATACTTGAAACCGGAACGATCGAAAGATACGTTCTGAACGCCTTTGGCAATAGCACGCTCAGCGATAGCTTTACCTACAGCGGTAGCCGCATCTGCGTTACCGGTGTATTTCAGAGCTTCACTGATGGCTTTCTCTACTGTGGAAGCAGAGGCCAGAACTTCGGAACCGTTGGCTGCAATAACCTGCGCATAGATATGACGCGGGGTACGGTGAACAACCAGACGGGTAGCTCCCAGTTCCTGCATCTTTTTCCGAGCACGAGTAGCACGACGGAGACGAGCTGCTTTCTTGTCCATAGTGTTACCTTACTTCTTCTTAGCTTCTTTAGTACGCACTTGCTCGTTGGCATAGCGTACACCCTTGCCCTTGTAGGGCTCCGGAGCGCGGTAAGCACGGATATCGGCGGCGACTTGGCCAACCAGCTGCTTGTCGACACCACGCAGAACGATTTCTGTGGCAGTCGGGCACTCAGCGGTCACACCAGCCGGCAGCGCATGCTCTACCGGGTGAGAGAAGCCCAGAGCCAGCGCAACAGCATTGCCCTTGATGGAGGCTTTATAACCTACACCAACCAGCTGCAGCTTGCGCTCGAAGCCTTGGGTAACACCGATTACCATGTTGTTGACCAATGCACGGGCAGTACCGGCCTGAGCGTCAGCACCAGCGATGCTGCCGCGCGGGGCGAACTTCAGTACATTGTCTTCTTTGGTCACTTCTACACCGGCGTGAATAGAGCGAACCAGAGAACCTTTACCACCTTTGATGGTCAGTTCCTGGCCGTTCAGAGTCACCTCTACGCCAGCAGGAATAGTGACGGGTGCCTTAGCAACACGAGACATTTCCTACCTCCTATTAAGCGACGTAGCAGATGATCTCACCGCCCATGCTTGCTTTGCGAGCAGCACGGTCAGTCATCACACCTTTAGACGTGGACACGATAGCAACACCGAGACCGCCCATAACTTTCGGCAGATCAGTAGTGCGCTTGTAAATACGCAGGCCTGGACGGCTTACGCGTTGGATCAGTTCTACAACTGGCTTGCCCTGGAAATATTTCAGTTCAATTTCCAGTTCCGGCTTCACGTCACCAGCTACGGAGTAGCCAGCGATGTAACCTTCTTCTTTCAGCACTTTGGCGATAGCCACTTTCAGCTTGGAAGAAGGCATGGAAACCGCAACTTTGCTCGCCGCCTGACCGTTACGGATGCGGGTCAGCATATCCGCGATCGGATCTTGCATGCTCATAAGTCTAACTCCCGAGATTCGTTACCAAGAAGCCTTCTTCAGGCCCGGAATTTCGCCCTTCATGGCATGCTCACGCACCTTGATGCGAGACAGGCCAAACTTGCGCAGGAAACCGTGCGGACGACCAGTAATATTGCAACGGTTACGCTGGCGGGACGGACTGGAATCACGGGGCAGCTGTTGCAGTTGCAGTACAGCATCCCAACGCGCTTCTTCAGAAGCGTTCATGTCAACGATGATAGCTTTCAGCTCGGCACGCTTGGTCGCGTACTTGGCTACCAGCTTGGCACGCTTTGCTTCGCGCGCTTTCATGGATGTTTTAGCCATAACCCTAACCTTACTTGCGGAATGGGAAGTTAAAGGCAGCCAGCAGAGCACGGCCTTCTTCATCGGTATTCGCGGAAGTGGTGATGGTGATATCCAGACCACGGACGCGATCGACTTTGTCATAGTCGATTTCCGGGAAGATGATCTGCTCACGCACGCCCATGGAGTAGTTACCACGACCGTCGAACGCTTTAGCGTTCAGGCCACGGAAGTCACGGATACGCGGTACGGAGATGCAGATCAGCCGTTCCAGGAACTCCCACATACGCTCGCCACGCAGGGTTACTTTACAACCTATCGGGTAGCCTTCACGAATCTTGAAGCCCGCAACAGATTTGCGAGCTTTGGTGATCAGCGGCTTCTGACCGGAAATGGCAGCCATATCGGCAGCAGCATTTTCCAGCAATTTCTTGTCAGAGATCGCTTCACCAACACCCATGTTCAGGGTGATTTTCTCGATCCGAGGGACTTGCATGATAGTCTTGTAACCGAACTGCTTGGACAGTTCATTTACTACATCGGATTTGTAGTAATCATGCAGTTTCGCCATCGTTAAACTCCAATTACTTCACAAGTTCGCCGGTGGATTTGAAGAAACGGACTTTTTTGCCGTCTTCAATCCGGAAACCAACGCGGTCAGCTTTGCCAGTGGCAGAGTTGAACAGCGCTACGTTTGATACATCGATGGGGGCTTCTTTGGTGACGATACCGCCAGCCTGACCCAGTGCGGGTACCGGCTTCTGGTGTTTCTTCACCTGGTTGATGCCTTCCACGATTACCTTACCTTTTGCAATCAGGACTTGAGTGACTTTGCCACGCTTGCCCTTGTCTTTGCCGGTAAGAACAATCACTTCGTCTTCGCGACGGATTTTAGCTGCCATCGTTCGACTCCTTACAGTACTTCGGGTGCCAGGGACACAATCTTCATGAACTTCTCATTACGCAGTTCACGGGTCACCGGGCCAAAAATACGAGTACCGATTGGCTGTTGGTTGTTGTTAAGCAACACAGCCGCATTGTTGTCGAAACGGATGACAGAGCCGTCCGGACGACGAACGCCTTTACGGGTGCGTACGACCACCGCGTTATACACATCACCTTTCTTCACTTTACCGCGAGGAATGGCTTCCTTGATGGAAACCTTGATGATGTCGCCGATGCCGGCGTAACGGCGGTGCGAGCCACCCAGAACCTTAATACACATTACACTGCGAGCGCCGGAGTTGTCGGCAACACCCAGCATACTTTGCATCTGGATCATCTTAGTGCTCCGCTTTGTTTACTTCTTATCCCTAATGGGATCTGGCTGCCTTCAAAAGGCGCGAAACTATAACACAGGATTTTCAGAAAAGGTAGCCTAAAAAACAAACGGCCCCTGAAAGGGGCCGCTTGGACTACAAAGTACCGATTAGGCCTTTTCTACAACGGCAACCAGGGTCCAGGACTTGGTCTTGGACAGCGGGCGGCATTCGCGGATTTCCACGAGGTCGCCAGCTTTGCACTCGTTGTTTTCGTCATGCACGTGCAGCTTGGTAGTGCGCTTGATGATCTTACCGTAGATCGGGTGCTTTACCTTGCGCTCGATAGCAACAGTGATGGACTTGTCCATCTTGTCGCTGATTACACGACCTTGCAGAGTACGGATCTTGTCAGTCATTACGCACCTGCCTTCTCAGTCAGTACAGTCTTGATACGTGCGACGTCACGACGCACTTGTTTCAGAGTGTGAGTCTGAGCCAGCTGGCCGGTGGACGCTTGCATGCGCATGTTGAATTGCTCACGCAGCAGGCCCAGCAGCTCCTGGTTCAGTTCTTCGACGCTCTTTTGACGCAGATCTTGGGCTTTCATCACATCACCGTCTTAATTACGAAAGTGGTCTGAACAGACAGCTTAGCTGCGGCCAGGGCAAACGCTTCACGCGCCAGAGCCTCAGGTACACCGTCCATCTCGTACAGAACCTTGCCAGGCTGGATCGGGCAAACCCAGTATTCCACGTTACCCTTACCTTTACCCATACGAACTTCGAGGGGCTTTTCGGTGATGGGCTTGTCCGGGAACACACGGATCCAGATCTTACCTTGACGCTTAACGTGACGGGTCATGGCACGACGGGCTGCTTCGATTTGACGAGCAGTCAGTTGACCACGGGATGTCGCCTTCAGGCCAAAGGTACCGAAGGATACTTCGTTACCAGAGGTGGCCAGACCGCGGTTACGACCCTTGTGGGTCTTGCGGAATTTAGTACGCTTAGGTTGCAACATTTACCGAATCTCCTTACTTAGCAGCGCGGCGCTTGTTGTCACGCTTGGGCTTTGCAGGAGCTTGCTCTTGAGCAGCGGCAGCGTTAACAGCAGCCAGACCGCCCAGAACTTCGCCCTTGAAGATCCAAACTTTAACGCCGATCACACCGTAAGTGGTGTGGGCTTCAGAAGTTGCGTAGTCGATGTCGGCACGCAGGGTGTGCAACGGCACACGACCTTCACGGTACCATTCGGTACGCGCGATTTCAGCGCCGCCCAGACGACCGGAAACTTCCACTTTGATGCCCTTGGCACCCAGGCGCATTGCGTTCTGTACGGCGCGCTTCATAGCACGACGGAACATTACACGACGCTCCAGCTGGGAAGTGATGCTGTCGGCAACGAGTTTGCCATCCAGCTCCGGCTTGCGGACTTCGGAAATGTTGATCTGAGCAGGCACGCCAGCAATAGTGGCTACAGCTTTGCGCAGCTTCTCAACGTCTTCGCCTTTCTTACCGATGACAACACCCGGACGAGCGGTGTGAATGGTCACACGGATGCTCTTGGCCGGACGCTCAATGGTGATCTTGGACAAGGACGCGTTTTTCAGTTCCTTGGTCAGGAACTGGCGTACTTGAAAATCGCTGTACAGGTTGTCAGCGAAGTCTTTGGTGTTCGCGAACCAGGTAGAATTCCAAGGCTTGGTAATACCCAGGCGAATGCCATTAGGATGTACTTTCTGACCCATTGCTTATCTCCCAGCCTTAGCGTCGGATACCACTACAGTGATGTGAGCGGTACGCTTGAGGATACGATCCGCACGACCTTTGGCACGCGGACGGATGCGCTTCATGGAGGGACCTTCGTCGACCATGATAGTAGCAACACGCAGCGCGTCGATATCGGCGCCTTCGTTGTGCTCAGCGTTTGCAATGGCAGATTCCAGCACTTTCTTAACCAGCACTGCAGCCTTTTTCGGGCTGAAGGTCAGGATATTCAGAGCCTTGTCTACGGACAGACCACGTACTTGATCGGCTACCAGACGAGCTTTCTGGGCAGAAGTACGGGCATAACGGTGTTTAGCGATAGCTTCCATCATTTATCCCTTAGCGCTTCTTAGCCTTCTTATCAGCAGCATGGCCGCGATAAGTACGAGTCGGTGCGAATTCACCCAGTTTGTGACCGATCATTTCTTCGGTAACGAAAACCGGAACGTGCTGACGACCATTATGGACAGCGATGGTCAAACCGATCATGTTCGGGATGATCATTGAACGACGGGACCAGGTTTTAACCGGCTTTTTATCCCCGCTTTCCACCGCTTTCTCTACCTTCTTCAGCAAGTGCAGGTCAATAAATGGACCCTTCTTGAGAGAACGTGGCATGGTGATTCCTCTATGTTAACAATTACTTGTTACGACGACGTACGATGTACTTGTCGGTACGCTTGTTCTTACGGGTCTTGAAGCCTTTAGCCTTCTGGCCCCATGGGGACACAGGCTGCATGCCCTTGTTACGACCCTCACCACCACCGTGCGGGTGGTCAACCGGGTTCATCGCCATACCGCGAACGGTCGGACGAATACCACGCCAGCGGTTTGCACCGGCTTTACCCAGTTGACGCAACATGTGCTCGGAGTTACCGACTTCACCGATGGTAGCGCGGCACTCGGCCAGAACTTTACGTACTTCGCCGGAACGCAGACGCAGAGTTACATAGTTACCTTCACGAGCCAGGATCTGGATGAAAGTACCAGCGGAACGAGCCAGCTGGGCACCTTTACCAGGCTTCATCTCGACAGCGTGAACGGTAGAACCAACCGGGATGTTGCGCATCGGCAGGGCGTTACCTACCTTGATGGCTGCATCAGCACCAGAAGCGATCGCGTCACCAGCTTTCAGGCCTTTCGGAGCCAGGATGTAACGACGCTCACCGTCTGCATACAACACCAGAGCGATGTTAGCGGTACGGTTCGGATCGTATTCCAGGCGCTCTACTTTAGCCGGGATACCGTCTTTGTCGCGCTTGAAGTCGACGATACGGTAGTGCTGCTTGTGACCACCACCGATATGACGGGTAGTGATACGGCCGTTGTTGTTACGACCACCGGACTTGCTTTTGCTGTCCAGCAGAGCGGCGAAGGGCTTGCCCTTGTACAGCTCTTGATTGACGATCTTGACGACGTGGCGGCGGCCCGGAGAAGTAGGCTTGCACTTAACGATTGCCATTTTTGAGAACTCCTCTTACTCGGCTGCGCCCATGAAGTCGATGTCCTGACCAGCTTTCAGGGTCACATAAGCCTTTTTCCAATCGGAACGACGGCCTACGCGTGCACCTGCGCGCTTGGTCTTACCCTTCATGTTCAGGGTACGGACGGTCTCAACTTCGACCTCGAACAGTTTCGCAACTGCAGCTTTGACTTCCGCCTTGGTAGCATCAACAGCAACTTTGAACACGATAGTGTTCTGCTTTTCTGCAACCATGGTGCTCTTTTCAGAGATGTGCGGAGCCTTCAGAACTTTCAGCAGACGCTCTTCACGGATCATGCCAGCATCTCCTCGATTTGCTTAACTGCGTCAGCAGTCATCAGAACCTTGTCGAAAGCGATCAGGCTGACCGGGTCGATACCGGCAACGTCACGCACGTCAACTTTGTACAGGTTGCGAGCAGCCAGGAACAGGTTCTCATCGACTTCAGCAGTCACGATCAGAACGTCAGTCAGTTCCATTTCTTTCAGCTTGGCGATCAGTTCTTTGGTCTTCGGAGCTTCGATGCCGAACTTCTCAACAACGATCAGGCGCTCTTGACGTACCAGCTCGGACAGAATGCTACGGATAGCGCCGCGGTACATCTTCTTGTTTACTTTCTGGCTGTGATCTTGCGGCTTAGCAGCAAAAGTCACACCACCGGAACGCCAGATGGGCGAACGGATGGAGCCAGCACGGGCACGACCAGTACCCTTCTGACGCCACGGCTTTTTGCCGCCACCAGACACTTCAGAGCGAGTCAGCTGCGCACGAGTACCCTGACGGGCACCAGCGGCATATGCAACGACGACCTGGTGAACCAGAGCTTCGTTGAATTCGCGCCCGAAGGTAGTCTCGGAAACTTCAAGAGCGCTCTTGGCGTCTTTCATTACCAATTCCATTACTATCTCCTCAGACGTTACGCTTTGACGGCAGGTTTGACGATCACGTTGCCGTTGGTTGCACCCGGTACTGCACCTTTGATGAGCAGCAGGTTGCGTTCAGCGTCAACACGAACCAGTTCCAGGTTCTGAGTCGTTACACGCTCAGCACCCATGTGACCAGCCATCTTTTTGCCCTTGAATACACGACCCGGAGTCTGGTTCTGACCGATAGAACCCGGAACGCGGTGAGACAAGGAGTTACCGTGGGTCATATCCTGGGTGCGGAAGTTGTGGCGCTTAACAGTACCAGCAAAGCCCTTACCTTTGGATGTGCCGGTAACGTCTACCAGCTTAACGTCAGCGAGAAGATCTACTTTCAGCTCGCTACCAACAGTGAAAGTTTCACCGTTGTTCAGGCGGAATTCCCACAGACCGCGACCGGCTTCTACACCAGCTTTGGCGAAGTGGCCAGCTTCCGGCTTGGTCACACGGCTGGCTTTTTTGGCGCCAGTGGTAACCTGAATAGCGTTGTAGCCGTCGGTTTCTACAGATTTGACCTGAGTTACACGGTTAGCTTCAACTTCGATAACAGTCACCGGGATAGAAACGCCATCTTCAGTGAAGATGCGAGTCATACCCACTTTGCGACCTACAAGACCGATTGTCATTGTTATCAACCTCTTTCCGTAATTAACCCAGGCTGATCTGGACGTCTACACCAGCTGCCAGATCCAGACGCATCAGGGCGTCTACGGTCTTGTCAGTCGGCTCAACGATGTCTACCAGACGCTTGTGAGTGCGGATCTCGTACTGATCACGCGCATCTTTGTTGACGTGCGGGGAGATCAGGACGGTGAAGCGCTCTTTGCGAGTCGGCAGCGGAATAGGACCGCGAACCTGCGCGCCAGTGCGCTTAGCAGTTTCAACGATTTCCGCAGTGGATTGATCAATCAGGCGATGATCAAAAGCCTTCAGGCGGATACGGATTCTTTGGTTCTGCATTGACAGAGCTCCAATAGATAAAAGAACATAAATCAACACCGCCCGACCGAGATTTCTCCCGCCAGAGGTGTGATTTTTCACGTTTCCCCCCATATCGGGAGGACTGTATGGCTGGCTCCTGTAAACAGGAAACTCAGCAACAGACATATCGTCTGGCTTACCTCATGGGTAAGCGGAGGGGATTATACGGATTTTTCAAATTTGCGCAAGGGAGAGCGAACAGATTATGCGCAGTTTTATGTAACAGATGGATCTCGCCTGCGGCAACGCACTCTGCTACCAACACCCAGGTAACGACAATGTTACAAGCAGACTGGTAGACTGTGCGCTTGCCTCCGTCAGTGGAACGACATCCCATGCTCAAAGATCAAAAGAAAGCCTATCAGTATGGCCTTTGCGCCGTTGCCCTCTGGTCGACGGTCGCCACAGCCTTCAAGATCTCCCTCGCCTATTTCGAACCCATGCAACTGTTGCTTGTGGCCGCCTTCACCTCAACTCTCACGCTGACAGCCGTCGTCGCCAAACAGGGCAAACTGCCGCTGCTGGGGAGCTACATCAAGGCCCGCCCTTTCTACTACTTGACTCTGGGTGTGCTGAACCCCTTTCTCTATTACTTGTTGCTGTTCAAGGCGTATGACCTGCTGCCTGCCCAGCAGGCACAGACCCTCAACTACACTTGGGCTATCACTCTCAGTCTGCTTGCCGTCCCCTTTCTCGGCCAGAAGCTGCGTCGGCGCGATGGCGTCGCCATCGTGTTGGGATATTTTGGCGCACTGGTGATCGCTACCAGAGGGGATGTATTCGGCCTGCAGTTCGACAACCCCCTCGGCGTGACGCTGGCACTGGTCTCGACCCTCATCTGGGCCAGCTACTGGATCCTCAACACCCGCAATCAGGGCGATCCTATTGTCAGCCTGTTGCTCGGCTTTATGATCAGCCTGCCTTTTATCGTCGTGGCGACCTGGTTGCTCTCCGATTTTGCCATGACCGCCTGGCAGGGATGGGCTGGAGCCATCTATGTGGGACTGTTCGAAATGGGTTTCGGTTTCGTGCTCTGGCTGATGGCGCTGCGCCATGCCACCAACACGGCCCCCATCAGCAACCTCATCTTTATCTCGCCGTTTGCCTCACTGGTGCTGCTCAATCTGCTGATCGGCGAAGCCATCCATCCGGCCACCCCCATCGGGTTGGCGCTCATCGTTGCCGCCCTGCTGATCCAGCAGCTCAAGTACGGCAAACGCTATCGAGCATCAGTCGAAACCAAGAGCTGACCATGCAAAAGGGCGTATCCACGGATACGCCCTTCTCTCAATCCATCCACTCCTGTGGCTGATGTTTCGGCAGCCGCATCTCGACCAGCAGGCCGCCGAGATCCGAGCTTCCCAACCGGATAGTGCCATGGTGCTGGGCGACTATCTTGGCCACGATGGCCAACCCCAGCCCACTACCGCCGACGGTCCGCGCCACATTCCCCTGAGTAAAAGGCTTGAGCACCCGGGAATAGTCCTGCTCCGGAATGCCGGGGCCATCATCGGAGAGGCGCAAGCGCACCCAGTGCCCATCGTCCTTGAGCTCGGCATGCAAGCGGCTCGCCCCATAACGCTGCGAGTTGCTTGATAGGTTGTTCAACACCCGCCGGATACTGACCGGATTGCAGGCCACCCGCACCGCCTCTTGCGGCAGCGCCAGATCGACCTCCAGCCCCTGCTCCGAGTAGATCAGCAAGGTATCATGCACCAGCTGGGTCAGGTCGATAGGCTCAAAATCCTGCCCCTCGTCCGGGCGGATGTAGTCGATGAACTGATCGATGATGGCATTGGACTCATCAATGTCGGCGTTGATGCTCTCCTTGAGGTACTCGTCACCGGAGGACATCATCTCGGTGGCCAGCCGGATACGGGTCAGCGGGGTTCGCAGATCGTGGGAGACCCCCGCCATCATCAGGTTACGCTCTTCGATCAGGCTCTTGATGGAGTGCGACATATGGTTGAAGGTGCGGGTCAGCCGCCGCACCTCCCTTGAGCCCAGCTCCCCCAGCGCCTCGGGGAAATGGCCCCTGGCAACAGCAACGGCACCAGCCTCGAGATCCTCGAGCGGGCGCACCAGCTGCCGGGCAAAGCGCCAGGCCGCAAACAGGGTGATCACCAGCAGCACGCTCAGATAAATGATGAGGGGTTCGATATCGTCATCTTCAATCTCGGTCAGCGGGATCCGCACCCAGATTTTGCTGGCCTGCGGCGGCTGGATCCAGATGATGTAGTGATCCTGGATCTCGACCCGCACCTTGGCCGGGCCACCCAGTTCGCGGCTGATATTCTCCTCCAGATAGGGGTACGGCTTGGCATCGTTGAAGCCATGCTGCACCGCCTCGCTCTGGGTATAGATGTCGGTACCGGTCGTCACATAGACCAGCGCCTCGGCATCTTCACTCAGCGCCAGTTGTTCGGTGTTGACCGGAAAGATCAGCTTGACCTGATTGGCCAGCAAGTGACTGATCTGCTTGACGGTCGGCGCCAGCAGATAGTTGTAGAAGGTGACGTAGGAGACCGCTTGATAGACCACCAGGACGGCGGCCAGAAACCAGAGCATGCGGGAAAACATGCTGCCGACTTTTTTCATGCACCGTCACCATCTGGCACGAACACATACCCCAGACCCCAAACGGTCTGCAGGTAGCGGGGCTGGGCCGGATCCTGTTCCAGCAGGCGGCGCAGGCGAGAGACCTGCACGTCGATGCTGCGCTCGGTGGCGGTGTATTCGCGGCCACGGGCCAGATTCATCAGCTTGTCGCGGGAGAGCGGCTCGCGCGGATGGCTGACCAGCACCTTGAGCACCGCAAATTCACCGCTGGTGAGCGCCATCGGCTCGCCATCCCGGCTCAACTCGCGGGTCGCGAGATTGAGTTGAAAAGCTCCGAAGTTGACCACCTTTTCTGCAGCAGAGGGAGCCCCCGGCAGCTCGACGGTATGGCGGCGCAGTACGGCACGGATCCGCGCCAGCAGTTCGCGGGGGTTAAACGGCTTGGGCAGATAGTCATCAGCCCCCATCTCGAGCCCGACGATGCGATCCACTTCATCCCCCTTGGCGGTGAGCATCAGCACCGGGATCTGGTTGCCCGCTTCCCGCAGACGGCGGCAGATGGAGAGCCCATCCTCCCCCGGCAACATCAGGTCGAGCACCATCAGGCTGAAGTTTTCACGAGTCAGCAAGCGATCGGCCTGCTCGCCATTGGCCACGCCGCGCACTACGAATCCCTGCTCGGTGAGATAGCGTTCCAACAGGGAACGTAATTTCAGGTCATCGTCCACGACCAGGACCTTGTATTGCTGCTGACTCATTGCTTTGCCTCTTCATTCTTTAGCTGCCCCCAATACTAGGGGGGGATATAGCGGGAGCAAAGCACAAATATGTTACCGGTTATTACCCATGATCAGAGCGTGACGGCCATCAAGCCATCCTCCAGACCAGCTCCGCTGAATGGCTCCCGCCAAGCTGGCGCAATTTCTCTCGACAGCAAGAGGACAAAAGCTAATATTCCCGAGCAGTTAGCGATGAATCCCCCTCTTTGACCAGGTCCGCATCACCATGAAGACAAAGCTGATCACCCGCGAAGGCTACAACAAGCTGAAAGAAGAGCTCGATTTCCTCTGGCGCCAGGAGCGCCCCGAGGTCACCAGGAAGGTGGCATGGGCCGCCAGTCTGGGGGATCGCAGCGAAAATGCCGACTACCAGTACAACAAGAAGCGGCTGCGGGAGATCGATCGGCGGGTGCGTTACCTGCGCAAATGTCTCGAAGAGCTGGGGATCGTCGACTATGCCCCCGCGCAGGAGGGCAAGGTCTTCTTCGGTGCCTGGGTCGAGGTGGAAAACGAAGAGGGCGAGACCAAGCGCTTTCGCATCGTCGGCTATGACGAGATCTTCGAGCGCAAGGATTACATCTCCATCGACTCCCCCATGGCCCGCGCCCTGCTCAAGAAAGAGGTCGGTGATGAGGCCATCGTCCGTACGCCAGTTGGTGACGTCTGCTGGTATATCAACGAGATCAGCTACCCCAAATAGCCGGACTACTGGTGAGCGGCTTGCCACAAACACATCCTGAGTCACAGGTGCAATGGCAAGATATGCGCTCTCCCCTGCGACTTATCAGTCTGACGGGTGCAGACCCCGGCGCAGGGTGGCATCCCGCAACACGACCCCATATAGTGCTCACACTTGGCGCCTGATGGCGCGGACTCGACCACAGAGGCCCTCAACAACATCATGATGCAAACCATAGAGAGACAGATTGCCGGTGAGCTCAATACTCGCCCGGAGCAGGTGCAGGCCGCAGTGCGCCTGCTGGATGAAGGCTCGACCGTGCCCTTTATCGCCCGTTACCGTAAAGAGGTGACCGGCGGTCTGGACGACAGCCAACTACGTACTATAGAGAGCCGCCTCGGCTATCTGCGTGAACTGGAAGACCGCCGTCAGGTGATCATTCGCTCCATCGAAGAGCAGGGCAAGCTGACCCCCGATCTGATGCGCGAATTGAACGGCGCCGACAGCAAGACCCGACTGGAAGATCTCTACCTCCCCTACAAGCCCAAGCGCCGCACCAAGGGGCAGATGGCGATCGAAGCCGGGTTGGAGCCGCTTGCCAACCTGCTGCTCAGCGACCCGATGCAGGATCCCGAGCAAGCGGCTGCCACCTTCCTCAATCCCGAACAGGGCATTGCCGACAGCAAGGCGGCCCTCGACGGCGCCCGCTATATCCTGATGGAGCGCTTCGCCGAGCAGGCCGACCTGCTGGAGAAGCTGCGCGACTACCTGTGGCAAAATGCCACCCTGCGCGCCCGCGTGGTGGCAGGCAAGGAGCAGGAAGGGGCCAAGTTCAAGGACTATTTCGAACACGACGAACCCCTGCACAAGGCCCCCTCCCACCGGGTGCTGGCCATGCTGCGCGGCCGCAATGAAGGGATCCTCAATCTGGCTCTGGTCACCGGTGACGATGAGAGTGCCAGCCCCTGCGAAGGGATCATTGCCCACCACCTCAATCTCAATCTGCAGAACCGCCCGGCCGACAAATGGCTGCAAGGGGTGGTGAGCTGGACCTGGAAGATCAAGTTGTCGCTTCAGATGGAGACCGAGCTGATCGGCCGTATCCGCGAGTCGGCAGAGGAGGAGGCAATCAAGGTGTTCGCCATGAACCTCAAGGATCTGCTGATGGCGGCCCCGGCCGGCATGCGCTGCACCATGGGGCTGGATCCGGGCATCCGCACCGGGGTCAAGGTTGCCGTGGTGGATGCCACCGGCAAGCTGGTCGATCACGCCACCATCTATCCGTTCGAACCAAAACGCCAGATTGATCAAAGCCTCAAGACCCTGAGCGAGCTGTGCCAGAAACACAAGGTCGAGCTCATCAGCATCGGCAACGGCACCGCCTCGCGGGAGACCGACCGCCTGGTGAGCGACCTGTTCGAGCGCTACCCCGCCGCCAAGGCGCAGAAGATAGTGGTGAGCGAAGCGGGGGCCTCGGTCTACTCCGCCTCCGAACTCGCCTCTCAGGAGTTCCCGGATCTCGACGTCTCGATCCGTGGCGCCGTCTCCATCGCCCGCCGCCTGCAAGACCCGTTGGCCGAACTGGTCAAAATCGATCCCAAGAGTATCGGGGTCGGCCAGTATCAGCACGACGTCGGCCAGAGCCAGCTGGCCCGCCGGCTGGATGCCGTGGTTGAGGATTGCGTGAACGCGGTCGGGGTCGATGTGAACACCGCCTCGGTCGCCCTGCTCAACCGGGTTTCCGGCCTCTCCCAGACGCTGGCCCAGAACATCGTCGCCTACCGCGATGAGCACGGCGCCTTCAAGAGCCGTCAGCAATTGCTGAAAGTGAGCCGACTCGGCCCCAAAGCCTTCGAACAGTGCGCCGGCTTCCTGCGCATTCGCGGCGGCAGCAATCCCCTCGACAGCTCGGCGGTACATCCGGAATCCTATCCGGTGGTGGAGCGGATCCTCGCCAAGCTGGAGCAGACAGTTGAGAGCCTGCTCGGCAACAGCAGCCTGCTGCGCAGCCTGAAACCGGCCGATTACACCGATGAGCAATTTGGCGTACCTACCATCACCGACATCATCGGCGAACTGGACAAGCCGGGCCGCGACCCGCGCCCCGAGTTCAAAACCGCGACCTTCAAGGAAGGGGTGGAGCAGATCAGCGACCTGATGCCAGAGATGGTACTGGAAGGGGTGGTCACCAACGTCACCAACTTCGGCGCCTTCGTCGATATCGGTGTTCATCAGGACGGTCTGGTGCACATCTCCTCCCTGACCGACCGTTTCGTCAAGGATCCCCGTGAGGTGGTCAAGGCCGGCGACATTGTGCGGGTCAAGGTGCTGGAAGTGGACGCCCCGCGCAAGCGGATTAGCCTCACCATGCGCCTCGACGAGAAAGCGGGGCAAGCTGCCCGCAAGCCGGCTGAAGCGCGCAACAGCAGTGCTGGCAACACCAAACCAAGAAATGAGCCTCGGCAAAGCCCCCCTATGGGTGGTGCCATGGGCAACGCCTTCGCGGCAGCGCTCTCCAAAGCGAAAAAGTAACGACACCTTCCAGAACACCTCTGAATGCAAAAAGCCCCGCAAGGGGCTTTTTTACACGCGAAGCTCAGGATTACTGCGCCAGGGCAGCAAGAATGCTCTCGGGCTCTCCATGCTGGGCCAGCACCTCCCGCAGTCGGTTGAATGCCTTGCAGGCCTCTTGCGGATACTTGCCGTAAGAGACGACGCCGGTGTGGCTCCAGCCAGCCGCCAGCATCACTTTCTTCTTGAAATGGGTTCCTTCAGTTCCCCCTCCTCCGAGCTGCATCAGAAACTGCTCCATCTGCAGGTGGGGGGGCGGTACACGGGAGAAGGTGGTGAAATCTTCCGCTTTGACTTCATCGAAATGCATGACAGCTCCTGTGAAATTGGAATGGGCCTGATCTTCAGGTTAGTTGCAAAACAGGCAAAGCAGCTGAAAGTTTGGCGAGGGTGATTCAGATATGCAGACTGAGGGACTGGGTAGAGGCCGGGCTGACAGCCTGTTGATAGTGGCTCGCGATGACGCTGTTGCGCTTGTCCATATAGGCGCTCAACACACCGCCCGATTTCGCGCTCTGCTCGGCCATCAGCTCTTTGCGTGCCTTGGCCTCACTCGCGGCGGCGCTGCGCGCGACGGCCAGATCCTGCGCGGAAGGCTCGGCAGGCGCCAGCGCTGCAGTGCGGATCTGCTGCATCTTGGCGATGGTAGCCGCAGGGTCACCGGGTACGACACTGGTATCGATCTGGACTTCGCCACCCGTTGCATAACGCTTGCCATCCGGCCCTTGCGTAAACTGATAGGTGGGCGAGCTGGCGTACTCACCACCCGCTGACTGGTGCGCCTGCTCGTGGGTTCGAACCTCCTTGTCACGCTCGACAAGATCCTGAACCTGCTGCTCTTGCCGCTGTTGCTGCTCCTGCTGTTTGGGATCTTGCTGCTTGCGCTGCCCATCCTCGCCGGTTGCCTCGACAAAGCGATTGTCTGGCAGTGTCGTCGGCGCTGGTTGCCCGGTTTCACGGCTGTTCTGGGAGGTCTGATTGCTGGAGGCCTGACCGGCTTTGGATTTCTCTTTCTGGGAGCCGACTTCAGATTCGGCCACGGAGGCTTGGCCCGCCCGGGCCTGCGGGATCAGTTCTGCCCGGCGATTATCCGTCCTCGCCGCTTCCACTTGGGGTTGCAGCTGTGTCGGGATAAGGGGAGGCAGACTGACATTGATGTTCATCTCACACCCGGATGTCGATCAGGGTTCCCATCATATCGCTGGCGGTCTGCACTACCTTGGCTGAAGCGCCAGCCTGCTGCTCGGCCACCTTGAGATTGACAAGCTCATCGGTCACTTGCACCTGATCCCCGCTGGGGGTGTTGAGGCGGGCGATCTGATTGGATGCCTTGTCGGCAATCTGCTCGGCTCGCTGAAATCCCTGTACCCCGCTGTTGAAAGCAGAATCAATACGCATGGTGTTACTCCTCTGGTCACAGCTTAATTATCCGCCAGACCAGAGGATTAATGAAGCTTGCAGGCTGTTTTTTAGCCAACAAAATCTCGAACGATTTCAATGAATTCGTCAGGATGGGAGATAAAAGGTGCGTGTGAGGCCTTATTAAGGGTCACGCTGCGGCTGGCAGGGTAGAGATCATCCAGCAGGGGAATGGCCGCCTTGGGTACCAATGAATCCAGTCGGCCATAGATCCGCAACCAGGGCAGATCCAGCTCCTGAAGCGGTTCGCGCAGATCAATCTCGGCCAACAGCGTCAGTCCAGCCTCGAGTGCGGCAAACGCGGGCGCCGGCCGCTCGGCCAGCCAGTGGCGCAACTGACGGATATCGTCCCGGGCGTGTTCACTGCCCATGGCCTGGATCGCCAGAAAACGCTCTATGGTCTGGCGAAAATCCCCTGCCAGCATCTGGTTGAAACTGGTCAGTACTTTGGGGGCGATCCCCGGCCACTCATCGCGGGCCATGAAACAGGGAGAGCTGGCTACCGTGATCAGGGAGTGCAGCCGATCGGGATGCGTCAGCGCCAACTGGCTTGCCACCAGACCGCCGAGCGACCAGCCAAGCAGATGACACTTCTGCGGCAAGATGGCAGCCACCTGCTCGGCAAGCCAGGGCAGGCTGTAATCCACCTCGTCTGCCAGCAGGCTGTTGCCAAAACCGGGCAAATCTACCAGATGAACCCGATAGTGGGGCGCCAACTGTTGGGCAATGCCATGCCAGACCGCACCGTTCATCCCCCAACCGTGCAACAGCACCAGATCGGGCCCCTGGCCAAACTGCTCTACCGATATGCTCATCTAGACTCAAGATCCCTGTTCATGCTCTTGGGGTCAGCATGTTAAAGCGACTGCTCGCTAAAGCAAGCCCGCTGCTCGGCAACCACGGCGACTGGCAAGGGAGTTGCCTCCTCTGTCATCAGCCTTGCGACAACGAGCCCCTGCTCTGCAGCTGGTGTCGGCAGGCGCTGCACCAGTCACAGCCGAGATGCCGCCTCTGCGCCGCACCGCTGACTAAATATATAGAAGAACGCATACCGGTCTGCGGCCGCTGCCAGCGCAGACCTCCCCCCTGGGAGCGGTTGCAGGTGATCGGCGACTACCAGGCTCCCTACCCCATGCTGATCCCCCGGCTCAAATATTCCGGCCAAATCCTGCTGGCGCCACTCCTGGCACGCCTCCTGGCCGATCATCTGGATGACAACGAGCCGCCGGAGGCGATCATTCCGGTTCCCCTGCACTGGTGGCGGCAGTGGCGGCGTGGGTTCAACCAGGCGGAGGAGATCGCGCAAGCCCTTGGCGAGTTCACCGACATTCCCTGCGACAACACTCTGTTGCAACGCATCAAGGCGACCCCGCAACAAACAACCTTGAGCGCCGGGCAGCGGCGGCGCAATCTGCGCGGGGCATTCCGGATCCGCTCCCACCAATACCGTCATGTCGCCCTGCTCGATGACGTCGTGACCACAGGCGCCACCGCTGGGCAGCTCAGCCGTTTGCTCCATGAGAGCGGCATCACAAAGGTAGAAGTGTGGGCAATCTGTCGAACCCTGCGGCACAGCAAGTAGCCATCGGCATGCTACCCAAGCATTAATAACCGCGTTATCATGAATACCCTAGTCGTACACTCAGGTTTATGAGGATAGTGATGATCAGCATTTCCGACGCCGCCCAGGCCCATTTCCGTAAACTGCTGGAAAAACAGCCTGATGGCACCAATATCCGGGTGTTTGTGGTCAATCCGGGAACCCAGAATGCCGAGTGTGGCGTATCGTATTGCCCGCCCGATGCCGTGGACCCGGAAGATCAACACCTGCCCTTCAGCGGCTTCGACTGCATGGTCGATCCCCTGAGCGCCCCCTTCCTGGTGGATGCCACCATCGACTTCGTGACCGATCAGATGGGCTCCCAGCTCACCCTGAAAGCACCGAACGCCAAGATGCGTAAAGTGGCCGATGACGCGCCGCTGATCGAGCGCATCGAGTACGTGTTGATGTCCGAAGTGAACCCCATGCTGGCCGGTCACGGTGGCAAGGTCACCCTGGTCGAGCTGACTGAAGACAAACTGGCCATCCTGCAGTTTGGCGGTGGTTGCAACGGTTGCTCCATGGTCGATTACACCCTGAAAGAGGGGATCGAGAAGCAGCTGCTGGAGAAGTTCCCGGGTGAGCTCAACGGTGTGAAAGACGCCACCGAGCACCAGCGCGGCGACCACTCTTACTACTGATTTGCAGCCCTTGCAGCAAAGAAAAGGCCCCGCCATCTGGCGGGGCCTTTTGCATGGGCAATCGGCAGATTACTCGTCCTTCTTGTCTCGCGACAGCAGGGCGATGGCCGCCTCTTTCGGGTTCTTACCCTCGTAGAGCACCTTGAAGATCTGCTCGCAGATGGGCATCTCGACGCCACAGCGGGCCGCCAGCAGATGCACCTCTTTGGTGTTGCGATACCCCTCCACCACCTGACCGATCTCGGTCATGGCGGTGTTCACATCCTTGCCAGCCCCGAGGGCCAGCCCGAAGCGACGGTTGCGCGACTGGTTGTCGGTACAGGTGAGCACCAGATCCCCGAGCCCCGCCATTCCCATAAAGGTTTTGGCATCGGCACCCAGCGCCGCACCCAGACGCTGCATCTCCACCAGACCCCGGGTGATGAGTGCGGTTCTGGCATTGGCGCCAAACCCGAGCCCGTCGGAGAGACCGGCACCGATGGCGATGACGTTCTTCACCGCCCCACCCAGCTGCAGACCGACGAAGTCCGGATTGGTGTAGACCCGGAACGAGCGGCCACAGTGCAGCAGATGGGAGAGATCGTCGGCGAACTCGTCGTGAGTCGAGGCGACCGAGATGGCGGTCGGCAGACCGGCAGCCAGCTCCTTGGCGAAGGTGGGACCGGAGATCACCGCCAGCGGTATCTCGTCACCCAGCACTTCACGGGCCACATCCTGCAGCAGACGGCCACTGTCCGGCTCCAGACCCTTGGTGGCCCAGGCGATACGGGTATCGGGGCGCAGGAAGGGTTTGATCCGGGTCAGTACATCACCAAATACATGGCTTGGCACGACCAGCAGCAGCACGGGGGCAGCCTGTACCGCACGTTGCAGATCCGCAGTTAGCTGCAAATCAACAGGAAAAGGGACATCAGGCAGAAAAGCCTTGTTGCAGCGGTCTTGTTCCAGCTCGGCGACATGAGCGGGGTCGTGACCCCACAGCAGGGTCGGATGACCGTTGCGCGCCAGAGAAATGGCAAGGGCGGAGCCATAAGACCCCGCCCCCAAGACCGAGATAGCGATCTGGTCAGCCATTATCAGGCTTCCGCAGTCGCCTGCTGGGCCTGTGCTTGCGCCATGTGCTGGGCAAACAGGGCATCGAAGTTGACCGGTGCCAGGTTCAGCTGCGGGAAGGAACCCTTGCTCACCATGTTGGCCACGGCTTCGCGGGCATACGGGAACAGGATGTTCGGGCAGAAGGCAGCCAGGCAGTGAGCCAGTTGCGGCTCCGGCAGGTTACCGATGGTGAAGATACCGGCTTGCTGTACTTCGCACAGGAAGGCGGTTTCTGTTTCCAGTTTGCAAGTTACGGTCAGGGTAAGGACAACCTCGTACACGTTCTCAGCCAGGATGTTGGTCTTGGTATCCATATCCAGCTTGACGTCCGGCTGCCACTCTTTCTGGAAGATGTGCGGGGTGTTCGGCGCTTCGAAAGAGACATCCTTGGTGTAAACACGCTGGATGTGGAATTCCGGTTGTACTTCCTGGTTGTTGATCTCGTCAGCCATTTCGTTTGATTCCTTGTTATATGGATAAGTGGGCTCAGGCCCTGCTTAAATCAGCGTTTCTTGGTTACCGGCAGATTTTCTGCACGCCATTGGGCCATGCCACCGCCGAGCACATAAACCTGCTTGAAGCCAGCTTTGCTCAGCTGACGGCCCGCGCCGCCCGCAGTCATTCCCGACTCGCACACCACTATGATGGGGGCATCTTTATGCTTTTCAACCGGGCCCAGATTATTGCTCTGGATCTGGGTCAGCGGCAGGTGCTGGGCACCGGCCAGATGGCCCTTGGCGTACTCTTCCTGACTGCGAATATCCACCACGGTGGCATTCTCGCGGTTGATCAGCAGGGTCGCGGTGTGGTTGTTGACGGTTTTTACCGGGGACAAACGGGCACGCACAGTGGTGTAAACCAGGGTGCCAGCCAGACCCAACCAGGCTGCGGTCAGCAGCGGGTTACGGGCCGCAAAATCCAAATACTCTTGCATCTTCTACTATCCAGGGACCAAGACAAGGGCCCGAGTATACATGGGGGTATTGATAAGATCAGCCATCTTGGCGGCAAAGCGCGAGCAGGCTCCCATCATCATTGGGCAGCGAGCATGGCAGGAAGGGCGTGGCTTGCGGGGCCACGGGAGCCCCCCTTGGCTATCAGGTGACTATTTCGGCAGATGTAGTAATATTACGCTAGTTTCATTTCCCGCATTTTTTCCAATCCGAGAGGACATAGTCTTATGTCAACAGCTAAGAAACCTTTGGTTCTGGTCATCATGGACGGTTGGGGCTACAGCACCAAGCAAGAGCACAACGCCGTCGCTGCCGCCAAGACTCCCAACCTCGATCGTCTGGCCCGTGACTACACCAGCACCCTGATCTCCGGCTCCGGTCTGGACGTCGGTCTGCCGGATGGCCAGATGGGCAACTCCGAAGTGGGCCACGTCAACATCGGTGCCGGTCGCATCGTCTATCAGGAGCTGACCCGCATCTCCAAAGACATCCAGGACGGCGAATTCTTCCAGAACGTCGAGCTGGCCAAGGCTGTTGACGCTGCCGTCACCAACGGCAAAGCCGTTCACATCATGGGCCTGATGTCTCCGGGTGGCGTACACAGCCACGAAGAGCACATCATGGGCATGATCGAAATGGCTGCCAAGCGTGGCGCCGAGAAGATCTACCTGCACGCCTTCCTGGATGGCCGCGACGTTCCGCCGCGCTCCGCCCAGTCCTCCATCGAGCTGTTCGATGCCCTGTTCGCCAAGCTCGGCAAGGGTCGTTTCGCCTCCATGATCGGCCGTTACTTCGCCATGGACCGTGACAACCGCTGGGATCGCGTGCAGCAAGCCTATGACCTGATGACCCAGGGCAAGGGCGAGTTCACCGCCGAGAGCGCCACCGAAGCACTGGCTGCCGCTTATGCTCGCGACGAGAACGACGAGTTCGTCAAAGCCACCCGCATCGGCGAAGCTGCCCCGATGGAAGATGGTGATGCGCTGATTTTCATGAACTTCCGTGCCGACCGTGCCCGTGAAATCACCCGCGCCTTCGTTGACACAGACTTCACCGGCTTCGCCCGTGCAGTCGAGCCGAAACTGAACTTCGTGATGCTGACCGAATACGCGGCCGACATCAAAACTGCCTGTGCCTACCCGCCGACCGCTCTGGTCAACACCCTGGGTGAGTGGCTGGCCAAGCAGGGCAAGACCCAGCTGCGCATCTCCGAAACCGAGAAGTATGCTCACGTCACCTTCTTCTTCAACGGTGGCGAAGAGTCCTGCTTCACCGGCGAAGATCGCGAGATCGTGGCCAGCCCGAAAGTGGCGACCTATGACCTGCAGCCGGAGATGAGCTCCGAAGAGCTGACCGACAAGCTGGTTGCGGCCATCAAGAGCGGCAAGTACGACGTCATCATCTGTAACTACCCGAATGGCGACATGGTTGGTCACACCGGTGTGTTCGATGCCGCCGTCAAAGCGTGTGAAGCCGTTGACCACTGCATCGGCCGCGTCACCGACGCCCTGGCCGAAGTGGGTGGCGAGTGCCTGATCACTGCCGACCACGGCAACGCCGAGAAGATGCTGGACGAAGAGACTGGTCAGGCCCACACAGCCCACACCAATCTGCCGGTTCCGCTCATCTATTTCGGTCGCAAAGCCGAGGTGGTTGAAGGTGGCAAACTGTCCGATCTGGCCCCCACCATGCTGACCCTGATGGGTCTGCCGGTGCCGCCGGAAATGACTGGCAAGCCCCTGATGATTCTGAAATAATCCTTCCCCATGCGGGGATGCGAAGTTATTTCACAGAAAACCAGTCGCGTCGGCCTGTTGGCCGGCGCGCTGTTTTTTTGCCTGTCGTTTGGCGCCAGCAAACCGGCTTTGGCCGCCAATCAGCAGCTGGGGACCATGCAGTCCCAGATCAAAGAGCAACAGAAGACCATCAAGCTCAGCAAGCAGGAGCTTGCCAAGCTCAATACCCAGCTCAAGGCTGACGAGCAGGCCATCTCGGCCGCCGCCGCCAAACTCAACCAGACCAGGCAGCAGTTGAAGCAGAACCAGCAGACGCTGGCGACCCTGCAAAAAGACAAGCTCGCGCTGGAAGTTCAAGCCAAACATCAAAAGCAGTTGCTGGCCAAACAGGCGGAGAGCGCCTTTCAGGCGGGCAACCACGACTACCTCAAACTGCTGCTCAATCAGCAGGATCCGGCCAAACTGAGCCGCTCACTCGACTACTACGACTACCTCAACAAGGCCCGCATCGAGGCCATCGACGCCCTGCGCGTCACCCGCGACAAGCTGGCGAAAAACCAGCAGGCAACCAAAGAGACCGAAACCAGACTGCAGACCCTGCTTGCCGAACAGCAGGAGCATCACCAGACCCTGCTGGCCAGCCAGCAGAGCCGGGCCAAGGTGCGCAACCAGTTGCAGCAGTCGGTACAGGATGACGAGCAGAAGCTCACCAAGCTGGTCAAAGCGGAGAAAGCGCTGAAAGCCCGGCTGGAAGAGCTGCGCCGCCAGCGGGAAGAGCAGGAGCGCCGCGAACGGGCCGAACGGGAACGGCTGGCCAAGCTGAAAGCGGAGCAGGAGCGTCAGCGCAAGCTGGCCGAGCAGCGCCGCGCCGAGCAACAACGACTTGCCGCCCAGCAGAACAAAACCGTCAAACCGGCAGAACCGGTCGAAGAGATGTCCAGTACCAAACCGGAGCGAGGCTCTGGGATTGGGACCGCAGGTTACTACAGCGGGCTCAAGACCAATGGCAGCCTGCGCTGGCCGGTACAGGGGCCGATCCTCATCGCCTACGGCTCGCCGCGCACCGCCCAGCTCAAGTGGAAAGGCACCCTGATCGGCGCCAGCGAAGGAACCCAGGTAAAGGCGGTCGCACCGGGACAAGTGGTTTACGCCGACTGGCTCGACGGCTTCGGTATGCTGCTGGTAATCGATCACGGTCGCGGCTACATGAGCCTCTACGGTCACAACCAGTCGCTGCTGCGCCAGGTGGGCCAGAACGTGGAACAGGGTGAACCAGTGGCACTGGTTGGTGACAGTGGTGGCCAGGACAGACCGGGCCTCTACTTCGAAATTCGCTATCAGGGCGAGGCCATCAACCCAACCAAATGGCTGGCCAAGGGTTGAGTCAACCCGGCCGACAAACGCATCACACGCTCACTAGCAAAAGCCTGCATCACGCAGGCTTTTGTCGTTTCAGGAGTACAGCAACCCGCTGTCGCTCCCATTTGATGAAAAATTACCTAATTTTTCGCTCGGCTCAGGAGAAGACAACCAGACCGATCTGCTCCAGCAAGGTCTGCTGCTGATCCTCGTTGATCTGCACCCCTTGCAGATCGACCCGGCGCAGATCCAGCCCCGGCAGATCGCACTGGCGCAGATCGCAGCCCTGCAGCTTGAAGCTGGTCCAGTCAATCTGGCCAAACTCAGAGCCGCTAAGATCGGAACCCGCCAGCGAGGCACCAAACAGGTTGGCCCCCTGCCAACGGTTGCCGGTCAGCTCGCACTTCTCCAGCAGGCAGCCCTCAAAGCTGGCATAGCTGAAGTTGTTGCCGGTCAGATGGGCCTCGCAGAAGTAGCTTTTGGCGGTGATCTGGTTGGCGAAGCTGGCGTGGCCGAAGTTGATACCGACCGCCTGACAGTCGCGCATCTCCAACCCCAGACACTGGCTGCGGCTGCAATCGGCCATGGTGAGATCGCAGAGCAGGAAGCTGGCCTCGCGCAGATCGCAACCCTGCAACAGGCAGCCCCGTTCACTCTCCCGATCGTAGAAGCTGCAGTCAATGAAGCGGCTATCGCTCAGATCCAGCCAGGAGAAGTTGCATCCGATAAAGCGGCACTCCGAGAACAGCTCCCCCTCCACATCCTGTTGCTCGAACCGGACATCCACGAACTGCTTGCCTCTGATCATCGGAAAACTCCTGCAAAAACGGCTTCATATGCTGACTTTATCCGCCAAAAACGGTAATGTTACATGTAACATCCACCCTGGACACCCCTATGAGCCCCACCCGCAAGCGCCGCCCCACCCTGCAAGATATCGCCGACCAGACCGGCGTGACCAAGATGACTGTCAGCCGCTATCTGCGTGACCCACAGACCGTAGCGGAGGGGACCCGCGAGCGGATCGCAGCTGTAGTGGAAGAGCTGGGTTATATCCCCAATCGGGCGCCGGATATTCTCTCCAACGCGACCAGCAAGGCGATCGGCATCCTGATCCCCTCCCTCTCCAACCAAGTATTCTCTGCGGTGATCCACGGCATCGAGTCGGTGACCCGACCGGCCGGCTACCAGACCCTGCTGGCCCACTACGGCTACAGTCCGGAGCGGGAGGAGGAGCAGGTCGCGTCCCTACTCTCCTACCATGTGGATGGCCTCATCCTCTCCGACAGCCAGCACACAGAGCGCACTCGCAAGATGATCGCCACCGCCGGCATTCCGGTGGTGGAGACCATGGATCTGCCGCAAACCCCCATCGATATGGTGGTCGGCATGGATCATAGAGCCGCGGCCCGGGCCATGGTAACAGAGATGCTGCGCCGGGGCCGACGCAAGCTGGTCTATCTGGGGGCGCGGCTCGACGTGCGCACCCAGCTGCGGATGGAGGGTTACTATCAGGCGATGACCGACTTCGGCCTCACCGGCCAGCATCTGCTGACCGAACAATCCTCCAGCTTCACTCTGGGGGGCGAGCTGCTGGATCAGGCGCTGGTACGCTATCCCGACCTCGACGGCCTGTTCTGCACCAACGATGACCTGGCGGTGGGCGCCCTGCTGCAGTGTCAGGCCAAGTGGATCCCGGTGCCCCAGCAGATCGCCATCGCCGGTTGCAACGCTCTCGACATCGGCCACGCCATGACCCCCAAGCTGGCCAGTATCGCCACCCCGCGGGAAGCGATCGGTCGGGAGGCGGCCACCATGCTGCTGGCTCGTCTCAGCGGCCAATCCCAACCCGACACCCGCAAGGATATCGGCTTCTCCCTCTATGTCGGGGAGAGTCTGGGGTAATCCCTTCCCTCACCCACTTAAGTCACGCTGATAGCAAACAGGCCACCCGAGGGTGGCCTGTTTGGTTTTCTGCACAACTGAGGCTTAGCGTTTTACCAACTCAACCGCTTCGCGGGAGAGGCGAGTCACCTCTTCCCAGTTGCCGCTCTTGACCGCATCGGCCGGCAGCATCCAGGAGCCGCCGACAGTGGCCACGCATTTGAGCGCCAGATAGTCGGCCACGTTTTTCGGGCCGATACCGCCGGTCGGGCAGAACTTCACCTGGGGCAGCGGCGCGGCAATGGCGGAGAGCGCCTTGGTGCCGCCGTTCGCTTCGGCCGGGAAGAACTTCAGGTGGTCATAGCCCGCTTCCAGCGCCTGCATCACTTCAGACGGAGTTGCCACACCCGGGATCAGCGGCGCGGTGCTCTTGGCCGCGTGAGCCAGCAGGGCCGGCGTCATCCCCGGGGAGATGACGAAGCGGGCACCGGCGGCAACGGCTGCGTCAAACTGCTCGCAGTTGAGCACGGTACCAGCACCGACCATGGCATCCGGCATCGCCTTGGCAATGAGGGCGATGGCATCAAGCGCCACCGGGGTGCGCAGGGTGATTTCGAAGACAGAGATGCCGCCGTCGAGCAGCGCCTTGGCCATCGGCAGGGCCTGATCCAGCTCGTTGATAACCATCACGGGTACCAGCGGGGAGGCGGCAAACACCTCGGCCGGGGTCACTTTCCAGTTCTGCATAGCTCTTCCTTAGTCAAAGATGGTGGCGCCACACTCGGCGCTCGATACCGCGCGACGCATCACGCTGAACAGTTCACGGCCCCACCCCTCTTGTTCCAGAGTGAGGTCAATCTCGGCCTGGGTACGGCCACTCAAATCGGTCAGGCAGTCGAGGCTGCCGTTTACCGCATCAACCCGCAGCAGATCGCCGTCGGCCAGCAGGCCAATGGCCCCGCCGTGCAGCGCTTCCGGGGTGACGTGGATGGCGGCCGGGATCTTGCCGGAGGCACCGGAGAGGCGGCCATCGGTGACCAGCGCCACCTTGTAACCAGCCTTCTGCAGGTTGCCGAGCACCGGCATCAGCTTGTGCAGCTCCGGCATGCCGTTGGCGGCCGGACCATTGTGGCGCACCACGATCACGGCATCCTGATTGAGATCGCCCGCCTTGTAGGCCGCTTCCACCGCATGCTGGGAGGAGAAGACCCGCGCTGGCGCTTCGATAACCCGATACTCGGGAGCCACGGCGGATACCTTGACCACGGCGCGGCCCAGATTGCCCGCCAGCAGCTTGGTGCCGCCGGTGGCCTGGAATACGCTGCCGGAAGGCGACAGCACGCTCGCATCGCCGCTCTCGCCCACCGGCTGCCATACCAGCTGGCCATCGACCAATGCCGGACGGCTGAGGTAATCCTGCATCTCGCCAAAGACCGGAGTGGCATCCATGTGGATCAGCCCCTCTTGCGCCAGACGGCGCATCAGGCCGGGCACGCCGCCCGCCTGTTCGAAGGCGTTGACGTCAGCCGGGCCGTTCGGGTACATGCGAACCAAGAGCGGCACCACGTCGGAGAGATCGCTGATGTCATCCCAGGTCAGTACCAGACCGGCGGCGCGGGCCAGCGCCACCATGTGGATGCTGTGGTTGGTACTGCCGCCAGAGGCGAGCAGGGCCACCAGACCGTTGACCAACGAGCGCTCGTCCAGCACCTCGCTCAACGGGCGATAGGCCGGGGAGCCCGGGATCATGGCGCTGATGCGGCGGGCCGCTTCGGCGGTCAGGGCGCGGCGCAGCTCGCTATGGGGATGCACAAAAGCAGAGCCCGGCAGCATCAGGCCCATGGCCTCGAATACCAGCTGGTTGGTGTTGGCGGTGCCGTAGAAGGTACAGGTGCCTGCCGCGTGGTAGGCGCCGCACTCCATCTCCAGCAGGGCATCGCGACCCACTTCACCGGCAGCGTACTTCTGACGCACCTTCACCTTCTCGTCATTGCTGATGCCGCTCGCCATCGGGCCAGCAGGAACAAATGCAGTCGGCAGGTGAGCGTGGGAGAGGGCCCCCATGATCTGACCCGGAGCGATCTTGTCGCAGATACCGAGAAGCAGGGTGGCATCAAAGGTGTTGTGAGAGAGCGACAGTGCGGTTGCCTGGGCGATCAGGTCGCGGGAGAAGAGGGACATGTCCATCCCCGGCTGACCCTGGGTCACGCCGTCGCACATGGCGGGCACGCCGCCGGCGACCTGGGCGCTGTGGCCCAGCTCGGCCAGCACCGCCTTGATCTGATCCGGATAGCCCTGATAGGGCTGATGGGCGCTCAGCATATCGTTGTAGGCGGTGACGATGCCGACGTTGGCACGGGTCATATCGAGAATGCGACCCTTCTCGTCACTGCTGCAGGCGGCCACGGCGTGGGCCAGGTTGCCGCAGGCCAGCGCGGCGCGGGTCTTGCCCTGCTCTGCCTGACGCTGGATGCGGGCCAAAAATGCCTGACGACGGGCGACACTGCGCTCGCGGATGCGGGCGGTGACGTCGGAAATTACCTGATGAATCATTGGGCTTGCTCCAATGCTGTGACGGCGCGGTCAACCACCTGTTCGAAGGTGCCGTCTATATCAATGTGGAATACACCGGCTTCGCCATCCGGGCGCTCCAGAGTATCGAACTGACTTTGTACCATGCTTTCGCGCATGAAGTGGCCCTTGCGGGCACGCATCCGCTCGAGGATCAGCGGCTGGCTGCCATCGAGGAAGATGAAGCTGACCGACTCGTTGCCTTCGCGGATCTGGTCGCGGTACTTCTTTTTGAGGGCGGAACAGACAATGATGCCGGTCTCGTTCTTCTGCTCGAGACTGTAGGCGGCGTCGCGGATCCGCTCCAGCCAGGGGGCACGATCCTCATCGTTGAGGGGGTTGCCGCCAGCCATCTTCTGGATGTTGGCCTTGGGGTGCAGGTCATCACCATCGATGAACTTGGCGCCCAGCGCTTCGGCCACTTTCAGACCCACGCTGGATTTGCCGCTACCACACACACCCATCACGATAATGCACTTACCCGCCATAATTTGACCTCTGTCCCACTTTTCAAAAAACCAGCTGTTGATGGGTTCTAATCTAACACGTTACCGGTAACATGTTACCGGTAACGATTGAAAATGTGAAGTCTGCCACAGACTGAGCAAACCCATAGTCACCTGGGCATATGATGTTGAGCCCTTGCCATAAATCTAAATAAATCATAAAGATATGGTTTGCCGACGGATCGGCAAGGTGTCACGACTGAACTTGGAAAAAGGAACGCATAACAATGTCTGACCTCTCCCTGATCATGACAGCCGCCGGCTCGATTGTGCTGCTGCTCTTCCTGGTGATGAAGGCCCGGCTCCACGCCGTGGTAGCCCTGATCCTGGTCTCCATGGTGGCGGGTCTCGCCGCTGGCATGAACCCGGCCGACATCGCCAACACCATCCAGAAAGGGATGGGTGGCACCCTCGGTTTCGTCGCGGTAGTGGTGGCGCTGGGCGCCATGTTCGGCAAGGTGATGGAAGTGACCGGTGCCCTCGACCGGGTGGCTCACACTCTGCTCGGCAAGTTCGGCGTCAAGCGCGCCAACTGGGCCATGGCCCTGACCGGCTTTGTCTGCGCCCTGCCGCTGTTCTTTGACGTGGCCGTGGTGCTGCTGATCGGTGTCGCCTTCGCCATCGTCCGTCGCGGCGGCGGCAGTGTGGTGAAGATCGGTATCGCCCTGCTGGCCGGTATCGCCACTTGCCAAGCCTTCCTTATCCCGGCGCCGGGCCCGATCCTGGTGGCATCCCAGCTGGGTGCCGACTTCGGCTACATGATCCTGTTCGGCCTGATCGCCGCCGTGCCGGCGCTGATCCTGGCTGGCCCGCTGTTCGGTGACTTCATCAGCAAGATCGTCGATGTGCCGCTGCCTAGCGATGCCCAGAACAGTGTCCACGATGACAGCAAATCCCTGCCCTCTTTCGGGCTGGCCATGGGCCTCATCGGTCTGCCGCTGCTGCTGATCGGCCTCAAGACCATCGTCGGTCGTTTCGTCGAGGCGGGCTCCACCCTGCACAACTGGCTGGAGTTCATCGGCCACCCCTTCACCGCCATCATGGTCGCCTGTCTGGCCGCCTTCTATCTGCTGGGTATTCGCCGTGGCATGTCCCGTGACGAGGTGATGAGCGTCTGCAACAGCGCCATCCAGCCTGCGGGCGTCATCATTCTGGTGACCGGCGCCGGTGGCGTGTTCAAGCAGGTGCTGGTTGATTCCGGTGTGGGTGCCGCCCTTGGCAACATGCTGGCCGATTCCGGTCTGCCCATCGTCGCGCTGGCCTTCATTCTGGCCGCTGCGGTACGGGTGATTCAGGGCTCCGCCACCGTCGCCATGCTGACCGCCTGTGGTCTGGTGCTGCCGATGCTGGAGCCGCTCGGCCTGAATGGCGCCCAGCTGGCCGCCGTCACCATCGCCATTGGCGGCGGTGCCATCGTGCTCTCCCACGTCAACGACTCCGGTTTCTGGCTGGCCAACCGCTACCTCGGCCTCTCCGAGAAGCAGACCCTGCAGACCTGGACCGTGATGGAGACCATCATCGGCACCACTGGCGGCGTGATGGCGATGATCATCTACAGCTTCCTCTGACAAGGGGGAAATGCTGACAAAAAGGCCTCACTCGTGAGGCCTTTTTCATCTTTCTGATGATTCTTTCTTTGGCTGAGAGGGCGAGATTGCTAGAATCGCCTATTCATCGCTCCGAGTGGAACGCTTAACCCCGTGATTTCAGGTTTATCTATGCATTCATCGGCCCATTATCGACAACTGCTGGCGCGCCTGCCCCAGATCGCCGTCGCAGCGGATCAGTTTGATGTGCTCTACAGCGCCCAGGATTTCAAACGCCGTATTCTTGCGCTTATCGCCAGTGCCACCCGGCGCATCTATCTGGTCGCGCTCTATCTGCAGGATGACGAAGCGGGCCGGGAGATCCTCTCCGCCCTCTACGCCGCCAAGCAGCGCAATCCGGCCCTCGACATCAAGCTGTTCGTCGACTTCCACCGTGCCCAGCGCGGCCTGATCGGCAAAGGCAAGCAGGGCGGCAACCACCTGATGTATCAGGCCATGGCTGCCGAACACGAGCACCAGATCGAAATCTACGGCGTGCCGGTCAAAGGGCGCGAGCTGCTCGGCGTGCTCCACCTCAAGGGCTTCATCTTCGATGATGTGGTGCTCTACTCCGGTGCCAGCCTCAACGACATCTACCTGCACCAGCAGGATCGCTACCGCTTCGATCGCTATCACCAGATCACCTGCCCGGAGCTGGCCCACAGCATGGTCAACTATGTGGACGACCTGTTCGTGAAGAGCGACGCGGTGCAGCGACTGGATCACAGCGATATCCCCAGCGCCAAGCAGCTGAAGGGGCCGATCCGCCGCTTCAAGCAGAACCTGCGCCAGAGCCAGTACCGCTTCAGCACCATGCCGGTCAACACCCAGGAGGTGGCCGTCACCCCCATGGTGGGTCTGGGCAAGCGCAACAATCAGCTCAACCTGATGATCCGCAATCTGGTGCGTGCCACCGAGCGGGAGATCTTCATCTGCACCCCTTACTTCAACCCGCCCAAGGAGTTGAGCAAGGATATCGAGGATCTGCTGCAGCGCGGTTGCAAAGTCACCATCGTAGTGGGCGACAAGACCGCCAACGACTTCTTCATTCCGCCGGAAGAGAAGTTCTCCACTATCGGTGGCCTGCCCTATCTCTACGAGACCAACCTGCGCAAGTTTGCCGAGCGCAACCAGCGCCACATCGACGACGGTCGCCTGAACCTGATGCTCTGGTGTTGCGAGCGCAACTCCTACCATCTCAAGGGGATCTTCGTGGATGACGAGTGGGCGCTGCTCACCGGCAACAACCTCAACCCCCGCGCCTGGGCGCTGGATCTGGAGAACGGCCTGCTGGTACACGATCGTCGCCACCTGCTGCGTCCCCAGTTCAACGCGGAGCGGGAGAACATCCTGACCAACACCAAGCGGATCAGTCACTTCGATCAGGTGGAACAGATCCAGGACTACCCGGAACAGGTGCGCAAGCTGCTGGGACGGATCCACCGGGTCAAGGCCCACCTGCTGCTCAAGCGGATTATCTGACCCTGGGCGCCATGCGCCCGCACCTTGCCTGTTGGCAGCCGCACAAAGGCCTCCCGTTTTCGGCAGGCCTTTGTTCTATCCGCCGTTTCCCCCGCCTTGACGGCCCTGCCAGCAGCAACTCGGCTTGCATCGGCCCCTCAACAACCCCTATCATCTGGACATATTTACAGTGTTTTCGGGCATCTAATTGATGAAATTGGATAAAATTCCTCTCGATAGCCTCAAGGGTGTCGGCAGCAAGATGCTGGAGAAGCTCGAGCGGCTGGGGCTGGCCACGGTACAGGATCTGCTGTTCCACCTTCCCCTGCGCTACGAGGACCGCACCCAGGTGTGGCCCATCGGCGATCTGCCGCCCGGCCTGCACGGCGCAGTCGAGGGCGAAATCCAGGACACTCAGCTGGTGATGGGGCGCCGCCGCATGATGGTCTGTCGCATCAGCGATGGTACCGGCACCCTCACCCTGCGCTTCTTCAACTTCACCGCCGCCCAGAAAAACAGTCTGGCGGCGGGCCGCCTGATCCGCTGCTTTGGCGAGGTGCGCCCCGGCAAATACGGGCTGGAGATGGCCCACCCCGAGTACAAGCTGCTCGGCGAGGAGCAGGCCGGCCAGACCGAAGAGGCGCTCACCCCCGTCTACCCGACCACCGAAGGGCTGCGCCAACTCACCCTGCGCAACCTCACCGATCAGGCGCTGGCTCAGCTAGACCTCTATGGCGTGGAGGAGCTGCTGCCCGCCGGACTCTATCCCCACCAGATTGAGCTGGCCGCCGCCCTGAAATTGCTGCACCGCCCGCCCCCCTCGGTAGCGCTGCCGCTGCTGGAAAGCGGCCAGCATCCGGCCCAGCAGCGGCTGGTGCTGGAGGAGCTGCTGGCTCACAACCTCTCGGTACTCAAGGTGCGCGCTCAGGCGCAAACCCAGCTGGCGCGCGCCCTCAAACCGGCGCCCGAGCTGGTTGAACAACTGCTCGGCGCTTTGCCGTTCAAACCCACCGGCGCCCAAAGCAGGGTAGTAGCCGAGATAAGCAAGGATCTGCAACAGAGTCACCCCATGATGCGGCTGGTGCAGGGTGACGTAGGTTCCGGCAAGACGCTGGTCGCGGCGCTGGCCGCCCTGCAGGCTATCGGCAACGGCTGTCAGGTAGGCTTGATGGCACCGACCGAGCTGCTGGCGGAACAGCACGCCATCAACTTCGCCAAGTGGCTGGAGCCGCTCGGTATCGGAGTCGGCTGGCTGGCGGGCAAACAGAAAGGCAAGGCGCGGGAAGAGTCGCTGGCCGCCATCGCCGATGGCAGCGTCAAGATGGTGGTGGGCACCCACGCCATCTTTCAGGAGCAGGTGGTGTTCCAGCGTCTGGCGCTGGTCATCATCGATGAACAGCACAGATTCGGGGTGCATCAGCGCCTCGCCCTGCGCGAGAAAGGGGAGCGGGAAGGAGTGCATCCCCATCAACTCATCATGACCGCCACCCCCATCCCCCGCACCCTGGCGATGACCGCCTATGCCGACCTCGACACCTCGGTCATCGACGAACTGCCGCCGGGCCGAACCCCTATCACCACGGTGGCGCTGCCCGACAGCCGTCGCGGCGACGTGATCGAGCGGGTCAAGCTCGCCTGCACCGAGGGCAAGCAGGCCTACTGGGTCTGCACCCTGATCGAGGAGTCGGAGGTGCTGGAGTGCCAGGCCGCCGAGGATACCGCCGCCGAGCTGCAGAACCTGCTGCCCGGCCTGCACATCGGGCTGGTACACGGTCGGATGCGGCCGGTCGAGAAACAGCGGGTGATGGAGGAGTTCAAGGCAGGCATACTGCAACTGCTGGTCGCCACCACCGTCATCGAGGTGGGAGTGGATGTGCCCAACGCCAGCCTGATGATCATCGAGAACCCGGAACGTCTCGGGCTGGCGCAGCTGCACCAGCTGCGCGGCCGGGTTGGCCGGGGTGCGGTGGCCTCTCACTGCGTGCTGCTCTATCATGCCCCCTTGTCCAAGACGGCCCAGAGCCGACTCGGGGTGCTGCGGGAGACCAACGACGGCTTCCTCATCGCCCAGCGCGATCTGGAACTGCGCGGCCCGGGGGAACTGCTCGGCACTCGCCAGACCGGTCTGGCCGACCTCAAGATCGCCGATCTGGTGCGGGATCAGCCGCTTATTCCGCAGGTACAAAAGATGGCGCGCTTCCTTATGGATAGGCATCCGAGCCATGTCGACCCGCTGATCCGCCGCTGGCTCGGTCTGCGAGACCACTACTCAAACGCCTGACAACCAATCCCGAAACAGGAGGAAAGCACCCATGAATTCCTGGCTACGCGGCCTGCTCTACACCTTCGCCTTCCTGCTGCTATTTGTCTGGGTTGCCCTCGGCCTGTTCGACGCCGAGCGCGCCAAAGGCCCCATCGCCAGCTGGATCAGCCAGCAGACCGGCGTGCCGGTCACCATAGGGCGACTGGTGTTCAACCCGCTGCACCCCTACACCCTGCTGGCTGAGCAGGTGCACTACGGCGATGCGGTCTCCCTCGACAAGATCTATCTGGAGATCGAGAGCATCGACTGGCTGAGCCGCGATGTGCGCATCGCCCATCTCGATCTGATCCGTCCCGCCATCAAGCTGCCGCTGCCCAACCAGCTACCGAACCTGCCGGTGCACTCCCTCACCATCAGTGACAGCACCATAGACCGGCTCAGTCTGGAGAGCCCCGAGCTGACCCTGCGCGGCCTCAATGCCACCCTGAGTGACTGGGAGCTGATCGACCCGAAACAGCAGCCACAGGCCAACCTGAGTCTCAATATCGGCCAGCTGGAGACTCCGCAATTCACCTTCGCCCGTCTCAACCTGCAAGGACGGCTGGAGGGGGAAGTGCTGCGCAGCGACAAGCTGGTGACCAACCTGTTCGACGGTCTGCTGGAGACCGGCATGGTCCTGGACTGGCCCGCCCGCACCCTGCAACTGCACGATCTCAAGGCGCGCGGCATGCGGGTAGAGCTGGGTGACCTGACACAGCAAGGCTTCCCGCAGCGCTTCCCGTTGCAAAGAGTGTCGCTGGATCGCGGTCAGCTGGACGGCGTCAGCCTCAACGACATCAATCAGGAGCTCTCCTTCAACAACTTCAGCGGCCAGCTCACCGCCTTCAACTGGCAGGCGGGCAACCAGCCCACCGGCTATCTGAGCGGCACCCTGGGCGACATGGGCCGTGGCCTGTTCCAGCTGGAGGAGATCAAGGGCAAGCTCGCCTTCTCCCCCCAGCAGATCGACGGCGAACTGCAGGGCAAGGCCTATGAAGGGGAGTTCAATGTCGAGCTATCCCTCGATACCCAGCAGCAGAAGCTGACCCTGAAAGACGTGGCGCTAAGCGGCATGGATATCAGCCTGCCGCAGGGTTGGTGGCAGGATTGGCAGAGCTGGCGCCCGCAGCAGGTCGATATCCGCAAGCTGGCGTTCGACAAGCTCAAGGTGCTCTCCTTCGACGATACCCTGCCCCTGTCGCTGACCGGCTGGCAGCTCTATCTGAGCGATCTCGCCCTGCGCGATAACAAGCCCGGCCCGCTGCTCGGCCGAGCCCGTATCGAGAGCAAATGGTTCGAACTGGTGTGGGATGGCCTCAGCGCCCGCAACGGCGAGCTGGATGGGGAGCTGACCCCCAGCTCCTGGCAACTGGGCAAGCTCACCAGCTCGCTGCCGGATGAGGGCACTCTCAGCCTGAGTGGCCAGTGGGGCCGCGAACCGGGCCAGAGCAGCCGCCTCCAACTGCAGGCGACCAAGCTGGATCTACAGCAATGGGGCAAGCTATTCCACTCCCCGGTCTCCTTTGCCGGCAAGGCGGACGTGAGCGCCGACCTGCAAGCCGAACACGGCAAAACGGCGGGCGAGTGGCGCCAGACCCTGCAGGGCAGCTTTGCCCTCGATGCCGACGAGCCGTTCTGGGACAAGGTAAAGATAGATCCGCTGCTGGATGAGTGGTTCAAGGGGGCGACCCCACCCACCCTGACGCCGGATCAGCTGTGGCAGGCGATGCAGGAGGGTGACACCCCCTTCTACCGCATCAAGCTGCTGGGCAAGATCGACAAGGGGCAACTGCAGATCGAGCAGGCTGGTGCCTCCACCATCACCCATCTGCTGGCGCTGCAAGGGGGGATCGATCTGGTCAACGAGCAGTGGCAGCTGGATCTGGGGATCCTCAATGGCAACCGCTGCGCCGAGCTGCTCGGCCAGTGGCGCGGGCCGTTGACGGAACCCACGCTGGCTTGGAGCTTCCCTCAGAAGCAGGACGCCTGCGGCTGGGAAGTGGGAGTACGCTATCCTCCGCAAGGCAACAGTGCCCCGCTCTGGCGACCGGCTCCCGCGCCGAAAGCCCAAAACCAGGCCCAAGTGCAGACCCAAGCCGGGCAGGCAAGCGACAGCCGGCAAGGGTAAAAACAGACAAGGCCTCATAATGAGGCCTTGTTGTTTGATGGGGAAACGACGCGGTTACTGGCCCGGACGGCGGGGCGGCTGCACCACGTAGTGGCCGCAGAACTCCGCCGCCAGTTTACTGCCGCTGAACAGCTGGATCTTGAGGCTGAAGGTGGCAGGCTCCCCCCGTTTGAGCGGCTGCAGCACGGCGGGCATCCCCTCGCGGGCCACTCGCGCCTCGGGCTCCTCATCGACCGGGCCATGATATTTGATGGTGCTCTCGGCCAGCACCGGCTCGCCCACCAGCCCCTCCTCTTTAAGCTGCAGCCAGATCAGCCCCCAGCCCGCCAGCACGCACTGGCTGTAGACACTACCGGCGAACATGCTGCCATGCACGTTGAAGTTGGCCGCCAAATTGGCCTTGAGGTGGAAAGTCTGGCCATCGTAGTGGCTGATGTGCATCCCCATCTTCTCGCTGATGGGTACCCCGCGCGACCAGCGGGTGGTGAGATCCTGACACCACTCCGGCCGGTACTGGATAGTCTGCAACGGGCTCAGGGATTTGATCATCTGGCGATGGGGAATCCGACCAAAGGAGACGGGGCCGCCCCCCACTTCGAGAAAACCGCACTTGCGATAGAACTCCACCGCCTCCTGACGGGCGTTCATCACCAGCCGTTTCACCTTCTCGCTGCGGGCCAGCTGCTCGAGATCCTCCACCATTTTGGCGCCCAGCCCCTGGCCGCGATATTCGGGACGCAGCGCCATGAAGCGGATCTGCGCCTCGTCACCGCCGATAAAGAGGCGGCCCACAGCGATGGGAGTACCATCGGGAGCCAGCATCAGCCGGTGAATGGCGACCGTATCGTATTCGTCCCGCTCGGAACCGACCGGCAGATTGAAGGGTTTACGCAGAAGTTCCCAGCGCAACTGGTAGTAGGCATCCAGCTCGGCGACTGTCTGAGGGGTGACTACCCGGTACATAGTTTCATCCTTGAGTTACACTGGTCGGAAACCATCTTGCCGTGCAAATTCATGGACTTCAATCTGCAAGCGTACCAAGCCGATCACTTGTTGCACCTCAGCGTCAAACCCCAGCGCCGCCTCACGGTACAGGAAAATGACCAGCACCGCTGGCTGGAGATAGATGGCGTGGTGCAATCCGCCATGTCGCTCGCCGACCCCGCGACCCTCTGTCTGCCCCATCAGCGGGTCATCGCCTGCCTGCTACCGGAGCGGGCTGAGCAAATCCTCGAACTGGGGCTGGGTGGCGGCGATCTCACCCGCCATCTGAGTCAGCGCTGGCCCGATGCTCGCCACGAGTGCGTTGACCTCGACGAAGAGGTGCTGACCGTTTATCAGCAGTTTTTCCAGCATCAGGCGCACGATGGGCAAGCCGTTCCGACACTCCATCAGGCCGATGCCCTCGCCTTTCTCGAGCAGAGCGAGCAGCAGTACGACCTCATCCTGCTCGATCTCTTCAGTCAGGATGGCAACCCGCTGCTGCTGTTTCAGGAGCGGCTCTACCGGGCGCTGGCTCCCCGCCTCTGCGGCACCCTGGTGATCAACCTGCTGCCGCGAACAGAACTGGAGCTAACCCACGCCCTGACACTGATAGAACAGTGGATTGGCCCCGCTACCCCCTATCCGGTTGCGGGGCTTATCAACGTGATCGTCCACGTCACACCGCGGGACGAGACATCCTCAGACCTGTAGCCAGAAGGTAACCGGGCCGTCGTTGACCAGCGCCACCTTCATGTCGGCGGCAAAACGCCCGGTTGCGGTCGGGATGCCGCTGGCAGCAGCCTTCGCCACGAAGTAGTCATAGAGGCGTTCGGCCTCGCTCGGGTGGGCACCGCAGGAGAAGCTGGGGCGCATCCCGCTCTTGGTATCGGCCGCCAGGGTAAACTGGGAGACCACCAGCAGGCTGCCGCCGACCTGACCGACATTGAGGTTCATCTTGCCATTCTCGTCACTGAAGACCCGATAGCCGCTCACCTTGTGCAGCAGTTTGTCGGCCTTGGCCTCGTCATCCCCCTGCTCTACTCCGAGCAGTACCAGCAATCCCTGACCGATGGCGCCGGTCACCTCCCCCTCGACAGTCACGCTGGCCTCGCTGACCCGCTGAATCAGTGCAATCACATCCCTCTCCTCTCAAAACAGAACGACCGCCCCGGCTCGATTGCAGGGGCGGTCGTCGATGCTACCAATAAACCGGTGGCCAAGGCGATGGCTTAGCCAAGCTCCTCGCTCGCCGGCTTCTCGTACTCACCGAGGCAGGCTGTGGTCTCCGCACCGAGCAGCACCACCAGCCAACTTAAATAGACCCAGACAAACAGAATCGGGATGGTGGCCAGCGCACCGTAGATGGCCTGATAGGAGGGGAAGTTGGTGATATAGATGGCAAAGCCGCGCTTGGCCAGCTCGAACAGGGTCGCCGCTACCAGCGCACCGATAAAGGCGTGGATCAGCCGCACCTTGCAGTTCGGCACCACGGTATAGACCAGCAGGAAGGTGAGCACCGAGAAGAGGAACGGCAAACCGCGCAACAGCAGATAACCGATGCCGAACAGGCTCTCGGCGCCAAACAGCCGCAGCGAGAAGATATAGGAGGAGATGGCGATACTGGCCCCGATAAGCACAGGCCCCAGGGTCAGGATCATCCAGTACATGGCAAAGGCCTGCGCCAGCGGGCGGCCCTGGGTCGAGCGCCAGATGTAGTTGAGGTTCTTGTCGATGGCGGAGATCAGCATCAACGCCACCACCACCAGCGCCCCAATCCCCACAGCAGTGGTGTTGGTGGCATTGGCGACGAAGCCGTCGATGTACTCCTTGAGCATATCGCCCGCGGTCGGCACGAAGTTGTGGTAGACGAACTGCTCCATCGCCTGCTTGAGGCTCTGGAACACCGGGAAGGCGGACATCATGCCAAAGACCACGGCGATCATCGGCACCAGTGAAAGCAGGGTGACATAGGCCAGATAACCGGCGGTAACCGTCAATCTGTCCTGCTGGAAACGGCCCCAGACAAACTGGGCAAAGTGGCGACCATCATGGCGCAAGAAGGAGAGGGCGTGGGCCAAACGGCCGCTGACAGGCTGCTGCATCTTGATTCTCGTTAGCGTCATAGTGGCAATATTGTGTCAGAGGAGAGCGCTGTTTGACCACCTTTGAACCCGATTTGCCTCCATATGCCCCAACCTGTTACCCGGGTTACGCCTCCGACTGTCGCCAGAAGCAGAGATAAAAACGGCCCCGATAAAGGGGCCGTTTGCAATGCCGGATTACAGCATGTAGTCCGCAGGCAGCTCGATGCGGGCGACGCCGGAGGCCACCGCCGCCAGCGCCACGGCGCGGGCAACCCGCGGCAGCAGACGGGCATCCATCGGCTTGGGAATGACGTAATCCTTGCCGAAGGCGAGCTCGCTAACCCCGGCGGCGGTCAGCACCTCGGCTGGCACCGGCTCCTTGGCCAGCGCGCGGATCGCCTCGACCGCAGCAATCTTCATGGCATCGTTGATGCGGCTGGCACGGGCGTCGAGGGCACCGCGGAAGATGAAGGGGAAGCAGAGCACGTTGTTGATCTGGTTCGGGTAGTCGGAGCGACCGGTGCCCATGATGAGGTCGCTGCGCACCCCGTGGGCCAGCGCCGGCTTGATCTCCGGGTCCGGGTTGGAGCAGGCGAAGATCACCGGATTGGGCGCCATCAGGGCGACCGCCTCGGCGGGCAGCACATCGGGGCCGGAAACACCGACAAACACATCCGCCCCTTCGATGACATCCATCAAGGTGCGCAGCGGGGTCTCGTTGGCGAAGCGCTGCTTGTACTTGTTGAGATCGCTGCGGCCGGTATGGATGACACCCTGACGATCCAGCATGAAGATGTTGTGCGCCCTGGCGCCACACTTGATCAGCAGATCCATGCAGGCGGTGGCGGCAGCCCCCGCTCCCATGCAGACGATGCGGCTGTCGCTGATCTGCTTGCCCTGCACTTCCAGCGCGTTGAGCAGCCCGGCGGCGGTGACGATGGCGGTGCCGTGCTGGTCATCATGGAACACCGGAATATCGCAGCGCTCGATCAACGCCTGCTCGATCTCGAAGCACTCAGGTGCCTTGATATCTTCCAGATTGATGCCGCCGAAGGTATCGGCGATAGCCGCCACCGTGTCGATGAACTGCTGGCTGGTCTCGTGCTTCACCTCGATGTCGATGGCGTCGATACCGGCGAAGCGCTTGAACAACAGGGCCTTGCCCTCCATCACCGGCTTGGAGGCCAGCGGCCCCAGATTACCCAGCCCCAGAATAGCGGTGCCGTTGGAGATGACGGCCACCAGATTGCCCTTGCCGGTATAGCGATAGGCATCGGCCGGGTTGGCGGCGATCTCGCGCACCGGCTCGGCAACACCCGGGCTGTAGGCCAGCGCCAGATCACGGGCGGTTTCGGCAGGCTTGGTCAGGGCGATGGCAATTTTGCCCGGTACGGGCTGGGCGTGGTAATCGAGTGCTTCTTGACGCAGATCGGACATGGGGGACCCCGATGTGGTTGGTGCAAATGAGGTGCCGACAGGGGGCACGCAGAAGGGCGGGGATCATAAAAGAAAGCGGTGGGCATGCCCAGCAGATCATGCTGCCATCAGCCAGATCAGACCAGTTATTTCAGCACCTTACCCCACCCACACATACCACTTTAGTTATAGATTCTGCCGCATGGGATGAAAATGGAGCAAAAAGGGCGGCAAGTTGGCCTTGCCGCCCTTTCTGTCAGTGCTGTAGACCTGACTCAGTTGCCCAGATAGACCGGCAACAGATTTGCCATCGACAGGAAGTGGAACAGCGCGGTCGCCAATCCGAACAGGATCAGCAGCCAGGCCATCAGCTTGCCGCCGGGGGTGACGAAGTGGGGTGTCACTTCGCCCCGCTCGGCCCGCGCCCGGGTGCGCAGCACCAGCAATGCCGGGATGATGCAGGTCCAGATGGTGGCGGCGGCACCGGCATAGCCGATGGCCAGCAGGAAGCCGAACGGGAAGAGCAGGGAGAGCAGCAGCGGCGGCAGGAAGGTGACCGCCCAGGTCTTGCAGCGACCGGCGCGGCTGTTGTCGAACTTGAACAGATCAGCCAGATAGTCGAACACCCCGAGCCCCACCCCGATAAAGGAGGAGAGGATGGCCGCCATGGAGAAGCCGTTGATGGCGCTGGCCACCTTCTCCGATTCAATGACCCCGGAGAGGGCGGAGAGCAGCACGCTCACGTCCCCTCCCTTGGCAATCACGGGAGCAAAATCCTGACGGGGAAGGTTGCCGAAGATCCCCAACAGCCAGAGCACGTAGAGCGCCAGCGCGATCAGGGTTCCCCCCAGAATGGCCCATCTGGCCTGCTGCTCGTTCTGGTAGTAGGCACGCAGGGAGGCCACCGAGTGGTGATAGCCGAACGAGGTGAGCGCCACCGGCAGCATCGCCATGGCATAGGGAGCATAGCGGCTCTCGCTGCCCGCCAGATCGAGCAGGGTCGGCAGCTTGATACTGCCGAGCAGACCGGCCACACCGAGGGCGAAGCTGAGGATCATGAAAGCGATCAGTACCACCGAAATACGGTCAACGGCGCGGGTCGAGTGCCACACCACCGCAGAGAAGAGCGCCACGAACAACACGGACGCGAGCTTGCTGTCGATCCCCAGAATCCCCTGCAGGATGGCACCGGAGGAGGTGATATAGGCGTAGAGCAGAATGCCGCCAACAAAGTAGACCGAGAGATTGTTGAGGAGATTGAGCTTCTCCCCCAGCAGCTCGCGAGTCACGGTATTGAAGGAGACCCGCATGTCGTGGTGCTGGAAGGATTCCAGCAACATCCAGCCGGAGAGAGTCATCATCACCATAGTGACGGTCAGCGCCAGCACCGACCAGAGGGTCCAGGCCCCCGCCCCCGAACTCGGCAGACCGAGCATGCCGGCTCCCACGCAGACGCTGGCAATGATGCAGGCGCCCCCCAAAATTGACGGTTTTTTCTTCATAATCCCTTCTTTTTCTGACTGATTATCTATCCGCGGTAAACAAGACCGCGGCATGATGCCAGCCTTTGCCATGAGACGCCTACCACTATCTGCCATAACCGGGCATGGCTGCCGCATAAAAAAGTGCCCCGAACGGGGCACTCTATCAGCGGGAATGGTGTGAAGAGGGTTAATCCATCACCGGGATACCTGCCCTCGCTTCGGCCTGACGGGCGATGGCCTCGGTCATCCCCTGAAAAATGAAAAGGTGGAACGGCAGCATGGCGAGCCAGTAGGCCAACCCCCAGGCGCCCTGCGGGTGCCAGTGAGCGGTGACCCGGATGCGGGTCAACCCGGACTCCTCCGGCAGGATGTTGAACTCCAGCCGCCCGACGCCCGGGGCCTTCATATTGAACAAGAGATCGAGCCTGCGCCCCTCATCCACCCCGAGGATCTGCCAGGAGTCGAGCATATCCCCCTTCACGAAACGATCCGGATTGGTGCGGCCACGGGTGCGGGCTGGGCCGCCAATCAGGTGATCCATCCATTCGCGCACCACCCACAACTCGTTCATGTAGAAGTAGCGCTGCTCACCCCCCAGTTGCTGCAACACCTGCCACACCACCTCGGGAGAGGCGAGGCAGATGGCCTCGCCGCTGGCGGTGCGATCGTAGAAGCCATATTCGGGATGGCGCCAGCGCAGGCCGAGGGGGGTCTCCTGCCCCTGCTGCTCGGCACCCAGCTTCTGCTCCAGCGCCAAACTCTCCGCCAACGCCTCGTCGAAGCTGAGCAGGGTCTGCGGCAGCAGGGCCCGCAGCGGGCCGTCATCGGCCGGGATGTCGTGCTTGAGACCGCCCACCAGCGCCTTGGCTACCGGTTGCGGCACCGAGGTAACAAACTGCAGCCACCAGGCGGAGAGGCGCGGGCTCAGAAACGGGATGGGAATGATGGGGCAGCGCTTGCCGATATGGGCGGCGAACTTCTGCAACTGCTGCTGATAGCTGAGCAGCTCGGGGCCGACCGCGTTGAAGATGCGCCCATCCACCTCGTCTGCCTCTACCAGCCCGCCCAGATAGTGCAACAGGTTGGACAGCGCAATCGGCGGCGTGCGCGAGCGCACCCATTTGGGCGTCACCATCATCGGCAGGTTGAACACCAGATCCCGCATCACCTCGAACGCCGCCGAACCGGGCCCGATGATGATGCCGGCGCGCAGCTCCACCGTCGGTACGCCAGATTCGCGAAACAACTCGCCACAGTAGCGGCGGGAGTTGAGATGGCGGCTGTTGCACTGTTCAGGCTGGATTGCCCCGAGATAGATGATACGGCGCACCCCGGCAGCACGGGCGGCGGCAGCAAAATTCTTTACCCCCTGCTGCTCCAGCCGGTGAAAATCGGCCCCCGCCCCCATGGCATGCACCAGATAGAAGACTGTGTCTATGTTCGCCAGCGCAGGCAGCAGTGTGATCGGCTTGAGGCTGTCGGCGAGGCGAAACTCGACCCCCTCAGGCAAGCGGCAGGGACGGCGCGCCCCGGCAATCACCTTGTAGCCTAGGGTTTGCAGGTGGGGCACCAGATAGGAGCCTATATAGCCCGCCGCCCCCATCACCAGACAGTTTCTCATCCTCTCTCCCCTTTCCATTGTCGTCCCGGCCACCGGGCTGGCAACCTGAATGCCCATCATCCAGCCTCACCGTCACTTTGCAACATGGAACTAACAATTCTGCCTGTTAGTCCGATTTAGTGTTAATCCCGGTTTATTTATCGGTCGATAACTGACCAGATGTATAGCGCCGAGGGCGAACGTATGCGCATCGACCACTACGACCTCCAGGGGGAGGTGCAATACCGGCAACAACAGGCCCAGAGCCGCAAGGTGCGCAATCTTGGGCCAGTGCCACCCGTAGTTAATCCACCGGAAGGCAACAATACGGCAGCGGCCGGCGAACGCAGCAGCACCCTGACCCTCGCCAGCGCCCTGACGCTGCAAACCCCGAGGCAATCCGCCGCCAGTCAGCAAGCTTCAACGCCTCCCACACCGCCCGCAGCGGAAGTCGGCAAAGAGCAGGATGGCATTCCCGACGATGGACTGGATAACCGCCAGCGGCTGATCAAGCTGATGATCGAGGCGATGCTGGGCCACGAAATCGAGCTGCCCAAGCCGATCAAACCCTCCGAAGAAGGAGGCGATGGAGTGACCCAAGGAGACGCCGCAGCTCAAGCCGCCGAGCCGGATCAACTGGTGGAGGTGACTGACACCCTGCTGCAACAGGAGCAGCTCAACGTGGTGGCATCGGCCAGCGTAGCGACTCAAGATGGTCAGACTATGCAGCTCGATCTCGGCTTTGTGCTCGACTGGCGTCAACTGGAGGTGAGCCAGCGGCGCACCACCCTCAATGCCCTCAAGGATCCGCTGGTGCTGAGTCTGGATGGCAAGATTGCCGATCTGACCGAGGCACGGGTCACTTTCGATATCGATCAGGATGGCAAGGAGGATAGCCTGCCGGGTCTGCGGGAAGGGAGCGGCTTTGTGGCGCTGGATCGCAATGGCAACGGCACCATAGACGATGGGGGCGAGCTGTTCGGTGCCCGCTCCGGCAATGGCTTCGGCGAGTTGGCCACCCTAGATGAGGATGGCAACGGGGTGCTGGATGAGGGGGATAGCCAGTTTTCAGCCCTGCAGTTCTGGCATCCGGAGCACGCACCTATCGCACTGGTCGAACTGGGGATCGGCGCCATCCTGCTGCGCCCCCTCGACACCCCCTTCAACCATCTGGGGGAGAGCGGCAATCAGGGGGTGCTGCGCCAATCCGGCCTCTATCTCACCGAACAGGGTAAGGGAGGCTGGGTGCAGCAGATCGATCTGCGGGTCTGAACCCCGCACCAGCATGGCAAACCCGGTCGCTGACGATAACTGCCAGCGACCGGCTCCGGCACCATCAACTCAGCTCGGTGGGGTCGATATCCAGACTCCAGCGCACCCTTTTGGTCTCGGGCCAGCCTTCCAGCTCCTTCACCGCCCAATCCAGCAGTTGGGCCAGAGGTGCCCGATTCGGCCCCTGCACCAGCAACTGCATGCGAAACTTGCCCGCCTTGCGCTCCATAAAGCCGCTGATGGGCCCCAGCACCTGAACGTGGGGATAGCGGGCGCTGCGCAGGGTATCGGCGAGGCGGGCGAGGAACAGCTGCACCTCGTCACGGCCGTTGGCCTCGGCGCGGAACAGCCCCTGATAGCTGAACGGCGGTAGCCCCAGCAGGCGGCGCTCTTTCAACGCCGTATCGGCGAAATGGCCGTAACCGTTCTGGGTCAGATCCTGCAGCAGGGCATGTTCCGGATGGTGGCTCTGCAACACCACCAGCCCGGGCTTGCTGGCACGACCGGCACGGCCCGCCACCTGGGTGTAGAGCTGGGCCAGCTTCTCGGCGGCGCGAAAATCGGCGCTGAACAGGGCACCATCCACATCCAGCAGGCCCACCAGGGTCACATCCGGAAAGTGATGGCCCTTGGCCAGCATCTGAGTGCCGATCAGGATCTTGTACTTGCCCGCCTTGATGTCGCCAAGATGGGTCTCCAGCTCCCCCTTGCGGCGGGTGTTGTCCCGATCGATGCGCACTACGGGATATTGCGGGAACACTGTGGTGAGCAACTGCTCCAACTGCTCGGTGCCCACTCCCGACCCGATCAGCTCGTTGCTGCCACACTCGGGGCAGTGGTGGGGCAGCGGGCGCACGCTGTCGCAGTGATGGCAGTGCAGCCGTCGCCCGGCCTGATGCCAGGTGTACCAGGCATCACAGCGCTCGCAGGCGGCGCTCCAGCCACACTGGTGACAGATCAGGGCCGGGGCATAGCCACGGCGGTTGAGAAACAGCATCACCTGATTGCCCGCTGCCAGATGCTCCGCCATCAACTGCTCCAGCTGAGGGGAAAGCCCGGCCTGCAGCCGCACGCTCTTGATATCCAGGATCACCTGACGGGCGGTCTGGGCGTTACCGGCGCGGCGGGTCAGGGTGAGATGGTGATACTTGCCGGTGCGGGCGTTGTGCAATGTCTCCAGGGACGGGGTAGCAGAGCCAAGCAAAATGGGAATACCGGCACGATGGGCCCGCATCACCGCCAGATCCCGCGCGTGGTAGCGAAAACCGTCCTGCTGCTTGAAGGAGCCGTCGTGCTCTTCGTCGATGATGATGATGCCGATGTTGTGAAACGGGGTGAACACCGCGGAGCGGGTACCGATCAGGATGGCGGCGCCGCCGTCGCGACAGGCGAGCCAGGCGTCGAGCCGCTCCCTGTCGTTCATGGCGGAGTTCATCGCTACCACTGGCACGTTGAAGCGGCGGCGGAATCGATTGATGGTTTGCGGGGTGAGGCCGATCTCCGGCACCATCACCAGCGCCTGCTTGCCCGCCTTGAGCAGGGGTTCGAGGATGCTCAGATAGACCTCGGTCTTGCCGGAACCTGTGATGCCATCCAGCAGGAAGGCGCCGAACTTGTCGCTCTGGCTGGTAACGGCGGAGACGGCCAGAGCCTGCTCGCCGTTGAGGCGCAGCCCCTCCCCCGGCTCGAAGCGGGCAGCCCAATCGCCATCGTGGCTCGGCTCCAGCGAACGCTTCTCCAGTAGCCCCTTCTTCTCCAGCGCGGTGAGAGCTGCGCTCTGGATCTCCTCCTGCTTGAGAGCGGAGGGGGTCTGCGGCCCCTTGCGCAGCAAGGCGAGCGCTTGCTGCTGCTTGGCCGCCCGCTTGAGCTCGTTAAGGTCGATGGCCATCCCTGCCTCGGTAGCAAACCAGAACTCCAGTTCACGATAAGCGGCAGGCTCCCCCTTGCGCACCAGCACCGGCAGGGCGTGGGGCAGCACTTCCCCCAGCGGATGCTGGTAGTAGCTGGCGCTCCAGTTCATCAGCGCCAGAATATCCGGCCCCAGCACCGGCGTCGCATCGAGTACGCGCTTGATGGGCTTGAGCTTGTTGCGGGGCACCTGGCTGTCGGCCGGATGATCCACCACCAGCCCGACCAGGGTCTGGGGACCGAAAGGGATCTCGACCCGGCAACCGGGGGCAGGTAACGGCAGGGGAGAGAGATAGTCGAAGTGACGGCGTAACGGTACCGGGACAGCGACACGAACCAGATCCAGCGTTTGGGAAGAATTCACCAGGGGTTGCCTATTTTTTCTGCGAAGCCACTTGCCTGATCTCAGGCATTTCCTATATTATTCGCAGCCTTTGAAACTGTGTTCAACAATCGTGTGGTGTCCGACAAGAGATCGGATGGCGACACGGCCTATTAATTGAGGTTGTCCATGAAAGCTGGTATCCATCCTGACTACGTAGCCATCACCGCCAAGTGCTCTTGCGGTAACGTCATCAACACTTTCTCTACCATCGGTAAAGATCTGAACCTGGACGTGTGCTCCGAGTGCCACCCGTTCTACACCGGCAAGCAGAAAGAAGTTTCTAGCGGCGGCCGCGTAGACAAGTTCAACAAGCGTTTCGGTGCGATGACCACCAAGAAGTAATTTTACTTCTGAAGAATTCTGAAAAAGGCGCCCAATGGGCGCCTTTTTTACGATTCCTGTTTTTCATCCTTCATGTTCCCGCAGCCAGACGCATTCGCCCCTACTGGCCAAATCCTTTGGAACGACGCAAATAGACATACCCCTCACCCGGGCTGCCCCAGCGCGGACTCCCGGCATTGTCATAGGCGCGATCCAGCAATCTGACACTGTCGGGGCCAATCCAGATATGCTGCACCAGCGTAGTGGCACCACCAAAATCGGTGGAGCAATGGCCCACCCGGGTGTGGCCGGCATATTCGCCGGAGGGAGTGCGTGTCAGCCAGATCTCGCAACCGTGGCGCAAGGAGAGCTGCTGTGGGGTCAGACTGTCGAGCAGGGCGGGATCATGCCAGGCACCGGCAAAATCGGTGGCTCGGGGCATAGTCAGCTCTGCCATCAGGATCCGCCCGTCAGGGGCGGGTGAGAAGCGATAGATGCGCTGGCGGAAGGGACGGACGGAGCGCAGACTCAGGTACTGCTCGGCATAGACCCAGCGATAGCCCTGATAGCCAGGCCAGATCTCCATCAGGCGCAGCTCAGCACTGGTAAAGCGGCTGTCGTAACTGGCCTGCTCCCGGCTCGTAAATGCCCCATTGAACCAGCTGAGTAGCGGCTCCATGCGGGGCTTTAGTGGGGTAGCCTGAGGCGCCGAACCTGCCAACACCAGACAGGAACAGAACAGCCCGAATACGGCCACCAGCAACTTTGCCATCGAATCCTTCCGAATCATCATAGTGGCGGCGATTATATGAGCGAATTACCCCAATAACAGCCATTACGATCAAATCATTGCCACTCTGGTGCAAAAACCTCACAAGGATGCCAGTCTGCTCACTAAACCCGATATTTTGCCACCGCCTTGTTGAGCAGCTGGGCCTGCTCGTTGAGGCCCTCGCTGGATCTCGCATTTTCCTCCGCCATGATGCTCGACTCCTGGGCGATGTCGCGGATGTTGTTGACGTTGCGGTTCACCTCGTTGGCCACCAGACTCTGCTGTTCGATGGCGGCGGCAATCTGGGTGCTCATATCCATGATGTGGGTAACATCCTGAGTGATCTGCCCCAGCAACTCCCCTGCGGTACTGGCCTGATCCGAGCTGCGGTTGCCCTGCTCGCGGCAGGTCGCCATCACCTCGACGATGCTGCCGGTCTGTTTCTGTAGGGAGCTGATGATGCCGGCGATCTCCTGGGTCGATTTCTGGGTACGGATGGCCAGATTGCGCACCTCATCGGCCACCACCGCAAAACCACGTCCCTGATCCCCTGCCCTGGCTGCTTCGATGGCTGCGTTGAGGGCCAGCAGGTTGGTCTGCTCGGCAATGCCGCGGATCACGTCGAGCACGGAGCCGATGGTCTCGCTCTCTTTTTGCAGCTGGCTCACCTCGCGAGATGAGCTCTCCAGATTGCCCGCCAGCGAGCGGATCTGCTCGACAGTATTCTCGACCGCAGCCCGCCCCTCCATCGCCTTGTTGTTGGTCGCCTGTGCATTGTTGGCCGCCTGCTCGGTGTTGCGGGCGATCTCTTCGATGGTGGAGCCCATCTCGGTGGACGCGGTCGCCACCATATCGGTCTCCTGCAGCTGGCGCGCCGCCCCTTCACTGGTGCGTTTGACGTTGGCCGAGAGGTGATCCGCCGCTTCGGTCAGGGTGTGCACGCTATGCTTCACATCGCCAATCAGGTTACGAAACCCGCCCAGCATCACGTCGAGATTGCCTGCCAGCTGGGCCATTTCATCTGCCCCGCGCAGATCTATCTTCAGGCGCAGGTCATTATCCTTACGAATGCGGTTGACGGTATCATTCACCTGAGTAATGGGACGGTCGATGCTGCGCCCCAGCAACACGCTCATGATGCCGATCAGCACCACAATCACCCCGCCACAGACCAGCATCAGGCTGTTGAGGCGAGCGCTCTGCCGCTCCAGTTCAGCGACAATGTGCTGATCTACAGCAGCAAATCCCTGTTCGGTCTGATGCACCAGATCCCGCATCTGGTTGCGCAGCCCCTCATCCTCTTTCAGCCCCAGTACCTGCATCCCCTGCACCAGCGCCACAAAGTCCTGCCGGTACTGCTTGCTGGCCTGCTCCAGCTTCCCGCGATCCGCCTCCGGCAAAGTGGCAAGACTATCCTGAAAACTCTTGTGCAAGGTTTCGAAACGCTCCAGATACTGGATATCGGAGCGCAGCATGAAGTCTTTCTCCGCCCGTCTCAGCTGCAACATGGTGATGAGCAGCCCCTGCTGATCCAGCTGCTTGAGCCCATTCTCCACCTCATGCACCGCCGCCCGCAGCTTGCCATAGAGCCCCTCCTCCGGCCCCAGACCAATCTTCTGCTGCTGAGCCACCAGATCGTTGAAGGCTTTGCCATAACCGCTGATCTGCTGATCCAGTCTGGTCAGCTCCCCCTCGACGGCAGCCAGATTGTCATCGGTCACCAGCTCCCGATTGTGCTGGTGAAAGTCTGACAACCCCTGATTGAAGCGCTCGACGAAGGTCATATCCTTACGGATCAGAAAATCCTTCTCGGCCCGCCGCAGGTTGAGCATGGCGATCTCCAGCTGGTCGATATTGCGCTGGGCTTTGGTCAGGTGACGGTGCACCTGGCTGGAGTAGATAAACAGGCCGCTCAGTACCAGCATGGCAACGGCAACCAGCACGGTATTCAGGATCAACTTATGACGGATAAGCACGATGGACCTCTCGCAAACTGGCAGTGAACTGCATTGAGCTTATGCAGAAAAGCGGCGACAGGTGATCTGTGCAAGGAATATTCATTGAAATGCCACACCCACTCCTTATACTGGTTGCACCTGTTTCCAGCCGTGGATTTGACACTATGGAATACAATACTTCTGAACTGTGCGACATCTATCAGGACATGGTGGATGTGCTTGAACCCATGCTCTGCTCCTTCGGCGGCCGCGCCTCTTTCGGCGGCGTCATCACCACCGTCAAATGCTTCGAATCGAATGGTCTTATCCGTGAACTCGTCAAAGAGAATGGGCTGGGACGCGTCTTGCTGATCGATGGCGGTGGCTCCATGCGCCGAGCTCTGATCGACAGCGACATCGCCACCACGGCGGCCGAGAACGATTGGGAAGGGATTGTCTGCTACGGCTGCGTCCGCGAAGTCGATATTCTGGAAGATCTGGACATCGGCATTCAGGCACTGGCAGCCATTCCGGTCGGTGCCGACAGCAAGGATGTAGGGGAGACCGATCTGCCGGTCAACTTCGGTGGCGTGACCTTCCTGCCTGACGACCACCTCTACGCCGATACCACAGGGGTGATCCTCTCCCCCGAGGCTCTCGATATCGAGTAAGCCACAGACAGCGTGACGACGGGAGCCTTGGCTCCCGTTTTTTATGCCTGCAACTTGCTGAAAAATGACAAAAAAAGAGGGCCAGATAAACTGGCCCTTAACTGGAAGCAATGTGAGCAATGTCGTGCCTTCACAAGAAGTCCATCACGTTGGAACGAATGAAGTCTTTCCCGGAAAACAAGTTAACAATAATCATTCTCATTTAACTAGGCAAGCGCTATTTGCAGAAAGTGCAAAAAAATTGACCACCGCGAAGGGTGGTCAATCTCGTCAGGCTTGCCGGGTGGCCGTTTGCAGGCTGGATAATCCGGCCTCGCCCACCAGCTTGCGGCTGAGGTAGCGCAGCAAGACACCGTAGAGCGGCACGAACAAACCAAGGCTTATCAGCAACTTGAATACGTAATCGACGGTTGCGATCTCGACCCAGTGCTCTGCCATGAAAGGATCTGTGGTGCGCCAGAAGGCCACACTGAAGAAAGCGATGGTATCAACCAGATTACCGAACAGGGTGGAGGCCGCAGGTGCAATCCACCACTGCTTGAGCAGACGCAGGCGGTTGAACACCACCACATCCATGAACTGCCCCACCAGATAGGCCATAAAGCTGGCCAGCGCGATACGCGCCACGAACAGGTTGAACTCGGCCAGATGACCAACGCCCTGGAAGCTCCCTTCAAAGAAGAGTACGGAGAGCGCATAGGAGACCGCCAGTGCTGGCAACATCACGGTCTGGATAATCTTGCGCGCCAGACCGGCACCGAAGATCCGCACTGTCAGGTCGGTCGCCAGGAAGATAAACGGGAAGCTGAACGCCCCCCAGGTGGTATGGAAGCCAAACACGGTGATCGGCAGCTGCACCAGATAGTTGCTGCTGGCAATGATCAGAATGTGGAACAACGACAGGCGAACGAGCGCCGTTTGGTACTGCGCAGGGGTCAGATTCATCTTGTGACCTTTTTGGTTAATGGGGTTAGGGAACCCATATCGCCACCATTGGCGATAATCGAGGGGCGAGATTATACGCCCCAAAACCGATAGTTCAATCTTTATGCGATTAGGCTCACCCAAGTTGGCCAGCGGCAAAGTTGGCCTGGCAGGCGATAATCACTCCTTGTGCTGTCTGGCGAGCCAGAGCAGCGCCTCCCGATCCGCCGGGCACACCGCCTCCAGCCAGCAGCCGCTGTAGTGTTCGTACTCCAGCCGAAACTGGCTCCCTTCAAACTCCAGCAACCAGCTATGGCGGTCAGCCCCCGCATCCTGCTCGAGCGGCTGCAGCTCCCACTCTCGCAGCAAGACCTGCGCCAACAGCGGAAACGTGTCCCAGTCGAGTGCTGGGCAATCCAGCGTCACCACGCCAGCTTCGCTATCTACCTGTTTGATTTGCCAACTCATTCCGTGTCTCTCAGCTACTGCAGGAGAGCTCACCACCGCAATACCATGCCGGAGTCGGGGTGGCGAGATCCTCATATTCGGGTTGTTCATCAAAGGGACGGTGCAAGGCGGCGAACAGCCGCTCGAACGGCCGCATATCCCCTGTGTCGGCGGCGTCGATCACCTGCTGGGCCAGCGTATTGCGCAGCACATACTTGGGGTTGATGGCATCCATCTGCACCTTGCGCACGGCATCCTCGCTGCCTTCGCGCATTAGCCGCGCCCGATAGCGCTCCAGCCACGCCTGCCAACCCAGTGGTTCAGGCAACAGGGCCAGCAGAGATGCAGGCCACGACCCCTCTTGCGTCACCTCACCGAGACGGCGAAGGAACAGGTGGTAATCCACCTCGTGGGCCGCCAGCAACCGGAACAGCTCGCGGAACAGCGCCGGGTCATCCTCCTCCCACACCGCCAGTCCGAGCTTGGCCCGCATCAACTCGGAGTAGTGCAACATCAGCTGCTGCTCGTACTGGGCCAACGCTGCAGCCAGCGCATCACCGTTTACATGGCCAGCCAGCGCCTGCGCCAGTTTTTGCAGATTCCAATAACCGACCGCGGGCTGCTGATCCAGTGCGTAACGACCCGCCGGATCCGAGTGATTGCAGACAAAATCGGGCACGTAGGCATCGATAAAGCCGTAGGGGCCATAATCCAGCGTCAGGCCGAGCAGCGACATGTTGTCGGTATTCATTACCCCGTGACAGAAGCCCGCAGCCTGCCATTTGGCAATCAACCGCGCGGTGCGGCGCACTACCTCGGCAAACAGTTCGGCACCACTCTCCAGTTCGGGGAAGTGGTGGCGCAGCAGATAGTCGATGAGTGGCGGGATCTTCTCCCCCTGCCCGCTCCAGGCGAAATACTCGATATGGCCGAAGCGCAGATGGCTGGGGGCGGTGCGCAGCACGGTCGCCCCGGTCTCAACCTGCTCGCGATAAACGGGCTCCTGACTCCCCACCAATACCAGCGCCCGGGTGGTCGGGATGCCGAGGGCATGGAGCGCCTCGGAGGCGAGATATTCTCGGATGCTGGAGCGCAGCACGGCGCGACCGTCACCAAAACGGGAAAACGGCGTCTTTCCTGCCCCCTTCAGGTGCAGATCCCAGCGCTGGCCATCCGGCGCCTGCTGCTCACCCAATAGCAGCGCGCGGCCATCCCCAAGCCGGGGGCTATAACCCCCGAACTGATGGCCGGCATAGACCTGCGCTACCGGCTGCATACCGGGCAGCACTTTTCCCTCGCCACAACAGGCGATCCAGTCAGCCTCACTGACGCCTCCCAGCCCCAACTCATCCAGTAAAGCCCGGTTGAGATGAAGCAACCGGGGTTGCTGCAGCGGCTGGGGGACCACGGGTTCACAGGCCCAAGGCAACTCGGTCGCAAAAGTGTTGATCAACTTCATGGTTGTGCCATTCGTCCCTGCGTATGCTCGTGTCACTCTTTATACTGCCGTCAGCCATGCTTGCGCTCACTGGCAACCATCATTTTTCAATTCAAGGAGAAGAAGATGCAAAAATGGGTATATGCCATGCCCTTGCTGGCACTGGCGTGGGGTCATCAGGCCAAGGCTGCCGATATTGAAGCCGGCAAAGCCAAAGCGGCGGTCTGTGCCGCCTGTCACGGCGTGGAAGGCAAGGCGATGATCCCCAACTATCCCCATCTGGCGGGTCAGAATGCCGCCTATCTGGTGAAACAGTTGAAAGCGTTCAAGGATGGCACTCGCAAAGAGCCCTTGATGGACCCCTTCATGGCGCCGCTGACCGATGCGGATATCGACAATCTGGCGGCCTTCTACGCCAGCCTGAAATAACCTCGCGTCTAACCCTTGGTTCTTCCGAGCCGCGCTTACCGTGGTCGATTAGGCTGCCTAATCGACCCTACCGCCGGCAGTAGTCGATGATCAGATCCATAAAGGCTTCGCCGAAGCGCTCCAACTTGCGGTGACCGACGCCGTTGATGGCCAGCATCTCGTCTTCGGTCATCGGCATCAGCTGAGCCATCTCCACCAGGGTCGCATCGTTGAACACCACGTAGGGCGGCACCTCCTCATCCTCGGCAATCTGCTTGCGCAGGCCGCGCAGCTCCTTGAACAACCGCTTGTCATAGTTGGCATTGTCGAGCAGACCGTTGCGCTTCTCCTTGCGGCTGGAGATAGGCTGCAGGCGGGGTACCGCCAGTTCCAGCTTCACCTCGCCACGCAGCACGGGGCGAGCCGCTTCGGTCAGCTGCAGCACCAGATTGCGGGTGATGTTCTGGGTCAGCAGCCCCTTGTGGATCAGCTGGCGGATCACGCTCATCCAGTATTCGTGGCTCTGATCCTTGCCGATACCGTAGGTCGAGAGCTTGTCGTGGCCATGATCCTTGATGCGCTGGTTCAGCGACCCGCGCAGCACCTCCACCACATAACCCACCCCGAAATTCTGCCCCACCCGCCAGACGCAGGAGAGCGCCTTCTGGGCATCTTCGGTGCCGTCATAACTTTTGGGCGGATCGAGGCAGATATCGCAGTTGCCGCACGGCTTGTCGTTGTACTCGCCGAAGTAGTTGAGCAGCACCTGACGGCGGCAGGTCTGCGCCTCGGCAAAAGCGGCCATCACGTTGAGCTTGTACTGCTCCACCTGCAGCTGCTGCGGGTTCTCGATGTTGTCGAGCAGGCGGCGCACCCGACCGATGTCGGCAGGATCGTAGAGCAGCAGCGCCTCGGCGGGAGTGCCATCGCGCCCGGCGCGACCGGTCTCCTGATAGTAGGATTCGATGTTCTTCGGAATGTCGTAGTGCACCACGAAGCGTACGTTGGGCTTGTCGATACCCATACCGAACGCCACCGTCGCCACCACTATCTCGATGTCATCCTTGAGGAAGGCATCCTGGGTCTGCTGGCGCAGCTCGAGCGGCAGCCCCGCATGATAGGGCGCCGCCTTGCAGCCGTGGCGGGATAACCGCTCGGCCACCTCCTCCACCCGGTTGCGACTGGAGCAGTAGACGATGCCGCAGTTGCCCTTCTGGCTCTGCACGTAGCGCAGCAGCTGCTCAGCCGCCTTGAACTTCTCCACCAGGCTGTAGCGGATATTGGGACGATCGAAGCTGGCGGTGTGGATGAAGGGATCGTTCAGCTCTAGGCGGTGCAGCATGTCGCTGCGGGTCGCCTCGTCGGCGGTGGCGGTAAGCGCTACCACCGGCACCTGCGGGAACCACTGCTTGAGTCGCCCCAGTGCCGCATACTCAGGCCGGAAATCGTGGCCCCACTGGGAGACACAGTGCGCCTCGTCGATGGCGAACAGCCCGAGCGGCAGCTCGGCCAGCCGATCCATAAACTCGTGCTGCAGCAAGCGCTCGGGGGAGACATAGACCAACTTGATCTCGCCGCGGCGCATGGCGGCGAAGTTCTGGATCATCTCCTCCCGACTGAGGGCCGAGTTGATGTAGACCGCCGCTACGCCGTTGGCGCGCAGGCTGTCGACCTGATCCTTCATCAGCGAAATAAGGGGAGAGACCACCACACCGAGCCCGGGCCGCAGCAGTGCCGGGATCTGGTAGCAGAGCGACTTGCCGCCACCGGTGGGCTTGAGCACCAGCGCATCGCGCCCCGCGACGATCTGCTCGATGATCTCGAGCTGACCCGGCCGAAACTGCTGATAGCCGAAGACTGCCTGCAGCAGGGCAAGCGGACTCTCTGGCTGAGGATCTGGCAGGGTTTCGGCAATCGCGGTCATGGGCTCTCCTTTGGGGTCGCCATTCTAAAGCAGCCGCCGCCCACAATAAACCTGCCATTGCGACTGTTAATGAACTGTTGCAGACTGGCTGGAGTTTTTACTCGGCTTTGATGACAAGGATTGGGATCAGAGAATGAAACAGATGCTCAAGAAGATGGCGCTCAGTGGCATTGCCAACCTGTTTGCCGAGAAGATGCCCTTCAACAAGCTGATTGGCATGCAGGTGACCCACTACGACTTCGACAAGGTGGAGCTGCGCATCAAGATGGATGAGAAGCTGATCGGCAACCCTTTCCACAACATCCTGCATGGCGGCGTCACCGCCACGCTGCTGGATGTGGCAGGCGGTATGATCGTCGCCGCCTCCTGCATCGACGAGCTGGAGGAGTTCTCCCCCAGCTATCTCAAGGAGCGCTTCGCCCGCCTCGGCACCATAGATCTGCGGGTGGATTACCTGCGCCCAGGGCGCGGCAACGAGTTTATCGCCACCGCCCACATCATCCGGGCTGGCAGCAAGGTGGCCGTCGCCCGGATGGAGCTGCACAACGAAGAGGGCACCCACATCGCCTTCGGCACCGGTACCTATCTGGTGGGTTGAACCAAGTTAGTGCATAAAAACCACGCGGCTAATCCACTTTTAATCATTAGATTCCTTACCCCCTCTAGCCGAACAAGGTCCATACTGAGAGTCGGGATTGTGTGCAGAGGGAGGATTGCAGGCGATGAGTGCGAAACTGGCCATCAAACCATCCAGAGCCTTGTTGACACAGCTCGAGTCCATGCTCGACGAGGTGCAGACACCCGAGTGTCGCCACTGGTTGGAACAGGAGCTTGAGGGGTATTCTCTCTCCTCACCCCTGCCTTGGTATCGCATCGTTCCCTGTCGGCAACGCGGTCACTTTCTGGATCTGAAAACGGGAAAATATTTGACCTGTCATATCAACAGTCAAACGCTATGCCAACGCGATCTGGCCCAAATTCAGTTCATTTATGCCCGTGAACCCGCCGCCCACTATTTGCTGCAACGCAATTCCGGTATTGAACCCTGGCCAGAACAGCTGCTGGAAGATTATCAGGAGCAGTTGATCCCCGGCCATTTATGCCTGCAAGCCTGGCATGAGCCCGTGATGTCACTACGTGAACAACTGATGGAGGGAATCGAACATTTCATTTGTGAGTACCCCAAGCACGCGGCCTTGCAACCTCAACACAGCTTGAAGGCTTTGCGGCATCAGCACTGGCATATCTGAAAACGCCTAGCGCGCAAGGAGGGCACCATAGACAAGACCCATAGCGAGATTGCCACAATCTAGAGTGCCGGAGTCAGGATCAGACTCCACCGATGGGCCACCGAGCGGTGGCCCTTTTAATGCCCACGGCTACTGCTTTATTGCCAAGCAGATAGCCATAATGTGGCGCCCCACACCTCATGAATCCCGCAAACCTACTTGTCACGTTCTACAGCACATCACGCCAGACCCCATCGGACTCGATCAACCTAACAAGAGCTTGTGCACTGAATCCGTCGGCATACAGTGTCTCTTCCTCATTCCCAACCTCAGCATCGCCCATCTGTTCAAACGCGCGCAGATAATGCGGTTCATCGCGCAAAGCGATCTCCATGATCTCGCGGGAGACGACGTGAAAACCATCGATGACCTCACCATCAAATTCAATCGAAGTATCTACAACCCAAGCATGCAAAGCTGGCAGAGGATTGAAATCACTCAGCAATAGAGCTGAACGCAACCCTTGGTCATTTTGCAGGGCTTGAAGCACAACCGGTTGCTTGCGCTTTAACTGCCTTGCCGCCTTGCGCAGGGTATTGGTTCGATGCAGCCAGACTTCATGACGAGTTGAACGGATGAAGCCCGACTTGACCTCCAGCAGCAACACTACCCCATCCAAGTGACAGATCAGGTCCACTTCACCAGCATCACGCTCATCACTCAATGGTGGTTGGTAGCCCACGACAACGCGAAACCCCCTCTGCCTTAGTGCTTCGGCAAGGGTATGTTCAATACGTTCCGTTTCGCTGCGCAAAGCAGGCCTGCGTTGCTCAACACGTCGCAGGTTATTCACCGCAGCGGTCAGATTGTTCTGTTGACCGGCAACCCAGGGGAACTGAAAGCTGTAGCAGCCAATCTTGTAGAACGGCCGCTCGTACAGACGTGGAAATGGCATGTTAGGTGTCAGCCTCATCTGCACGGACAGTGCCTGCAGGTCACTGGTCCAGAACTTCAGGATGGCCTCGGCCGCTTCGGGGTCGCCCTTGGGATGTTCGGGGCTGACGGTCCAACCACAGATACGACGGATCTTATCTTTCGGTTCCGACCAAGTGATGGGAAAGCGATTCTCGCCTTGTACAAGCCCTTCCAAAGCTAATTGACCAAGTGCTTTTGCTGCTACACCGGAGTCGCCCATATAGCGAAGAAAAGGCTGAAGAAACGCCTGCTCAAAAAACACTGTCGTCAGCTCACTGGCTAATATCGCGTGGTGCAGGATTACCTCCGCTCCGTCGTTCAGTCTGACGCGCTCACCCAGGCCGAATATCGTCTGCAGGTAAAGCTGACTGCGGATGGTTTTTATGTAAGCTAGCTGATTCGATTCGTGGTTTTCCGGTCTCCCGATGATTTTGCCAGCCATATCCGAAGCTGCGAATTGGTCAATTGCACGGTACATCCAGTAGTGCCAAAGCAACTTGCTTTTGCGCCCGGTACGCTGCCAGCGCTGTGAGCCCGTATCTGTTTTGTTGAATATGACCGGTTGTCCCGGTTTGAGCTGGTAACCACAATCATGGTCAAAACAGAACCAATTGATGGAATTCTCGTAGTCGATTCGCTCACGCATGGCGACAGTAAGCAAGGCGACCGATCCGAGGTTGGCAACATTCTCTCGCCCCAAACCTGACTGTGGAAACAGGATTGGCGACAAATGACGCTTAATAGAGCGGCCAATAGCTTCCTCTGTCAGCTGAAAATCACACTCAGAGCAATTCGACAGCTTGCGCGCTATTAACCGATCATAGACATCCCAATCTTCCGCAGAACTGTCCTTACCCTGAGAGGCGCCAAGTTGCCCATATGCGATCACGCTCAAATAGGAAAGCAGCTCTAGTAACGAAAGCGACTTCAGGTGGGTCTCAGCCAGTGCAATTGCTTCGTCGAATGGTTCAAGTTGCTCAAGTAGACGATCACAGACGCCGAAAAATTCGTACCAATCTCCGCTACCGAGATTGTCTCGGAGATGCCGCCAGAGCGGTGAATCGCTGCGTGTAAACAGCTTCGAGTAACGAATCGCCCAACGCAATACATCTGGATGACGAGCGGCCAGATGATCCAGCAGCGCAGTGCTAATAGCATCCTCAGAATGCAAAATACGTCCCAGTGCCAAGCTTGCCAGTTGAGCACCGTCCAAGTTGGCGGGCTCCCACCAGAAGGTCGCGGCAGCCAGTCCAGCAGCACGATTGCGCGCGGTATATTTGCCGCTCGGGCGTTGATCTAGAAAGTCGTGAAGGCACTCATCAAGTGCGGCGAATGGGGCAAGCTGCTGAGCATATCCAGCAAAGAGAGTCTGGTAAAATTCCTGGCATTGCCGTTCCTGGCCTTGCATATCTGGTCATCCTTTTCCTGCAGTCGAACCTTGATATTCAAAGAGATTAAAATCAGCTGTTCATTTAAGGCCCACAACGAGTCTGGCAATCTGTATGGAAGGAAATAGTTAACACGTTTCCAAGAAGGGGGAAACAACTGATGAGGAGTCAATAGCTAGCAATTGCAGATGTAGTAAACAGGGCAGGAAATCAAAATGCCCCACAGAACTGGAAGGCCAGAAATGCACAAGGGCCTAGCCGAAGCTAAGCCCTTTTTGAATTTGGTCGGTGTGAGAGGATTCGAACCTCCGACCCCTTCGTCCCGAACGAAGTGCGCTACCAAGCTGCGCTACACACCGATGTCTGCGGGACGGGAATTTACCGAAAGCCCAGACCCGACACAAGTCTTTTTTGCATTTGCCAGGAAAAAAAGTGCCATTTGCTCAACTATTCAGCACTCTTTTCATCTGTTTACCGGGCTGCAGCCAGCTGGTGACATTCCGGAAACCGGCAATCAGGCCAGGCGCAGGGATGCCGGTCCCAGCAGACGGCGCTGCCAGTCAGCCACAGTGCCATGCTCCAGCCAGTCGGCTGCATGCTGGCGCCAGTTGGGGGAGAGGGCCAGATTCTCCAGCAACATCAGCAGATCCGCCTCGTTGCGCACCTGATTGAACAGGATATCCGCCGTGCGCTTCACCGTCAGTTCGGGATAGGGTCTGTCTACCAGCTCCATGGCCGACTCCGGCGACACAATCCCCTCCTCCAGCACCCGCAGCAGCCAGCCACAACGGCCATTCAGTTGCATCACCTGCGACATCTGGCCATAGCCAAAGCGCTGGTTGAGCTTGAAACAGGGGGATCTCGGCTGGCTGATCTGGATCAGCGCCTCACCGAGCCGATAGACATCGCCGATGCAGGCTTGCGCCTCGGTCAGCCCGAGACCGGAGAGGTTCTCGCCAAAGGCGGCAGGTTGCCAGGCTGTACGTGGCGCAGGCAAGCCCAGCGCGGTTTGCCAGGTCTGCCACCAGAGATAGTGATCGGCCGGATAGTAGTGGAGCGCCCGATCCGGGCCACCGTGGTGGCGCAGGTCACACTGCTCATCCCCTTCCAGACCGGCAAAGGTACAGCGAACTGGTGCAGAGATCGGTTGCTTGTGAATGGCGCTGGTGAGGCCGGGCACCAGCTCGGTGCCACGACCACTGAAAAAGGAGATCCGCATACTCATCCTCCGGATTGACGAGAGTAGGCGGATCTTATCATCTGACGAGTCAGGCGACTGCCTGCATCTGGTTGCTCATGGCGATCTCGGCGCGACGGCGCTTCTCCGCCTTGGCCATCAGATACCAGCTGCCGAAGGTAAAGAGCGATACCGACAGCAGGATCAGGCTGGCTACCGCGTTGATCTCGGGTTTCACCCCGAGCCGTACCGCCGAGAAGACCTCCATCGGCAAGGTAGTGGAGCCCGGGCCGGAGACGAAGCTAGCCAGCACCAGATCATCCAGCGACAGGGCGAACGACATCATGCCGCCTGCTGCCAGCGAGGGGGCGATCATCGGGATGGTGATCAGGAAGAACACCTTCCACGGCTTGGCGCCAAGATCCATGGCCGCCTCCTCTATGGAGAGATCCAGCTCCCGCAACCGCGCCGACACAACGATGGCTACGTAGGCGGTACAGAAGGTAGTGTGCGCGATCCAGATGGTCAACATGCCCCGCTCGGCGGGCCATCCCACCAGCTGGGCCATCGCCACGAACAGCAGCAGCAGCGACAGACCGGTGATCACCTCGGGCATCACCAGCGGTGCCGTCACCATGCCACCGAACAGGGTTCGACCACGGAAGTGGGGAATTCGGGTCAGCACGAATGCCGCCACCGTCCCCAGCGCCACCGCGGCGATCGCGGTGTAGAAAGCGATCTCCAGCGAGCGGAACACGGATCCAATCAGCTGCTTGTTGTCGAGCAGGCCGAAGTACCACTTGAGCGACCAACCGCCCCACACCGTCACCAGCTTGGAGGCGTTGAAGGAGTAGATCACCATGATGATCATGGGCAGGTAGATAAACAGCAGCCCAAGCCAGAGCATCAGCTTGGCAAAACCGAAACGTCTCATCATGCCTTGCCCTCCAGCTCTTTGGCCTGGTTACGGTTGAAGAGGATGATCGGAATGATCAGCACCGCCAGCATCACCACCGCCAGTGCAGAGGCGACCGGCCAGTCGCGGTTGTTGAAGAACTCCTGCCATAGCACCTTACCGATCATCAGGGTCTCCGGGCCGCCCAGCATTTCCGGAATAACGAACTCCCCCACCACCGGAATAAACACCAGCATGCAGCCGGCAATAATGCCGTTTTTGGAGAGCGGCACAGTGATCTGCCAGAAACGGGTCAGGTTGCGGGCCCCTAGGTCGGAGGCCGCCTCCAGCAGGCTCTGATCGTGTTTGACCAGATTGGCGTAAAGCGGCAGCACCATGAAGGGCAGATAGGAGTAAACGATGCCGATATAGACCGCCAGGTTGGTATTGAGGATCTGCAGCGGTTCGTCAATCAGCCCGATCCCCAGCAAGACGCTGTTGAGCAGGCCGTTGTTACTGAGGATCCCCATCCACGCATAGACCCGGATCAGAATGGCGGTCCAGGTCGGCATCATGATCAGCAACAGCAGAACGGTCTGGGTCTCCTTGTTGGCCCGAGCGATGGAGTAGGCCATCGGATAGCCAATCAACAGGCAGAGCAGGGTGCTGACGAAGGCCATCTTGAGGGAGCCCAGATAGGCTGCGATATAGAGCTCATCCTCCTGCAGCAGCAGGTAGTTCCCCATATTGAGCAGGATGGTGAGCTGATTGTCGGCCCAGCTCACCACGTCGGTGTAGGGCGGGATCGCCACATCCGCTTCCGCAAAACTGATCTTTACCACTATGACAAAGGGCAGCAGGAAGAAGAGGAACAGCCAGAAGAAGGGGATGCCGATCACCAGCCGGCGCCCTCCGCCCCGCTTCAGTCGTTGCAAGATCTTCATGATTGCAGCACCACGCCGCTGTCATCTTCCCAGTAGAGGAACACCTGGTCATCCCAGGTTGGCCGCTTGCCGTGGCGTTCGGCATTGGCGATGAAAGCCTGAACGATTTTGCCCGAGGGCAGCTGGATGTGGTACACCGAGTGTCCGCCCAGATAAGCGATGTCATAGACCTCGCCCTTGGTCCAGTTGAAGTCCGGATGCTCGATTTCGGCCGGCTTTTGCAGGCTCATCAGCAGCTTCTCCGGCCGCAGGGCGTAGGTCACCTTCTTGTTCTCGGCACGGGAGCTGATCCCGTGGCCCACATAGATGGGCTGCTCCAGATCGGCACAGGCGATGATGGCGTGGTCCTGCTCATCCTCCACCAGCAGGCCGTCGAACAGGTTGACGTTGCCGATGAACTCGCACACCAGCCGACTGGCCGGGGTTTCGTAGATATCCATCGGGCTACCGATCTGCTCGATACAACCGTGATGCATGATGGCGATCCGCTCCGCCATGGTCATGGCCTCTTCTTGATCGTGGGTCACCATGACACAGGTAACCCCGACCCGCTCGATGATCTCCACCAGCTCCAGCTGCATCTTGGAGCGCAGCTTCTTGTCGAGCGCCCCCATCGGCTCATCAAGCAGCAGCAACTTGGGACGTTTCGCCAGCGAACGGGCCAGCGCTACCCGCTGGCGCTGGCCACCGGAGAGCTGGTGCGGCTTGCGACGGGCATACTGGGTCATCTGTACCAGCTTGAGCATCTCTTCGACACGGGCGTCGATCTCGGCCTTGGGCAGGCCATCCTGCTTGAGACCGAAAGCAATATTCTGTGCCACCGTCATATGGGGAAACAGGGCGTAGGACTGGAACATCATGTTGATGGGGCGTTCATAGGGGGGCATATCGGTGATATCCACCCCGTCGAGGAACAGACGCCCTTCGGTCGGGCGCTCGAACCCGGCCAGCATCCGCAGCAAGGTCGATTTACCGGAACCGGATCCTCCCAGCAGGGCGAAGATCTCCCCCTTGTGAATATTCAGGGAAACATTATCGACCGCCAGGGTTTCATCGAACTGCTTGCTAACCCTGTCTATTTTTACCAGCACTTCTTTGCGTTGCTGGCTGCCCTCAAGGGCTTTCTTGTAGGCACTGGAGGCTATCGCCATTACCAAACTCCCTAACGTGATACTGGCCTCACGGCCAATCCATAAAAGCGATTTGGCGCCCCAGAGCGGGCACCAAGGTCAGGTACCGGACTTGATCTTGCTCCAACTCCGGGTGATTTGACGCTGTACCGCGCGGGAATGTGCCTCCTGCACATAGAGCCGCTCCAGCACAGCCTGAGGCGGATAAACCCCCTCATCATTGCGCACCGTCTCATCCATGAACTCGCCAGCCTTGGCATTGGGGTTCGCATAGCCCACATAATTGCTGACCTTGGCGATCACCTCGGGCTGCAGAACATAGTTGATGAGAGCATGTGCCTCTTTGACATTGGTGGCATCAGACGGGATCGCCATCATGTCGAACCAGAGATTGCCCCCCTCTTTAGGAATGCTGTAGGCAATCTTCACCCCCTTGCCGGCCTCGTCGGCACGGGCTGCCGCCTGCAAGATGTCGCCGGAAAAGCCCGCTGCCACACAGATATCGCCGTTGGCGAGATCACCTATGTATTTGGAGGAGTGGAAGTAGGCCACATAGGGGCGCACCTTGAGCAACTGCGCCTCGGCGCGCTTGATATCGGCCGCGTCCTGGCTGTTGGGGTTCAGTCCAAGGTAGTTGAGGGCAGCCGGGATCATCTCGTCTGCCGAGTCGAGGAAGGCGACGCCGCAACGGGAGAGCTTCTCCATGTTTTCCGGCTCGAAGATGGCCGCCCAGGAGTCGATCTTGTCGACCCCCAGCACCGCCTTGATTTTGTCGACGTTGTAGCCGATGCCGTTGGTTCCCCACAGATAGGGCACCGCGTACTGATGGCCCGGATCCACCTTCTCGAGCTGCTTGAGCAGCACGGGATCCAGGTTGGCCAGATTGGGCAGCAAGCTCTTGTCCAGCTTCTGGAAAGCCCCCGCCTTGATCTGCTTGGAGAGGAAATTATTTGAGGGCACCACCAGATCGTAACCGGTCCGTCCGGTCAGCAACTTGCCTTCCAGGGTTTCGTTGGAGTCAAATACGTCATAGACGGTCTTGATCCCGGTCTCCTGCTGGAAATCGCTGAGGGTGGTCTCGCCGATATAGTCAGACCAGTTGTAGAAATGGAGCACAGGGGCTGCCTGGACTGCATTCGCCAATCCCATGGTCAGCGCTATGGTTAGCAATCTGGTTGTATTCACGGTGTCAGTTCTCCTGTTCAGTGGTTGACCGTCTGCGCATCCATTCGCGCGGCCCATCCGGATGGATGGCATCACTACCCTCCCGGCCGAACTGCGGACCGGGAGGGGTATTCGTTACTTACCGGACTTGATCTTGGTCCAGCTGCGGGTCATCAGACGCTGCACCTTGGCCGGCAGATCTGGGAAGGTGTAGATCTTCTGCAAGGTTGCAGAGTCCGGATAAACCCCCGGATCGGTACGGATCGCCTCGTCAACCAGCGGGGTCGCAGCCTTGTTGCCGTTAGGCGCCTGCACCTGATTGGTGATGTTGGCGATCACGTCGGGCTTCATCAGATAGTTGATGAAGGTGTGGGCCGCCTCGACGTTCTTGGCATCCGCCGGGATGGCGATCATGTCAAAGAAGCTGCCTGCCCCCTCTTTCGGAATGGTGTAGGTAAGTGCCACGCCATTTTTGGCTTCCGCCGCCCGCGCCTTGGACTGCTGCAAATCCATGGAGTAACCGACAGCAACACACAAGTTGCCGTTGGCCAGATCCGAGATGTACTTGGAGGAGTGGAAATAGGCGGTATAGGGACGAATGGAGAGGAACAGCTCCTCGGCCTTCTTCAGCTCGTCCGGCTTCTGGCTATCCGGTTTGAAGCCCAGATATTGCAGGGCGGCCGGTAACATTTCGGTCGGCGAGTCGAGGAAGGAGACGCCGCACTCCTTCAGCTTGGCCATGTTCTCCGGCTTGAACACCAGATCCCAGGAGTTGAGCGGCGCATCGGCCCCCAGTACGGCCTTCACCTTCTCGGCATTGTAGGCATAACCGATGGTGCCCCACAGATAGGGGATGGAGTACTGGTTGCCCGGATCGCTCGGGTCGAGCGCCTTGAGCAGGTCGGTATCCATATTTTGCCAGTTGGAGAGCTTGGACTTGTCCAGCTTCTGGAACACGCCAGCCCTGATCTGTTTGGCCAGGAAGGGGTTGGACGGCACCACGATGTCGTAGCCGGATTTACCAGCCAGCAACTTGGCTTCCAGTACCTCGTTGCTGTCAAACACGTCATAAACCACCTTGATGCCCGTCTCCTTCTGGAAGTTTTCCAGGGTATCCGGGGCGATATAGTCGCTCCAGTTGTAGACGTGCAACACCTTCTCTTCAGCCATTGCTCCGGCACTTGCCATGACCAGAGCCACAGAGGCAGCGATCACTCCCGTTTTGAAAGACATCATCCTTGTCTCCTAAGCAAATTGTATGCGCATGCCAACCTGCCCGGCCGCACCTCAACCCTTCAGCTTGGCGGCTGTCAGATCCAGACTGAGCCTGGCTAGCTTGACCAATTCATCAACCTGTTCCTCGGTGATCACCAAGGGGGGCGATATGATCATGGTATCGCCTACCGCCCTCATCACCAAGCCATTGTTAAAACAGAATTCCCGGCAAGTCATCCCGGCATTGGCATGGGCCGGGAAACGCCGGTTGGTCTGCTTGTCCTGGACGATTTCCAGGGCTGCGACCAGCCCGCGGCCACGGGTTTCACCCACCAGCGGGTGGTCAGCCAGCTCTGCCCAGCGGCGCTGCAAATAGGGGCCGATGGTATCATGCACTCGCTTAACTATGCTCTCCTTTTGCATAAGCTGGATATTGGCCACCGCCACCGCGCAAGAGACCGGATGGCCCGAGTAGGTGAAGCCGTGGTTGAACTCGCCCCCCTCTTCCACCAGCCCCTTGGCAACCCGGTCACTCACCATCACAGCGCCGAGCGGCAGATAACCGGAGGTAATCCCCTTGGCCAGACACATCAGATCCGGCTTGATGCCAAACCCTTCGCTGGCAAACCAGTGGCCGGTACGGCCAAAGCCGCAGATCACCTCGTCGGCTATCAGCAAAATGCCGTAGTGATCGCAGATGCGCTGGATCTCCGGCCAGTAGCTGTCAGGCGGAATGATGACACCGCCCGCCCCCTGGATCGGCTCGCCGATAAAGGCGGCCACCTTCTCCACCCCCAGCTCCAGAATCTTCTGCTCCAGCTGACGGGCCCGCTCCAGCCCGAACTCGTGGGCACTCATCCCCTGCCCCTCACCGAAGTGATAAGGCTGGTCGATGTGCACTATGCCGGGAATGGGCAGACCACCCTGGGCATGCATCCCTTTCATGCCACCCAGACTCGCCCCCGCCACGGTGGAGCCGTGATAGGCGTTGTGGCGGCTGATGATCACCTGTTTTTCCGGTTGCCCTTTGCTGGCCCAGTAGTGGCGCACCATCCGCAGCACGGTGTCGTTGCACTCGGAGCCGGAGCCGGTAAAGAAGACATGGTTGAGATGGGATGGCGTCACTTCGGCCAGCAAGGTGGCCAGCTCGATCACCGGCGGGTGCGCGGTCTGGAAGAAGAGGTTGTAGTAGGGCAACTGCTGCATCTGACGGGTGGCAGCATCCACCAGCTCCTGCCGACCATAGCCCATATTGACGCACCAAAGCCCCGCCATGCCGTCCAGAATGCGCTTGCCTTCGGAGTCTTCCAGATAGACGCCACTGGCTTTGGTGATGATACGGCTGCCCTTCTTGTTCAGAGCCTGAAAGTCGGTAAAGGGGTGCAGGTGGTGGCTGGCATCCTGCTGCTGCCACTCACGGGTAGTCTGTTGCATTGTTAGCTCCTCGGTTCCTTCGATTTAGCTGGTTCTGTTCGTCAATCATCAGGAGGGCTGCCACTCCCGCAATCACTGCCACTTTCGCGTGGACTGCGGCACGGCCTGCTCCTCACATCCTTCAATTCGAGCCAAAAACTGTTATCAACCATGCAACCAGAGCGGTGGCGAGCCAACTTCCGCTCACAACCATCCGCAGGCGGAGGCACTCCTCCATCCCGTATTACCGGTTACAGGCAGGGGAGGCAGCCTGCCTCCCCGATTCGGACGATGCGTGGCCGGCACGCATCCGGGTCAGACGTTCAGCAGCAGGAACTCTCGCTCCCAGCGGCTGATCACCCCGAAGTAGGTCTCGTACTCTTTGCGTTTGACCGCGACAAAGGCGCGTGTGAAGCGCTCCCCCAACATCTCCTTGATCGGCTCGCACTGTTCGAGATGGCTGAGCGCCTCCTCCAGCGAGCGGGGCAGACTGTAGGGCAGGTCGTAGGCGCTGGATTTCATCTCCTGCATGGGCTCCAGCTTCTCCATCATGCCGAGATAGCCGCACGCCAGGGTGGCGGCCAGCGCCAGATAGGGGTTGGCATCGGCACCGGCGAAGCGGTTCTCCACCCGGCGGGCACTGGGGTCGGAGAAGGGTACCCGCAGACCACAGGTGCGGTTCTCGACACCCCACTGGACGTTGCGTGGCGCGCTCTCACCGAAGGTGAGGCGGCGGTAGGAGTTGACGTTGGGAGCCAGCAGGGCTGTCACCGCCGGGGTGTACTTCTGCAGACCTGCGATGAAATGCATGAAGAGTTCGGAGTTGCCGCCATCCGGGGTACCGAACAGATTTCGACCGTTCATATCCTCCAGACTCTGGTGGATGTGCATGGCGGAGCCCGGCTCGTTGCTCATCGGCTTGGCCATAAAGGTGGCGTAGATGCCGTGGCGATGGGCCGCCTCACGCATGGTGCGCTTGAAAAGGAACACCTGATCCGCCAGATCGATGGCATCCCCGTGCAGGAAGTTGATCTCCATCTGGGCAGCACCGGACTCGTGGATCAGGGTATCCACCTCCAGCTCCTGCGCTTCGCAGTAGTCATACATGTCTTCGAAGATGGGATCGAACTCGTTGACCGCATCGATACTGAAGGACTGGCGAGCGGTCTCCGGACGGCCGTTGCGCCCTACCGGCGGCATCAGTGGATAGTCGGGGTCTTCGTTGCGGGTGACCAGATAGAACTCCAGCTCGGGCGCCACCACCGGCTTCCAGCCCTGAGCCTCGTAAAATGACAGAACCCGACGCAGTACGGAGCGAGGTGCAATGTCGATCAGCTTGCCGTTGACGTCGTAACAGTCATGGATAACCTGAGCGGTAGGTTCCAGCGCCCAAGGGACGAAACGGATGGTGTTGGGGTCAGGATAGAGCTGCATGTCCCGCTCCAGCGGATCGATCATGCTGTCGTCATCCGGATATTCGCCGGTCACTGTCTGGGTGAAGATCACCTCGGGCAGACGCATGCCCCCTTCTCGCAAAAACTTGTTGGCTGGGATGATCTTGCCCCGGGCGTTGCCGGTGAAATCAGGGAAGAGACACTCCACTTCCGTGATGCGATTGCTCTCCATCCAGCCCTTGATACTGTCCATGTTAAACCCCGACTCTACGGTTGCCATTGGCAAGGGTGTCTAATATATGGAACACCCTTGTTATCAAATTGTAATCAACACCACCATAAAAGCCCGCTATCAGGGGTAATGTCAAGCAGTGGTGTTTAAAAAACTATAAATAACGGCGCATATAATGACCAAGTCGGCACCAAATACTAAACACTCGTGGCCTCGCCTCTCCCCAGTGCAAAGCCGGTGCCAACCGGCCAAAACCAGATGTCAGATCCCGTCAGATCAGCCGCTAAAGGGGCCATTTTTTTGCAAAGGCGCACAATCCCTGTCCTATTTGCTTTGCTTGGCTGCTTTTTTTTGGTACAAGGCCCGCCCTGATTTGCACTCTCTTGCATGAAAACGGTGCAAATCAGACGAGAAGGGCTTGGTCTGCAGGCAGACAGCCCCCATAAACAGGGATAATTGGGTTAGTAAACTGACTGGTAGTAAATCGTATGTGTGATTTCATGACTGAAGACCAACTGGCCTTTTACAAGGGGCAGATCGAGCGGCAGATCGCCGAGCTCGAAGAGCGCCTGAACTCCCAGGCCAGCCAGGCCATCGCCACCGACACCAACGAGATGGCCGATGAAATTGACCGTGCCAGTATCGAGGAAGCCCGCCGTCTGGAGCTGAACCGCATCGAGCACGACAAGCTGCACCTGCGCAAGCTGAGGGGCGCATTGAAGCGAATGAACGATGGAGATTTCGGTTACTGTGAATCTTGTGGTGACGAGATCTCTCTCAAGCGGCTGCAAGCTCGTCCAGAGTCCCGTTTCTGCGTCGAATGCCAGAGCACCAAGGAATTTAACGATACCCACGTGTTCCGCCGCGTCGCCTGATTCTTCGAAGAACCGTCACCATTCAGGTGCAACAGACGCCAGCAAGGCTGGGCCCGCGCTCAACCTTGCACAACGCCTCGCAGCAAGATGGTGACAAGTTCTGTTAGACTCCGGACACCTTCCGGAATCTACAGGAGAACAGAGAGTGAAATGGCTCATCAAGCTGTGTTTGTGCCTGCCACTGCTGGCACAAGCACAGGTTCTGACGGTCAAGGTCCCCAGCCGTCCCGTCAACAATCTTGACCAAGAGTACCAGTACAAGCTGCTGGAACTGGCCCTGACCCGCTCCGGGCAACCCTTTCGCATCCAGCCTGTCGAACTCGACCTCAACCAGTTCACCCTCCAGCAGCAGCTGAGCAAGGGCAAGACCATCAACGTCTTCTGGATGGGCACCTCCAGCGCACTCGAATCCTCCCTGATTGCCGTCCCCATTCCGCTGTTTCGCGGGCTGGAAGGATTGCGGTTGTCGTTCATCCACGCGGACGCTCAGGAGAAGTTCAACCAGATCAATACCCTGGCCGACCTCAAACAGCTTAAGGCGGCGCAAGGGGTCGGTTGGGCCGATAACAAAATTCTGGAAAATGCGGGCATCCCGACCTTCTCCGGCCGATACAGCAGCCTGTTTCGCCTTATCAACGACGGCGACAAGATCGACTTCTTCCCGCGCGCCCTGGTGGAGATCTTCGCCGAGCGCAGCGAGCTGGTGGCGCAGTATCCCAACCTCGCTATCGAGCAGCATCTGCTGATCCGCTACCCCTTCGCCCAGTTCTTCTTCGTCAGCCCCGAATACCCCAAGCTGGCCAAGGCGATTCAGACCGGGCTGGAGCGGGCCTATGCCGATGGCAGCTTTATGAAGTTCTTCAATGACAACCCCAAGATCCGCGAAGCGCTCGCCAGCGCCAACCTCGATCAGCGGGTCACCATCGCCCTGCCCAATCCGGATATGACCCCGTTGCTAAAATCCATTCCGGCCCAATATTGGGAGTATCCACCGCAGGGATAAGCATCGCGAGCGCCTGACCACGAAGGTCAGGCAGCGAGAACACAGTGCGCCAGGGAGGTGCTATGAAGGGAATCCAGGAGTGGTTTGCGCAGTACGGCCAGAGCCATCGCCATCCGACAAACGTCGCCATCCACAAACTGGCGGTGCCGGGCATCTATCTCTGCTCGCTGGCGCTGCTCTGGTGTCTGCCACACGGGCCCTTGCCAGAGCCCCTCAACTGGGCGGCAGTGGCAGCCATTCCGGTGCTGCTGTTCTATTTGCAGCTGTCGTTTTCGCTGTTCGCGGGGATGGCCGGGCTAACCGCGCTCGGGCTGGCCTTCTGCCACCAATGGCAGGGGCCGCTGTTGTGGCCCGCCGTGACAGCGTTCGTGCTGCTCTGGATAGCCCAGTTTGTCGGCCACAAGATCGAGGGCAAGCGCCCCTCCTTCCTCGCCGACCTGCAATTTCTGCTGATAGGCCCCGCCTGGGTGCTTGCCAGCCTCTATCGTCGCCTGGGCATTCCCTATTGAGGAGTGCCGGGCCAACAGGAGAGACCATGACACATAACCACACGCGACATAACGCCCTGCGCCGCGCCCTGCCCCTGCTGCTGGGGGCCCTGTTTGCCGGCCCGGCGCTGGCCGACAAGGCCGACCCGGTCGGTGAAGTGAGCACAGCCTTCAAGCTGTTTGGCCCCAACCACAAGATCCTGGTGGAGGCATTCGACGACCCGCGCATCGACGGTGTCGCCTGCTATCTGGCGCGCCCCAAGACAGGTGGCGTCAAAGGTGGGCTGGGACTGGCGGAAGATCCCTCCCACGCCTCCCTGTCGTGCCACCAGATCGGCCCCATCACCCTGCCCGAAAAGCTGAAAGCGGGGGAAGAGGTGTTCGATGTCAGCACTTCGCTGGTGTTCAAGGAGCAGAAAGTGGTGCGTTTTTACGACAAGAAACGCAATGCACTGGTTTACCTGACCTACAGCACCAAACTGGTGGATGGTTCGTACAAAAGTGCAGTCAGCGCCGTTCCCATCATGCCGTGGGGACAATAACCAGCCGGTTTGTCCGGTGATAGCTGACCCATTTTGTTGTAATTTGACGACACACACGCTGCGGAGCACATACCATGAAAGTCGCCGTATTCAGTACCAAGAGCTATGACAAAGAGCATTTCAACCAGGCCAACAGCCAGTACGGCTTCGACCTAGAGTTTTTCGATGTGCGGCTGGAGGCCAAAACGGCCCGACTGGCTCACGGCTTCCCAGTGGTGTGTCTGTTCGTCAATGACGATGCCGACCGCGAGGTATTGACCGAACTGGCTGCCAACGGCACCCAGGTGATCGCCCTGCGCTGCGCCGGTTACAACAACGTGGACCTGGCCGCGGCCAAAGAGCTGGGGCTGAAAGTGGTGCGGGTGCCCGCCTACTCCCCCGAGGCGACCGCAGAACACGCGGTCGGCATGATGATGTGCCTCAACCGCCGCATCCACAAAGCCTATCAGCGCACCCGCGACGCCAACTTCTCGCTGGAGGGGCTGGTCGGCTTCAACATGCATGGCAAGACCGTTGGCGTCATCGGCACCGGCAAGATCGGTCTGGCCGCCCTGCGCATCCTCAAGGGCTTCGGGGTTCGCCTGCTGGTCAACGATCCTTACCAGAATCCGGCAGCCATCGAGCTGGGTGCCGAGTACGTGGATCTCGATACCCTGTTCCGCCAATCCGACATCATCAGCCTGCACTGCCCGCTGTTCAAAGAGAACTACCACCTGTTGAACAAGGAGGCGTTCGCCAAGATGAAGGACGGGGTGATGATCATCAACACCAGCCGTGGCGGTCTGCTCGACTCCAACGCCGCCATCGAGGCGCTCAAGACCTCCCGTATCGGCGCACTGGGGCTGGACGTCTACGAGGAGGAAGAGGATCTCTTCTTCTCCGACAAGTCCAACGAGGTGATCACCGATGACGTGTTCCGCCGTCTGTCCGCCTGCCACAACGTGCTGTTCACCGGCCATCAGGCGTTCCTGACCCGCGAGGCGCTGCACGCCATCGCCGATACCACCCTCGGCAATATCCGCGCCATCGAGATCCAGGGCCGCTGCGACAACGAAGTGGAATAAGGGCTCGCCCTCTCTTCGTCACGCGCCGGGTTGTGAGACCCGGCGCCTTCGGGTAGGCTAGCCCCCCTTTTTTATTCAGGAGTCTGGCGCCCATGTTTATCGGATTTGATTACGGCACCTCCAACTGTGCCGTGGCCGTGATGGAACAAGGTAGCCCCAGGCTGCTGAATCTTGGCGCATCCCGCTATCTCCCTTCCACCCTGCATGCGCCCCACCGGGATGCTATCGCCGGTCTGCTGGCCGAAGGGCTGGCACCCGCCCAGCAGGCGGAGTACCTCAAGCTACGTGGCCCCGTGGTCACCCGCGCCCAGACGGTTCGCCGCCAGATGCGGGAAGAGGGGCTGATCGACGAGCTGAGCTTTGGCGGTGCCGCGCTGGAGCGCTATCTGGAAGAGCCGGACGACGGCTACTACATCAAATCGCCGAAATCCTTTCTCGGCGCCTATGGCCTCAAGGCCCCCCAGATCGCCCTGTTTGAAGACATCGTCTGCGCCATGATGCTCCACGTCCGTCAGCAGGCGGAACAGCAGCTCGGCGCCCCGATCCGCCAGGCGGTGATCGGTCGCCCGGTCAACTTCCAGGGCCTGGCGGGGGAAGAGAGCAACCAGCAAGCTATCGCTATCCTGACCGAGGCGGCCCGTCTGGCCGGTTTCGTGCAGGTGGAGTTCCTCTATGAGCCGGTGGCCGCCGGGTTTGAATTCGAGGCGCGCCTCACCGAAGACGCCGTGGTACTGGTAGTAGATATCGGCGGCGGTACCACCGACTGCTCCATGCTGCGGATGGGCCCCAGCTACCGCGATCAGCTGGATCGCAGCGGCGATCTGCTCGGCCACAGCGGCCAGCGGATCGGCGGCAACGACTTCGATATCCGCCTGACGGTGGAGGGGATGATGCCGCTGCTCGGCATGCACGAGACCCTCAAGACCGGCAAGCCGCTGCCCCACCCGCTGTTCTGGGATGCGGCCGCCATCAACGACGTCAGCGCCCAGAGCCGCTTCTACAGCCTCGACACCGCCCGCCAGCTGCAGGATCTGCAGCTCGACAGCCAGCCCGGCAGCAAGCTGGGGCGTCTGGCCAGCCTGCGGGCCCACAAGCTGAGCCACCAGCTGGTGTGGCGTGCCGAGCAGGGCAAGATCGCCCTCTCGGAGCAGGAACTCAATCGCCAGTCGCTGGCCGAGCTGGAAAAAGGGCTGGAAGCGGAACTGACCCGCGAACAGCTGGCCAACGCCTCGGCCCTGCTGCTGGAGAAGATTGGCGAGCTGATGGACGAAGCGATTGCCGCCGCCGGTGTGCAGCCGGATCGCATCTTCGTCACCGGCGGTAGCGCCCGCTCGCCGCTGATCGCCAGCTTTATCCGCCAGAAGCTCCCCTCCATCCCGCTTGAGGGTGGCGATGACTTCGGCTCGGTGGCTGCCGGTCTTGCCCGTTATGCCGAGCGGCTGTTCGCCAACTGAGCCCTGAGATAGCGTAAATCGATGGCAACATAACCAAGGTGTTGCTATTAAGCGACAGTCTCGCGGGACAAGGGGCGACAGAAGCGGTCGGTCGTCCCCTCTCCCGCCCTGCTCCCGACTGCCCAAAAAGGGTATTCTTGACGCTCCCCCAACCGGAGCCCCCTCATGCCCAGATTGCCCTTTTTGCTGATCCCCCTGTTACTGCTCGCTGGCTGCAGCTCGACCGCCTTTGTTCAGCAAGATCTGCAACACCACCACTGGGTACTGAGCAAACTGGATGGCGAACCGATCAAGGCCCCCCGCGACAATCCTCCCGATTTCGAGATCGGCGAGCACTTCACCGTCAACGGCATCGCCGGTTGCAACCGCTACTTCGGTCAGGGCCATCTGGAAGATGACAAACTGTGGATCACCAGTCTGGGCAGCACCGAAATGGCCTGCATGCCGCCGCTCGACACTATCGAACAGGCTGTACTGACCACCCTTACCGAGGGGGCGACCTTGAGCGGCACCAGTCAGAACCTGATCCTGCAGGGCAAACGGCACCGTTTGGAATACACCTTGCGCGACTGGGTGTTCTAGCGCTCACAAAGCCGCATCACAAACAGGAACATGTTGTCCGGCTGTGGCACAATATGAGGCAGAGTTCGCAACGGAGGCTGCCTCAGCCATGTCGATGGATCGCCTGTTTGACAAGATCAAACAACTCCCCACTATTCCCAAGCTGCTGCACGAGTTGATGCAGAGCTTCAACGACGAGAATGCCCGCATCGACCAGATTGCGGCCAAGATCGCCATGGACCAGGTGATCAGCGTCAAGGTGCTAAAGATGGCCAACTCGGCCGCCCTGCGCCGTGGCAACGAAGTGACCTCCATCGAACAGGCGGTGATCCGCCTCGGCTTCAACCGACTGCGCTCTGTGGTGGTCGCTTCCGGCATCATCGGCACCTTCAAGGCCCCGCCCAGCTTCGACAAGAACAAGTTCTGGACCGAGACCTTCCAGGTCGCCACCATCGCCAAAACCCTGGCCCAGGAGGCCAAGGTGCTCGACCCCGAGACCGCCTTCACCTGTGCTCTTATCCACAACATCGGCGAACTACTGATCCAGAGTACCTTGCCGGAAGAGGCGGAGCTCATCAATCTGGCGATCCAGAAGGGGAGCAGCCGGGTCGAGGCCCAGCGGGAGATGCTGGGTTACGACTACGCCCAGCTCGGTGCCGAGCTGGCGCGGCGCTGGAACCTCTCCGAGGCCTTCGTCGATGCCATCTCCCAACAGCTGGATCCCCTCTCCCACGATCCGGTCAGCAAGGAGGCGGTGCTGATCCGCCTCGCCGTGTTTATCTCCTTCGCCTGGAACGCGGGAGTGCCTGCCCAGGCCATCATCGCCCGCTTCCCCAAACCGCTCGCCGACCAGTTGGGACTGGATCCCAAGTCGCTGGCAGGCCAGCTCGAAACACTGCATGAACAGGGTAATGCCCTTGCCGATCTTCTGACTCAATAAGCATCATGACCCATCCGTTTCTGTTTCATCCCCAGGTGGCGCCCTGGTTCAAAGAGAGCGCCGACGCACTGCAATTGACCCTCTTTAGCGAGCTGGATGCACCGATCCGCGAGGTGTGGCTGCGCCACGAGCCGGATAACGAGGAGTACCTGATCCCGATGACGGCGGTCTCCACCCGCGATCGGCTGCAGGTGTGGCAGGCGACCCTGCCGCTCATCAAGGGACAGGATATCCACCTCTACAGCTTCAAGTGCCTCACCGACGAGGAGCAGTGGTGGCTGCACGGGGCGGGCGTCAGCGCGTCCATGCCGCCACGGGAGCAGCATTTTCGCTTCAACAGCCTGCACCAGCCACCGGCCTGGGTGCAGGATCAGGTGTTCTACCAGATCTTCCCCGACCGTTTCTGCAACGGCGATCCGTCGCTGAGCGTCAAGCATCACGAGTACGAATATCGCGGCAAAGCGGTCATCAGCAAGGCGTGGGGCGAACCGGTCAGTCGCCATGAAGAGGGCCACGGCGCCTGCGAGTTTTACGGTGGCGATCTGGCGGGGATCGATGCCAAGCTGCACTATCTGCAATCTCTCGGGGTGACGGCGCTCTACCTCAACCCCATCTTCGATTCGCCGAGCAACCACAAGTACGACACCCAGGACTACTTCAAGGTCGATGCCCACCTCGGCAGCAACGCGCAGTTCGCCGAGCTGACCCGCAACCTGCACCAGCGCGGCATGAAGATCATCCTCGATGCGGTGGTCAACCACACCTCTACCGAGCACCCCTGGTTCTGCCCGCCACTGGGAGCCCAGAGCAACCCGGACTCCCCGTGGCGCAGCTTCTACACCTTTGATAAAGAAGGGGATTACGTCAGCTGGAAGGGCATTCGCAGCCTGCCCAAGCTCGACTTCTCCTGCGAGAAGGTACAGGACGCCGTCTATCGGGCCGATGACGCCATCCTCCGTTACTGGATGCGCGCCCCCTACCAGATCGATGGCTGGCGCTTTGACGTCATCCACATGTTGGGCGAGCGCGGCACCGCCGAGGGCAACAGTGGTCACGTGCGCGCCATTCGCGGGGCAGTGAAGCAGGAGAACCCGGACGCCTATGTGCTCGGCGAACACTTCTTCGAGGCGAGCCAGTGGCTGCAAGGGGATCAGGAGGACGGCGCCATGAACTACTACGGCTTCGCCCACCCGATCCGTGCCTTCCTGGCTGGCAAGGATATCGCCTACCACCCCATCAAGATCAGCGCCGAAGAGCTGGATCGCTGGCTCAAACTGGCGCGGGCCCATATCCCGTTCAAGAACCAGCTGGCCCAGTTCAACCTGCTGGACAGCCACGATACCGCCCGCTTCCTCCATCTGCTGGGAGAGGACAAACAGCGGATGCAGCTGGCCGCCACACTGCTGCTCACCTATATCGGTGTGCCGTCCATCTACTACGGCGATGAAGTGGGGCTCTCCGGCGGCAACGACCCGGACTGCCGCCGCTGCTTCCCGTGGGATACCACAGACTGGGATCATGTGCTGCACGACCACTATCGTCGGCTGATCCAGATCCGCCGCCAGCGCCCCTCCCTGCGCCGTGGCGATATCCAGACCCTCTACGCCGGGCCCCACAGCTATGTGTTCGCCCGAACCCTGCAAAGCGATCAGGTGGTAGTGGCTTGCAACCGCCACCCGAGCGAGCCGCGCACCATCAGCCTGCCCCTGTGGCAGACCGCCAGCCCCGCCAGCCGCTTCACCGACGCCTTCAACGGCGAGAAGTTTGAAGTGGTGCAGGGCGAGGTGCAGCTGACCATTCCGGCCAACTCGGCCCGGGTGCTGATCTCCAGCTGAGCGGGCAACTGACGCGCTGAAAAACAAAACCGGAGCCCAAGGCTCCGGTTTTTTTTATTCCGTTCAATCCACCATGACGTCTGGCCCCTAACCAGCCGCCATCAGTAGTTGATGCTGACGTAGGGCACTTCCGGCACCTGCCAGCGCTGCTTGAGGTAGACGGTGAGCACGAAGAAGAAGTTGGCCAGCAGGTTGGCGAAGCGATAGAGAATGGGATCGAAGGCCACCCCGCTCTCTTCCAGCCTGACCAGCAGCCGCACCACCTTCTTGCTGCCGCAGCGGCACAGATGGAGGGTGGGAATGGGCTGTGGCCCCTGTGGCAGCACAAAACCGGTGACGCTGCCGCGACTCGCCTCGTTGTAGTGGTCGTAACGGGCCTTGAGCCACTCAAGATCTGCGTCGAAGATCCCCAGCTTGCCGCGTACCGAGCCGTTTAGGTTGTAGATAAGTCGCTGCAACGCCGCGAGATCCGCCAGCATGGGCTCGGTATCCGCATCCGGCGCAAGGCGTGACAGCACGGCCCCAACCTGACAACAGAGCTCGTCAGTAGCGATCTCAAAATCACATTTGAGCGAGGTTTCGAAGATAAAGGGGTAGCAGAGCTCGCGCTTGTCTCTTGGCTTCTTGGGGTTCATGGGGCAACCGGATTGGAAAAAAGGCCAGTTTGCCAGCCCCCACAGGAGCTGGCAAACGGCAGGTTATGGCTTGGGCTGCGCGCTGGCGGCTCAGACGCTCCTGCCGGCGGGCTCGGTGGAGGGCTGGAACTGGGCGATCATCCGCAGCGCCTCCAGCATGCGCTGGTTGAAGTTGGTGAAGCTGCTGATCTTTGCCGGATCGCTCTGACCGCGAGCGGCCAGCACAGCCGGGGTCAGCGCCTGTTGCTGGGATGGTGGCAGCAGGGTATCTGCCTGTTTCTGCACCTGCTCCAGCTTGGGCAGGTAGTCGGCAAACGGCTTGAGCAGATCCTGCAGGGAGTGCGCTCCCTGATAGGTCTGACTCAGCTTGACGCTCTGCTTGAGCTTGAGGGAGTAGGAGGCCAGCTGACTGTCGTCCAGTTTCAGTTCGTTCGCCTTATCCAGCAGATCCTCGAAGTTGCCGGAGAAGAAGTTCCCCGCCAGCTCGTCGATCCCCTTGACCAGCTTGCCGATGGACTCCATCTCCTCACTGCTGAGATCCCCCTCCAGCGAGAAACTGAAGCTCTGGCTCGACTTGAGGCTGAACTGACTACCGCTATCATCCTTCTGGGACTTGGTCTGCCAGCTGTCGTTGAATCGCAGCACCACCTTGTCGCCATCCTTGGTCTGGATCTCCAGATACCCCTGCTGGCGACTGGCCATCTCGGCCTGTCCCATGTCGGTCGGGGAGACCTTGCCGAAGAACTCCTTCTCGAACTCCTCGAGCCCTTTCTGGATCAGCTTGTAGCTCTGATCGATACCGGTTTTGATATCGTCGTTGTCAGTCGCCCACTTGCCGAGCTGCTTCTTCGCCTCCTCAAAGCCCTTGTCGACCCCCTTGCGGGCCTGCTCCATCATCCCGGTCAGGTCGTCGTCAGATTTGCCATCGGCCCGTGCGGCACCAAGCCGCCCGGTCACGAACTGCAGCACGTTGTCCGCCACCGACTGGAAGTCAAACAGGGTTTCCGGGGTGATCTCTTCGGGCTCTTTCACCTTCGGCGCCTGATAACCCTGGCCGTTGATCTCCAGCGAGAACTGCAACGCCTGCTGGATCAGCACCTGCGCCCACTTGGGCGGCTTGTGCAAGGAGACCTCCTCCTCGCTCTTGACCTGTTTCTGCTCCGCCTGTTGGGGCGATTTGGGAGAAACACCCACTCCCTTGGGTTGGGCTGCGCCCACGCCTTCGATCTGCATAATGTGTCCTCCCACCATGCCTGTAGATCAGCTATCGGCCTGACTGAACACTTCTTGACCACAAAATGCTGGACAATCTGCGGCTGGCTTTTAAAATCGGGCCCCTTTGGGTGGCCTGTTGCCTTCCCCCGATTTCGACCCGGCCCGGCCGGTGTGCATGTGAGGTATTTATGACCCAATCCCAACAGCCTTCCGCGAACGCTCCGGCGCCTAGAACCGCGGCCGACTATCAGGCCCAACTCGACGAAAAGCGCGCTCGCCTCACCGAGCTGTTTGCCGGCTTCACCCTCCCGGCGCTGGAAGTGCACAGCTCACCGGCGGAGTACTACCGGATGCGCGCCGAATTTCGCATCTGGCACGAAGGGGATGACCTCTTCCACTGCATGTATGCCCCGGCGACCAAAGAGATCATCAAGATAGACCACTTCCCTACCGCCAGCCGCCTCATCAACCAGTTGATGCCGCTGCTGCTGGAGGGGCTGCGCCCACACCCGGTGCTGCGCCGCAAGCTGTTCCAGATCGACTACCTCTCCACCCAGTCCGGCCAGATCATTGTCAGCCTGCTCTATCACCGCAAGCTGGAGGCCGAATGGCAACAAGCCGCCGAAGCGCTGCAGGCCGACCTGCGCGCCAAAGGGTTCGAGCTGCAGCTGATTGGCCGCGCCCACAAGCAGAAGATCTGTCTGGGGGATGACTTCGTCATCGAACAGCTCAACGTGGCGGGTCGCCAGCTCACCTACAAACAGGTGGAGAACAGCTTCACCCAGCCCAACGCCGCCATCAACGAGCAGATGCTGGCCTGGGCGCTGGATGTGACCAAAGAGAGCGAAGGGGACCTGCTGGAGCTCTATTGCGGCAATGGCAACTTCTCCATCGCGCTGGCGCAGAACTTCCGCAAGGTGCTGGCCACCGAAATCGCCAAGCCGAGCGTCGACTCCGCCCAGTTCAACATCGCCGCCAACGGCGTCGAAAACCTGATCATCCTGCGTATGTCGGCCGAGGAGTTCACCATGGCGATGCGTGGTGAACGGGAGTTCAACCGCCTCAAGGGGATCGATCTCAAGAGCTACCAGTGCAACACCATCTTCGTCGACCCGCCCCGCGCCGGTCTCGACGATGCCACCGTCAAGCTGGTGCAGGAGTACGACAACATCCTCTACATCTCCTGCAATCCCGAGACACTGCAGGCCAACATGGCCGTGCTGGGCGAAACCCACGAAATCGCCCGTTTCGCCCTGTTCGACCAGTTCCCCTGGACCCATCATATGGAAGCCGGGGTCTATCTGCGCCGCAAGGCCGGTTGATTCAGGCAGACGGGAAAACAACAACAGGGCCGGATGGCCCTGTTTTGTTATTGGCTGAACACCGGCCTCACTCCAGCCGGAAGTGACCCACGATCTCCCGCAGCCGGTCGTAGGTCTGCTGCATCGCCGCGGAGCTGGCAACCGTCGCTTCGCCATTGTGGGTCAGCTGGCGGATCACCTCGGCGATGGCGCTCATGTTGCGATTGATCTCTTCGGCCACCGCGCTCTGCTGCTCCGCCGCCGTGGCGATATGGCTGATGAGACCGTTGATCTCCACCACTTCCCCTGCCATCAGATCCAGCGACTCGTTGACCCTGGTGGTGTTCTCGGCCGCCCCCTGACAGCTCTGCTTGGTATTGCCCATGGCATCCACCACAGTTCGGGTGCCCCGCTGCAGACTAGCCAGCATGGTCTGGATCTCGGCTGTGCTCTGCTGGGTGCGGGCAGCGAGGGAGCGCACCTCGTCTGCCACCACCGCAAAACCGCGCCCCTGTTCACCGGCGCGGGCTGCCTCGATGGCGGCGTTGAGGGCCAGCAGGTTGGTCTGTTCGGCAATGCTGCCGATCACCCCCAGCACTGAGCCAATCTGCTGCACATCCTGCTGCATCGCCTCGATGGAGCGGGCAGTGGCTTCCACTTCATCCACAAGCGCCATCACGCTGGCCATCGCCTGATCCACCACCTGACGAGACTGGCTCGCCAGCTGCTGGCTCTGGCCGGTGAGTTGGGCGGTGCTGGCCGCACTCTCGGAGACGGAGACCGCGGTGCGGCTCATCTCGTTGATGGCGGTCACCACCTGCTCGGTCTCGCGTACATGGTCCGCCAGCAGAGACTGGACGGCGCCGGTCTGGTTGGCCAGCCCCTCGATGCCGCTGTTGAGCTGGCCGCTCGCCTGCCGCACCTCCCCCATCATCTCCTGCAGCCGCTCGATAAAGCGGTTGATACCGGCCGAGATCTGGCCAAGGTCATCCTTGCTGGTCACCGCCAGCCGGCGGGTGAGATCGCCACTGCCGCGAGAGAGCTCCAGCACCAGATCCCGCAGCGAGAGGATAGGGCGATAAGCCACGTTGAGTGCCAGTATGGCAAGCACCATCACCACCACGGCGACACCGAGCAGCGCCATGATGATCTGGCCGTTGAGTGCACGGGTCATCGCCTGGATGTAGTCGAGGTCGATGTAGCCAGTCAGCGTCCAGCTGCTGCCGCGAATATCCAGCTGGTTGGGGCGCGCTTCGCTCTCCCCCTGCGGCTTGCTGTTATAGAGGCTGTTGCCCTGACTGTCGGCCAGCGAGAAGTAGCGGCCATCACCACTCATCTTCTCCAGCAGGCTTTTGAACTCGCTCATGTCGAGGTAGTAGAGATATGCGGAATCGGCACCGCGCGGCACCAGAATGGTGATGACCGGCTTGCCATCCACCTGTTGCAGCGGGCTGACGGTGATCTGGTTATTGGCGGCGGGGATCAGCTTGCGCAGCGCATCGACTTTGGCGCTGTCGTTGATGACCCCGCTCACGTCGAAGGCCATGTCGCCGATCACCTTGACGATGTTGTGAAAACCGGTCTCTTGCAGGGTCTTCTTGACGTTGGTCACCCCGAAGTTGAGGTTGGCGGCCAACAGGATCTTCTGATTGATGTCGCTGGCCAGCTTCTCTTTGACCAGGGTGATCTGTTCGTTGATGTTGTGGGTGGCCTGAGTGCGAATGTAGCCACTGATGAAGTGGTTGACGCTGAGCCCGGCGGTGCCGATGGTGACCAGAATGGCCAGTAGCAGCAAGAGGTAAATCTTGACCTTGAATGGCATGGGTTCCCTCCAGAAGAGAGGGCTGGCAGCGCCAACCCTCCCTGCCAATCGTTATTTCTTCTTGGCGTACTTCATGGAATCCAATGCCACCGCCAGAATGATGATGCCGCCCTTGATGATGAACTGCCAGTAAGGGCTGACCCCGATATAGGTCAAACCATAGTTGATCAGGGTGAAGATAAGTACGCCGGTGATCACACCCGCGACCGTTCCCACCCCGCCGGCAAACGACACGCCGCCCACCACGCACGCCGCGATGGCATCCAGCTCGTACATGAAGCCGAGGTTGTTGGTGGCGCTACCGATACGGCCTGCTTCCAGCATGCCGCCGAAGGCGTAGAAGACCCCCGCCAGCGCATAGATCATTACCAGATTGACCGCCACATTGACGCCGGAGACCTTGGCTGCCTCGGGGTTGCCGCCGATGGCGAAGATGTTTTTGCCAAAGCGGGTCTTGTTCCACAGCACCCAGACAAAGACGCTGGCGATGGCCGCATAGAAGGTGAGATAGGAGAGTTTGAATCCTCCTATCCGGATAAACCCTTGGGCGAAGCTGGAGAAGCGGGGGTCAAACCCGGCCACCGGCGAAGCCCCTACCGAGTCAAAGTAGAGGGAGTTGATACCGTAGACGATGATCATGGTGCCCAGGGTGGTAATGAACGGGGTAACGTTCAGGTAGGCCACGATCAGACCGTTGACCAGACCAATCAGCGCCCCCACCACACAGACCAGCAGGATCACCGCAGGAATGGGCACCTCCCCCAACGTCGGGAACACCTTGTTGACGTTGGTCAGCGCCTGCAACATGGTTGCGGCTATGAGTGCCGCCAGACCGACCTGACGACCGGCCGAGAGATCCGTCCCCTGAGTGATGATGATGCCCGCCACCCCCAGCGCTATGATGACCCGCACCGAGGACTGGGTCAGGATGTTGCTGAAGTTGGTGAGGCTCAGGAAGGAAGGCTCCTGGATCACGATGACCATGAGCAGCACCAGCAGCACCAGATAGATGGCGTTTTCCTTGAGCGCCTGCATCAGATTGAAATTTTTAGCCGACTCCATAAATGTCTTCCTGTCTCTAGAGGTACAGAGATGCCAGGCGCAGTATCTCGCTCTGGTCAGTTTCTTTGGTATTGACGATCCCGGCGACCCGGCCATTGCTCATCACCATGATGCGGTCGGTGATCCCCAGCAATTCCGGCATCTCTGACGAGATGATGATGATCCCCTTGTCCTTCTTCGCCAGCTCCAGGATGAGCTGGTAGATCTCGAACTTGGCCCCGACGTCTATGCCGCGGGTGGGCTCGTCGAGCATCAGGATCTCCGGCTGGGTCAGCAGCCAGCGACCGATGATCACCTTCTGCTGGTTGCCCCCGGAGAGGGAACCTATTTGGGTCTGCTGGGTCGGCGTCTTGACCCGCATGGAGTCGATCACCCACTGGGTATCGCTCTTCATCTTGTTGTCGCTGAGCAGCCCCATGGAGCCCTTGTAGCTGTCCATGTTGGCGATCAGGGAGTTGAAGGCGATATCGAGCCGGGAGTAGATACCGGTGGAGCGGCGCTCTTCCGTCACCAGCGCAAAGCCGTTGCGGATCGCTTCGTGGGCGTTGTGGTTGGCCACCTCTTTGCCGTGCAGCTTGATGCTGCCCTGACTGCGATCGCGAATACCGAACAGGGTCTCGACGATATCGGTGCGCTTGGCCCCCACCAGTCCGGCGATGCCGAGGATCTCCCCCTTGTGCAGGTTGAAGGTCACATCCTGAATGGAGGGCTGGTTTTTCGCCGTCAGGTGTTCGATCTCGAGGATCACCTCTTTCGGCTGGTTGGTCTTTTCCGGGAAACGCTGGGTCAGTTCACGGCCGACCATCATCCCGATGATCTGATCCATGGTCATGCCCTTGAGCGGCTGGGTTGCCACCCACTGGCCATCCCGCAATATGGTGATCTCGTCACAGAGCTGGAAGATCTCCTCCATCTTGTGAGAGATGTAGACGATGCCGCACCCCTTCTCCTTCAACTTGTTGATGATCTTGAAGAGGTGGTTCACCTCTTTCTCGGTCAGGGAGGAGGTGGGTTCATCCATGATGACGATCTTGGCGTCGTAGGAGAACGCCTTGGCGATCTCGATCATCTGCATCTGGGAGACCGACAGGGTCGCGACCTTCACCTTGGGGTCGATGTCGATATCCAGCTCATCGAAGATGCGCTTGGTGTCGTCATACATCTTGCCGTGGTCGATAAACCACCCCTTGGTGGGGTAGCGGCCGAGCCACATGTTGTCCATCACGGTACGCTGCAGCACCAGGTTGAGCTCCTGATGCACCATGGAGACGCCATTTTCCAGCGCCTCTTTCGAGGAGGTGAAGTTGATCTCCTGCCCCTTGAAGAAGATCTTGCCCTGATCCTTCTCGTAAATGCCGAACAGGCACTTGAGCAGTGTGGATTTTCCCGCTCCGTTCTCGCCCATCAACGCATGCACAGAATGAGGACGGACCCGTAAATTGACATTATCGAGTGCCTTGACGCCGGGAAAGCTCTTACTGACGTCAATCATCTCCAACAGCCATTCTGATTGTTGCTGTGTTGTCATATCAGCCATCACATCTGGTTGAAAAAAGGGCAAGGGGATCTCCCTTGCCCTGGAGGAGGGAATTACTCGAATTGGGACAGGTTGTCTTTATCCACACCGACGTAGGCAACACGTACAACCTTGTCGACGATATTCCACTTGGTGCCTTCACCGGCCGGTTTGCCTTCAGCCAGGTTCTTGGTCAGCTCGAAGGTGGCTTTGGCCTGGTTGGCCGCATCGTTCAGCACGGTACCCGCCATGGCACCGCTCTTGACCATGGCCAGCGCTTCCGGCAGCGCATCGACGCCGAACACCGGAATGGCAGTCTTGCCCTGTGCTTTCAGTGATTCGACTGCGCCCATTGCCATGCCGTCGTTGTTGGCGATGACCACTTCGATCTTGTTGGCGTTGGGGCCGGAGATCCAGGCGTCCATCTTGTCTTTCGCCATGGCGGTATCCCACATACCGGTATCCATATGCAGTTGTTCAGTCTTGACGCCGCCATCGTTCAGGGTCTTGACCACGTAGGAGGTGCGCGCTTCGGCATCCGGGTGGCCCGGCTCCCCTTTCAGCAGCACGAACTGGATCACGCCATCCTTGTTCAGATCCCACTCCGGATGGGCTTTCCAGTGTTTGGCAATCAGCTGACCCTGGATGATCCCTGACTCCTTGGAGTCGGTACCCACGTAGTAGGCCTTGTCGTAGCTGGCCAGATCGGTAGCGCTTGGCTCCTTGTTGTAGAAGACCACCGGGATATCTTCGCCACGGGCTTTCTCAATCACCACCGGTGCCGCAGCTGGGTCAACCAGGTTGATGGCCAGCGCCTTCACCCCTTTGGCCAGCAGCACGTCGATCTGGTCGTTCTGCTTGGACTGGTCGTTCTGGGAGTCGTTCATCAGCAGTTCCACCCCCGGAGTGGCTGCCGCCTCCTTCTCGATGGCCTTGCGCACGACCGCCATGAAGTTGTCGTCGTACTTGTAGACGGTTACCCCGATACGGGTGTCAGCCTGGGCATTGGCTCCAGCCATCATGCCCATCAGCAGGGCGGCAACTGTGGTCAGTTTTTTCATTATGTGTGCTCCGATGTGTCTATCTGTGTTGTAGGGTGGCGAGCAATTGAGCAAGCGCCAATCAATGTAATCAGTTTGTTGTCATTTCTTCTGTGATCATGACGACAAAATGAAAACGATTACACTCTGTTACATTGAAACTTTGTTTTTATTTTTCAAATACATATAAATTCAAATGAGATTTGAGACTCAATCTTTCCCACAGCATTGAGGCTAGTCGTTACTGGTCTGTTGTCAAAATGGCGCACTGGCCAGGCAGTCCCCTCAATAGCTGGCTTAACGGAGAGTGCAGCCCCAACGGTAACGACGCTCGAGCAGTTGATACTCGGGACGCACGCTCTGGCTCCAGGAGTCATCCCCGCCCACCCCCATGTGGGCGCCATCGAGGCAGACCCACAGCCCCTCTTCGGCCACCAGATCACTCTGGTGACGGGCGGCGGCCAGCTGTTGCTGACTGAAGCGGCTGGCACTGAAATGGAAGCTGCCGTTCACCGTCGTGCTGCCCAGCTGCAACTGGCGGGTATCGCAGCGCAAGCCGTTGTCGCTCGGGAAGATGTAAGGGGTATGCATCGCCTCCAGCGGCAAACTCCAGCGACCAAGATCAGCACCCAGCAAACGGTCCGGATAGTTCTCGTGAGGGCCACGTCCCAACCATTCGGCTCGCGCCGGTACCTCGGCCAGATGAAGCAGCAGGCCAATCCGCGGCAGCGACGGCAGCACCTGCGCCAGCTCGGTCTCTATCTCCAGGCTCATGGCGCCATCGTCGGTAAAGCGGTGATGCCAGTGACTCACCAGCAGCAGCTCATCGCGGTGGAAGTAGCCATGGCTGACCCGGATATCCCCTCCGGCGACCGCGAGCCCCAGACAGCGGTGCTGCCACTGGCCGAGGCCACAACCCTGCCAGCGGGCAATCCAGGAGTTGGGGTCGGTGTGATCCGCTTCGCTGGTGCCGATGTCGTTGTCGAGCGGGGCGCGGTAGAAATGATCCATGATCGGCGCCAGCAACTGCTCCTGCCCTGATTTTTGCCAACTGGTGATGCGGCCGCTCAGCTTGTCGAGCCACCACTGGCTGTTTGCGGCGGTGATCCACCAGCCATCCGGCTGCTCGCTCAGGGTGGCGGCAGCGACCGGCGCTGGCAGGGCGAGGGGGGTCGGCAGGGTGAACTGCTGACGGGCGACCTTGTGATCCGCCTGCGACCATAGGGTAGCCTGCGGCTGAACGATGGCCAGATCGAGCCAGGCCAGTGAGCCTGCCGCAAAGGGGGGCAACGCCTCGCTCAGAGTCAACTCGATCACCCCCTGTGGCGCCAGCTCAAGGGAAACCTCCCCCTGCTGCTGCACATGGCCGTTCTCGCACAGCTGCCAGCAAAGCCGCTCGTTGTCGGTTTCCCGAAACAGGTATTCGCTCTCGATCCTCACCCGCAGCGGGGTGTGCTCAAGCAGAGTGAAGCGGAACGGCTGTTGGGCGCGCTTCGCCTCGCACAGGGCGGGATGGGGGGTGCGATCCGGGAACAGCAGACCGTTGCAGCAGAACTGGCGATCGTTTTGCACATCACCGAAGTCGCCGCCATAGCCCCAGTAGTGGCGACCATCGGCGGTGTATTTGTCGAGCCCCTGATCGACCCAATCCCAGACAAACCCGCCTTGCAGACGTGGATGATCGCGAAACGCCTGCCAGTAGTGGGCGTAACCCCCCAGACTGTTGCCCATGGCGTGGGCATATTCGCAGAGGATCAACGGCCGGGTCTCTTCCGGCAGGCCGATCCACTTGGCCAGCGCCCACTTGGGCACCGCCGGGAAGGGCTGATCCTGATGGGTTCTGGCATACATGGGGCAGATGATGTCGGTGGCCGGGGTATCGGCCCCTCCCCCCTCGTACTGCACCGGACGGCTCGGATCGCTGCGCTTGATCCAGCCATACATGGCATCGTGGGCCGGGCCGTAACCCGACTCGTTGCCGAGCGACCAGATGATGATGGAGGGGTGGTTGAAATCCCGCGCCACCATGCGGGTCGCCCGCTCCAGAAAGACATTGCTCCAGGCGGGATCCCGCGCCAGCCGCCCCATCGGAGTCATGCCGTGAGTCTCCAGATTCGCCTCGTCCACCACATAGAGACCGAGCCGATCGCAGAGGCGATAGAAGTCGGGGTGGTTGGGATAGTGGGAGCAGCGCACCGCATTGAAGTTGTGCCGCTTCATCAGCAGCAGATCCCGCTCCATGGTGGCACGATCGATGGCATAACCCCTGGCGGGGTGGTGTTCATGGCGGTTGGCACCACGGATCAGCAGCGGCTGACCGTTGACCCGCAGCAGGCCGCCACGGATCTCCACCACCCTAAAGCCCACATCGCACGCCTCGCTCTCGATGGCCTGACCCTGTTCGTCCAGCAGGGTCAGGGTCAGGCGATAGAGATGGGGCGTCTCGGCGCTCCACTTGCGCGGCGCAGCCACGTCGAGCCAGCACTCGGCGCGATCGTCATACGCCCCTTTTTCATCAATGGCTTGGGTGCCGATCGGCTGGCGCAGGGTCGCGACCCGCTCGCCACCGTCATAGAGATTGGCCTCTACCGACAGCCCAGCCCCATTGGCGACTTGCAGGGCAATCTTGAGACGACCATCCCGATAGCAGGCATCCAGCTCGGGGGTCACCCGCATATCCATCAGATGGCGGGTCGGTTTGTGCAGCAAGGTGACGGAGCGGAAGATCCCCGACAGCCACCACATATCCTGATCTTCCAGATAGGAGCCGTCGGACCAGCGCAGCACCAGCACCGCCAGCCGGTTGCGACCGCTCTGCAGATATGGGGTCAGATCGAATTCGGCGGGCAGGCGGCTGTCCTGAGAGTAACCGACCCAGCGGCCGTTGCAGAACAGGTGGAAGGCACTGCTCACCCCGTCGAAGATGATCCGGCTCTGTCCGCTTGCCAGCCAGTCGGCGGGCAGCTCGAACTCGCGGGAGTAGCAGCCAGTAGGATTCTCTGCTGGCACTCGGGGCGGATCGCAGGGAAAGGGGTACTTGATATTGGTGTAGATGGGACCATCGGTGAGCGGCCGCGCAGCTGGATAGGCGGCATCCAGCTGCCAGTTGCCCGGCACGGTAATGGGAGTGGCATCAGCCAGATCCTGCACCAGCCAGCTCTCGGGCACCAATTCGGGAGCGGCAAAGAAGGAGAAGCGCCACTCGCCATCGAGCAAGAGACGGGAGGAAGAGGCCAGATCACCCCTGGCATCCGTTTCGCTGCGCCAGCTGAACATGGGGGTATGGGCAGCCAGCCGGTTTACCGACGTAATGGCCTGAGTCTGCCAATCCTGACGCGCCACTATCTCCCTGAGCATTCACTCTCTCCCTGCTGATTAGAAAACCTATTCAGTCTAGAGAAGTATGACGCAGGGAACGGCGATCTCGCTCACACAGATGTAAACGATTACACTTGTTTTGTTAAGTAAAGCGGAGTAAAAATGATTAAAAATAGGTAAAACAATAACCGTGCAAGAAACGGCCCCGAACAGGGCCGCAAAAGGGAGCTATCCGGCCCGAACCGGTGCCACCGAGTGGCGATTTATCAGGGTGGGTGTATAGATCCGGCTCTGGGTCGCGTCACTCTCCCCCGCCGCCAGCTGAATGGCCAGCTTGGCCGCCTGGGCCGCCATCAGCTCGATGGGATAGCGCATGGTGGAGAGCTTGGGGCGCAAATATCTGGCATAGATGATGTCATCGAAGCCCACTACCGATACCTCCTCCGGCACTCGCAGGCCGTTGTCGGCCAGCACAGAGATGGCGCCCGCCGCCATGGCATCGTTATAAGCCACCACGGCAGTCACCTTGAGCCCCTTGGCCAGCAGGTTGAGCATGGCGCGCTCGCCCCCCTCCTCATTCGGCGTGCCACTCTCGATAAGCTCGGGATCGGCTGCCAGACCGGCTTCCATCAGCCCATCCTGATAACCCTGCAAACGCAAGGTGGCATCCTCGATGGCGTGATCCGAGCTGATAAAGGCGATATGGCGGTGGCCCAGTTCGATCAGGTGGCGAGTCGCCGTAGCCGCCCCCAGCCGGTTGTTGAGAGCGATGCAGCGCCCCTTGAGGGCAGGAATATCGCGGTTGATCAGCACCATACCGGGCACCCGCATGGCGTAATCGTAAAGTTCCTCGTCGCTCAGCGCCTTGCTGTGCACCACCAGCGCCTCGCAGCGCTTGCCGATCAGCAGCTCGATCGCTTCACGCTCCTGACGCGCCTTGTGAAAACCGTTACCCATCAGCAGGTGAAGGTTCTGCTCGACGGCCACGCCGGAGACCCCCTTCACCAGTGCGCCGAAGAAGGGATCGGCTACATCACCGACCACCACCCCCATGGTGTCGCAAGTCTGGCTAACCAGTGCCCGCGCGTTGGCGTTGGGGGTGTAGCCCAGTTCAGCCATGGCCTTCTGCACCACTTCGCGAGACGCGGCGCTGGCCTTGGGGGAGTTGTTCATCACCCGTGAAACCGTTGCCACTGACACATTGGCCAAACGGGCGACATCCTTGATGGTGCTCATGCTGTTTTCACTTCTTTCACTGTGCAATAGAGCGCCATTATACCCAGCAAACCCTTTGAAAACAGGGGTGAAACGCATATCTGCCATCAGGATGATCACAAAAACAGTGTAATCGTTTACATTGTTTTGCAAGCAAGCTCACAGTTTGGTCGCCACACCCTCGGCTAGACTGCTTCCAGACACTTTTTCAGTGGAGAGCAAGATGAACGTTCTGGTCACCGGCGGTTGCGGATATATCGGCAGCCACACCTGTCTGGCCCTGCAAGCGGCAGGCATGAATCCCGTGGTGGTCGACAACCTCGGTAACAGCAAGCGCAGCGTGCTGGCGCGAATCGCCGCCATCAGCGGCCAGCAACCCCTGTTCTATCAAGGGGATATTCGCGATGCAGCCCTGCTGGACAGGATCTTCGCCGAGCAGCATATCGATGCTGTGATCCACTTTGCCGCCCTCAAAGCGGTCGGTGAGTCGACCCGCATTCCACTGGATTACTACGAGAACAACCTCGGCGGCACCCTCACCCTGCTGCAGGCGATGAAGCGGGCCAATGTGTACAATCTGGTGTTCAGCTCATCAGCTACCGTCTACGGCGATCCCGCCAGCCTGCCGATCCGCGAGGATTTCCCCCGCAGCGCTACCAACCCCTACGGTCGATCCAAACTGATCATCGAGGAGATCCTCGAGGATCTGCAGCTGGCCGAGCCCCACTGGAGCATGACCCTGCTGCGTTACTTCAATCCAGTCGGCGCCCACGAGTCGGGCACCATGGGTGAAGACCCGCAGGGGATCCCCAACAACCTGATGCCCTATATCACCCAGGTCGCCATTGGCCGTCGCGACTGCCTGTCTGTCTTTGGAAACGATTACCCCACGCCGGACGGCACCGGCGTGCGCGACTACATCCACGTGATGGATCTAGCCGAGGGGCACGTCAAGGCGCTGCAACACTGCGCCGGCAAGGGTGGCGTGCACACCTATAACCTGGGCACCGGTCAGGGCCAGAGTGTGTTGCAGCTGGTCGCCGCTTTCTCTGCTGCCTGTGGCAAGCCGTTGCCATTTCGCATCGAGCCGCGTCGCCCGGGCGACATCGCAGCCTGCTGGGCCGATCCGGCCAAGGCCGAGCGCGAGCTGGGCTGGAGGGCGACCCGCAACATCGACGCCATGTGCGCCGATAGCTGGCGCTGGCAATCCGCCAATCCGAACGGTTACGAGGAGTCGGCCTGCCTGCTCCCTGTTAATAGATGACCCTATTTTTCAATACCTTATTCAGGAGAGATGATGTTCAACCCCGTCGATCATCCCCATCGCCGCTTCAACCCGCTGACCGGCCAGTATGTGCTTGTCTCCCCCCACCGGGCCAAACGCCCCTGGCAGGGACAGGTGGAGAAGGTGAGTCAGGCCCCCAAACAGGCCCACGATCCCGACTGTTTCCTCTGCGCGGGCAACACCCGGGTCACCGGCGACATCAACCCCGACTATCAGGGCACCTTCGTCTTTACCAACGACTTCGCCGCCCTGATGCAGGATACCCCGGCCGCCGATAGCGCCAGCGATCCCCTGCTGAAACTGGAGGCCGCCCGCGGCACCAGCCGGGTCATCTGCTTCTCGCCGGACCACGGCAAGACCCTGCCCGAGCTGCCGCTGCCCACCATCGAGGGGGTGATCACCACCTGGATGGATCAGGTCGCCGAGCTGTCGGCCCAGTGGGAGTGGGTGCAGGTCTTTGAAAACAAAGGGGCCGTCATGGGCTGCTCCAACCCGCACCCCCACGGCCAGATCTGGGGCAGCGACTTCCTGCCCAACGAGATCGCCCGCGAAGAGCAGCACCAGCGTGACTGGCTGGCCGAGCATGGCCGCCCCATGCTGCTGGAGTATGTGGAGCGGGAGCTGGCGGATCGCTCTCGCATCGTGGTAGAGACCGAGCACTGGCTCGCCGTGGTTCCCTTCTGGGCCGCCTGGCCGTTCGAAACCCTGCTGCTGCCCAAGGCGCACGTCCCCTCCATGCTCAATGTGACCCAGGCCCAGCAACAGGATCTGGCGGTGGCGCTCAAGGAGCTCACCAGCCGCTACGACAACCTGTTCGAGTGCAGCTTCCCCTACTCCATGGGCTGGCACTTTGCACCGCCCAAATCGGAGTGCCCCGAGGCGTGGCAACTGCATGCCCACTTCTATCCGCCGCTGCTGCGCTCCGCCACCGTGCGCAAATTTATGGTGGGCTTCGAGATGCTGGCCGAAACCCAGCGCGACCTTACCCCCGAGCAGGCTGCCGAGCGGCTGCGTGCCCTGAGCCCCGTTCACTACACCCAGACCAGCCACACCAATGAGGAGGCCCTATGACCCCCAGCCAACGCGTCAGCACCGTTTTTGCCGAGCAATTTGCCAAAGCGCCCGATCTGCTGGTGCGCGCCCCCGGCCGCGTCAACCTCATCGGTGAACATACCGACTACAACGACGGCTTCGTGCTGCCCTGCGCCATCGACTACGAGACCTGCGTCGCCATCGGTCTGCGCGATGACCGGCAAGTACAGGTGATCGCCGCCGACTACGACAACCAGCGTGACCTGTTCGACCTCGACCAGCCCATCGAGCACCACGCCGACCAACGCTGGAGCGACTACATCCGCGGCGTGGTGAAGTATCTGCAGGAGCGCGGCTATGCCCTGCGCGGCCTCGATTTGGTGGTCTCCGGCAACGTGCCGCAGGGGGCGGGACTCTCCTCCTCCGCCTCACTGGAAGTGGCCATCGGTCAGGCCTTCAAGGAGGCGCTGGGGCTCGACATCAGCCAGGCCGAGATCGCCCTCAACGGCCAGCAGGCGGAGAACAAGTTCGTCGGCTGCAACTGCGGCATCATGGATCAGATGATCTCCGCCAGCGGCAAAACTGACCACGCCCTGCTGCTCGACTGTCGCTCGCTGGAGACTCGCCTCATCCCCATGCCAGCGGATCTGGCTGTGCTGATCGTCAACTCCAATGTGCGCCGCGGTCTGGTGGACAGCGAATACAACACCCGCCGCCAGCAGTGCGAAGCGGCCGCCCATCACTACGGGATCAAGGCGCTGCGCGATCTCGATCTGGCCGGACTGGAAGCGGGCAAAGCCGGGCTGGATGAGGCCTGCTATCGCCGTGCCCGCCACATCGTCGGTGAAAACGCCCGCACCCTGGCGGCCGCCGATGCGCTGGCGAGCCACGACCTGACCCGCCTCGGCGAGCTGATGGCCGAGTCGCACGCCGCCATGCGCGATGACTTCGAGATCACAGTGCCCGCCATCGACGGTCTAGTGGAGATCATCAAGGCCAGGATCGGCACAGATGGCGGCGTGCGGATGACCGGCGGCGGCTTCGGCGGCTGCGTGGTCGCCCTGCTGCGCCCGGAGAAGGTGGCCGAGGTGATCGCCGCGGTCGAGGCGGAGTATCCGGCCCTCTCGGGCCTCAAGGCCGACTGCTACGTCTGCCGCGCCAGTGCGGGAGCAGGGGGCATCGCATGAAAGAGTTCCATCTGCAGAATGCAGCCGGCCTGCGGTTGAGCGTACTCGATTTCGGGGCTACGCTCACCGCCCTCGAGATCCCGGTCAATGGCACCTATCGTAATGTGCTGCTGGCTTGTGATCCGCTGGATTACCCCAATCAAGGCTCTTATTTGGGGGCGATAGTAGGACGTTTTGCCAATCGTATCGGCAACGCCCGCCTAGAGCGAGCAGGGCAAGAGTGGCAACTAGACGCCAACGAGGGCACCACCTGCCTGCACGGGGGCAGTGACTCTCTGCACAACCGGGAGTGGCAACTGGACAGGCTGGCGGAAGATCGCATCCGTCTGCAAACTCGGCTGGCCGATGGCGAGCAGGGTTTCCCTGGTAATCTGGACGTCACCGTAGAATACCGGCTGGAGCAGACCGATCTGGTGATCGAGCTGAGCGCCACCACAGATGCTCCGACCCCGGTCAATCTCACCAGCCATGCCTATTTCAACCTGGATGGTAGTGATGTGCGTGATCACCACATCATCATTAATGCAGACCGCTATCTGCCAACCGATGAACACTCGCTGCCGCTTGGTATTGCGCCGGTCGAAGGAGTATTCGATCTACGCCATGGCAAGCGGGTCGGAGAACAGTGGATGGCCCATGCGCAGCAAAAAAAATGTCTGGGATTCGACCACTGTTTCTTGTTTGTTGATGCCTCGCCCTCACCACAAGCCACCCTGATGGCAGGGGATGGCAGCCTGTGTATGGAGATGTACACCAATCAGCCAGGCGTCCAGCTCTACACCGGCAACTGGTTGGCTGGCACCCCAAAACGCGGGGGGGGGCATTGGGGCAACTATCAGGGGCTCTGCCTGGAAGCACAGCAAGTGCCAGATAGTCCGAACCGTCCAGAATTAGGTAACCCATGGTTGGAGCCAGGAGAACGCTATCAGCACATAACCCGTTATCGGCTCATTCCGGTTATGGCTTGACCCACTGAAGGGGCGCGTCAAGGCGCCCCTTTGTCGCATCTCTCCCGCCCGGCTTATTCAACACAACCAAGAAAGAAGCATGCTACGGCTTGGCATCATTACGATATCAGCCACCGCGTGCAGTGCTGATGGGTGTATGGCTTTCAGAGTGACGTTGACCTGCTCGTGTCGGGTAAAGTCATTGAGTACCCATTTACATTCTTACCGCCAACCACACTACTTGGCAGGCATGACGGGAACATATGGGCACGCCCTGTGGCATAAGGAACCACTACGCAACAGGTCATCGAGAGAGGATCAAATTTTGTTAACTGGCTGACCCCTGGTCGAGGCACGGATCAGCAACTCCCCTTCCAGCTTCATCAGTAAAGCGATGGGCTTCTCTCCTTGGGCCAGTTGCAACAAGGTGTCCACCGCCAGTTTACCCATCTCGTCGTAAGGTAGTTCGATAGAACTCAAAGGGGGCTCCATTTCGCAGGCCAGCATCTGGTTATCATGGCCCGCCACCAGAATGTCTTCCGGGATGCGCAATCCCGCCTCGGCTATCGCCTGGTAACAACCCTGAGCCATGTAATCACTGCAACAGAAGATACCATCAGGCGGCTGAGGCAGCGCCAGCAGTTGCCGAGTCTGCTCATAAGCCTCATGTAGCGACCAGTTGCCCACACGCACCCATTGTGGATCCGGTATCAAATCGTGGTTGATCAACGCCTGACGATACCCCTCCAGCCGCAGACTATTTGCCTCCATCCATGGCTCCCCCTGAATAAGAGCCACTCGTTTGCAGCCTTGCTCCAACAGGTGCGCCGTCACCTTGTAACCCGCCAGCTTATCGGCAGGCAGGATGGAATAACTTTCGGACGAGCCACTGCCCTCCAGGTAGCAGTTGAGCAAAACGGTAGGCACCTGCGGGGAGAGCTCCATCTCGGCAAGTTGTCGTGTCATGGAAGAGGCAAAAATCATCCCCAGATAATCCCCCTGATTGATCTCCTGCTCGATCAACTTGGTGAGCTCCGCGCTGTTGCGATAATCGAATGTAACCAGCATGCGATCTGCCTCCCAAGCGCGTTCATTGCAGGCATTGATCGCATCTAGAAAAGGGTCATATGGAGTCAGGCCATTGAAAACAAAAGCTATTTTTCTAGCAGATGGTCCCTTGGGTAGATGTTCAGCTCGCTTATGCTGGTAACCCAGTTCGGCCGCTTTTTCAAGCACTCTACGCCGCGTTTCCTCCGCCAGTTTGATGGTGGTTGAACCATTGAGCACCAGTGAAACCGTTGATTGGGAAACACCTGCAGCTGCAGCGATGGCGCTCATGGTGATGCGTTTACTATTCATTGATATGGCCATAGTTTGAGCAGTACCGCCCAGATAATAATATTAATTATTTATCTTTTATCATGACTCATGATTACGGACATGAGCAAGCAGCACAACAGCCCACAAGGACGATAGAGGGTTTTCGGTTATCGTCCCGAGTACAGATGGCTCGCCAGCCATGCCTGTTAACCCCCTAAATTTGTTCATTTTGTGACTAATCCCTGAATTCTATCCTTCATGATTTGCAACTAAAGATATTAGCTAATATTAATTGTTGTAAGTTTAAATAATTAGTTGCAAGGATATCCGATGGCGATACAACAGTGGTCAACAGAACGAGCTTGGCAATGGTGGAACAAACAACCTTGGCTATTGGGCTTCAACTATCTCCCCCGCACAGCGGTCAACTGGACCGAAATGTGGCAGGGAGAAACCTTCGACCCAGTCATCATTGACCAGGAACTGGGTTGGGCCAACAAACTGGGCTACAACACCCTGCGAACCAATCTGCCCTTTATCGTCTGGCAGCATGATCGGGATGGCCTGCTCGCGCGCATTGAGCAGTTCCTTGGCCTGTGTAGCAAGCACAATATCCGCGTGATGATGACCTTGATGGATGACTGTGGCTTCTCCGGCGATCACCCCTATCTGGGCCGCCAGCAACCACCTCGGGAAGATGTACACAATAGCCAGGCGGCGGCCAGTCCCGGTCGGAATGTCGTCATTGACCCGACCCAATGGCGCGAAGTGGAACACTATATTCGCGACCTGATACGTACATTTGCACAGGATGAGCGGATCTTTATCTGGGATCTGTACAATGAGCCGACCAACCGGGGCATCTTTTCGGAAGGCGATGTCGAGGTGCGTTTCGATGAGTCGCTGGAGACATATGCCCACTATCTGATGGAGTTGGCTTTTGTCTGGGCCCGAGAAGAGAACCCCTCCCAGCCACTCACCGTCGGCGCGTGGCATGCACCCTACAGCATAGCTCAGGGGGATTCGGAATTTACTCCGGAAAACACCTTTACTCATCCGACCGACCTGCGCGCTATGGAGCTATCGGATGTCATCACTTTCCACTCCTATCAGCGTATGGAGGGGCTGAAAATCTCTCTGGATGTGGTCAGCAAATATCGCCGCCCGCTCCTCTGCACAGAGTGGCTGGCCAGGCATGTCGGCAGCGTGATGGAACAACAACTGCCACTCTTCAAAGAGTTAAAAATAGGTGCCTATCAATGGGGTCTGGTAAAAGGGAAGACGCAAACTCACTTGCCATGGCCTTTCGTTCGCAATATCGACCCCGATTTCCGCAGGGTCTGGTTTCACGACCTGCTGGAGGAGGATGGTACCCCCTACTCTGCCAGTGAAATAGAACTGCTCCGCACATTGACCCGTTCATAACGCAAAAGAGGACGCCACCCTAGTGGCGCCCCTCACAACACATTCATGTTGGGAAAGGTTGGCAGATGACAGATCAAAAGATACACAATAGAGAGCTGGTGGGATATTTCAGCTATGCCGTCGGGCAATGCCTCAGTTTCGGCCTGGTGGGATCATTTATCCTCTATTTTTACACCGATATCCTTGGAATATCGCCCGCTGCAGCTGGGGCTATTTTCCTCATTGCCAGAGTATGGGATGCCATCAACGATCCTATTATCGCTGGTTATATGGACACTCTTAATTTCAAACGTGGCAAATTCACGCCATATATGCTTTTCGTTCCCTTCTTGATTGCCGGGATCACCTCTCTCAGCTTCATTGGCATGGATTTACCCATGACCACCAAGGTAGCTTATGCAGCAGTCACCTATATCGCGTGGGGGATGATATACACCTTGTCTGATGTACCTTTCTGGACCATGTCATCGGTCATGAGCCAAGAGCCACAGGAGCGAGCCAAGGCCGTAACCGTCGCCATGTTGGGCGTCAATATCGGCATTGGCAGTGCTTCCATCATATTCCCGAAGCTCACCGAACTGTTTGCTGCAACCAGCAGCACCAAGGGCTACATGGAAGGTGCCATCTGCCTGATGCTGATCGCCCTGCCACTGATGGTGCTCGGAGCAAGCCAGATGAAAGAGCGCATCAAGCCCAATCCGAATGACAAGATCACCATTAGGGACTCTTTCCGCGTCCTGCGTTCCAACAAACCGTTGGCGTATGTACTTGGCGCCTTCTTCTGTAACGTGTTCTTTAATCTGGCCACCGGGCTCTACATTTTCTTCTTCACCTACAACATGGGTGATGCCGGGCTGCTCTCGGTGATGGGCTCTATCGGTGTGGCAACCTCTATGGCCTGTATGCTGATGCCGATATTGACCAGCAAGCTCAGGAAACGTGATCTCTTCCTGCTACTCACTCTGCTGGAGATTGCATTACGCATCGGTTTCTATACGACAGGCTACGACAGTCTGATAATGGTGTTCGGCTTCCTCGCCTTGATCCATGCGGCCAACGTCATCACCAATCCGCTTATCTCGGCCATGTTGAGTGAGACCATCGAATATGCAGAACTAAAGTCTGGCCGCCGTTGCGCTGCCATCGCGTTCTCGGGGCAGACCTTTACCGGCAAACTGGCTTGGGCCATCGCAGGTGGTATTTCCGGTACCCTGCTGATCTGGCTTGGCTATCAACCGAATGCGGCACAGACTCAGGCTACGATGGACGGACTATTTATCTGTATATCACTTGTGCCGATATTGGGTAGCATATTACGGGTGATGATCATGACCCGCTACAATTTCACCGAAGATAAGCACGCCAAAGTACGTCATGCTCTAAATAAATGGCGATCCATTTCGTCTCTTTAACATAAAAAAATGAATGCTTTACCATAAAATATACGCCAGTCGAATTGAGCGCCTCTATCCATTCAACTTGACTGGCAAATTCCATTCAAGAAAATGAAAACTACAATGATTGATGAATTATTTTTTCGTTGCATTGCGCATAGGAAAAGCAATCAACATAAGTTACATTAATCATCGAAAGCCACTGGGTAAACTTTTGCTGAAGTATATTACACGATAATAAATATCCATTGCCTCCATTGGTCTTTGAGGAGTTCAAATTTGTCGGTTTATTTCTGGCACAATATCGTTATTGTGCCAATCGCTCTCTGCGTTCTGGTTTTCTGGCTCGACACCGCCAACCTCGGTCTCTGTGCAGCCTTTCTGACCACAGGATCTTTTGCCTTGCAAGTTATACACATAATAAAGACCCAAGAAACCAGGGCCATCTCAACCAATATGTATCTGGTCTTCAGCTGTGGCGTACTTCTATGGTTGATCTACGGCCTGCGCACTAACGACATGCCCATCACCATAGCAAACAGCATCACTCTCGCTCTGGCCTGCGCCGTCCTGATGCTCAAGCTGCGTAACGAAAGGAACTGATGAGCATTCATACAACCTGGGGCTGGCACTCGGGGATCACGACGGCTTCTGTCTTGAGACGCAACAGCTGCCGGACAGCCCCAATCGGCCCGAGCTGGGCAACCCCTGGCTGCTGCCGGGCGGGCGTTATCACCACCAGACCCGCTACCGTTTTATCCGCGACTGACTTAAAGGTTTCATGATTTTTACATAGCCTCAGCAGTCACTATCGAGCAAGATAAGCCGCCCCGAGACCCTCCCGGGGCGTTTTTACATCAACGAAGTTAAGGATTGTTTGTTCGATGACTGACACCTATAGCCTGCTGGTCGCCTTTATTCTGGGCGTCGTCGAGGGGCTGACCGAGTTCCTCCCCGTCTCCTCCACCGGCCACATGATTATCGTCGGCCATCTGCTGGGCTTTGAAGGGCCCAAGGCTGCCACTTTCGAAGTGGTGATCCAGCTTGGCTCCATCCTCGCCGTGGTCGCCGTCTTCTGGCGCCGCCTGTTTGGCCTGATTGGCATCCACTTCGGCCAGAAGCCGTCCCGGGATCACGCCACCCTGTCGCTGATCCACGTCATCCTCGGCATGCTGCCCGCCATCGTGGTCGGTCTGGCCATCCACAGCTGGATCAAGGCCAACCTGTTTGGTCCACAGACCGTGATGTACGCGCTGGTCGCGGGGGGCATCCTGCTCATCATCGCCGAGAAGTTCCGCCCGGCCGTCACAGCTGAAACCCTTGATGACATCAGCTACAAGCAGGCGTTCGGCATCGGTCTGTTCCAGTGTCTGGCCCTGTGGCCCGGCTTCTCCCGCTCCGGCGCCACCATCAGTGGTGGCATGCTGATGGGGATCAGCCGTCACGCCGCCGCCGAGTTCTCTTTCATCATGGCAGTGCCCATGATGGTGGCGGCCAGCGGGCTTGATCTCTACAAGAGCCGCGATTTCCTCTCGATGGCCGACTTCCCGATGTTTGCCGTGGGCTTTATCACCGCTTTCGTGGTAGCGATGTTTGCGATCAAGACCTTCCTGACATTGATCCGCCGCATCGACTTTATCCCGTTCGCTATCTACCGCTTTATCGTGGCATTCGCCGTCTATCTGGTGTTTGTCGCCTGACCGGCAACCAGCAATCAAATGAAAAAAGGGACCAATCTGGTCCCTTTTTCTATGGCGTCAGAGTGCTTAGTAGAGGTGCTGGCTGATGCCATTCAGCAGCCGCGACAGCCCCTTGGTGAACTGCACCGGCGCATCCTGCACCGTGTAGCAGAGGCAGCCATCTGGCGTATGCGGGCTATGGGAGTGGCTGGCATCGCGCCAGATGAAATCTCCCACCTTGTAAAGGGTATCGCCATCCTGAATATTGCCAGCCAGCAGCAGGGTCAGCTCATAGCCCTGATGGGTGTGCTCGGGGATGCGACCGCCCGCTTCGATATGGAGCAGGCTGGCGCGGGCACCCATCTCGTCCAGCGGCAGACTCTGCTGACGAATGGCCCCGATATGGCGCCACTTGGGCGAACGATAGCGGGCCAGCACCCGTGGCAAACGGTAGGCGTGACCGGCTACCTCCAGCTCTCCGGACTGGGCTCGGGGCTGGTCATGTGTTGGCTCGGAGAGGGGCTCTGCCAGCGGCTGGGCCAGAATATCCGCCAGCATGGCGTCGAATCCGGCGTCCAGTCCCACTTCATCGCGGGAGTCCAGCTTGGGCTCTACTGGCGAGGCAAGATATTGCTGCGCCAGCTCCTCTTCGAATGTCTTTAGTCGGGCAGCACAATCGGGGCAGAGTTCACAGTGGGCGGAGAGCCCCACCGCCAGCGGCAGAGGCAGCTCGTCGGCGGCGAAGGCACGCAGCATAGGGTCGGTCGGATGGGCTTTAATCATGGCCTTGCTCCACTTGCTCTTTCAGTTTCTGTAACGCCAGCCGGAGGCGGGACTTGATGGTGCCGAGTGGCACGCCGAGCCGCTCCGCCAACTCCTGCTGGGAGAACTCCTGCAGATAGATGCCACGCACCACCTGCTGTTGCGGCTCCGGCAGGGTGCCCAAATAATGGGCCATCTGACGGGTCAGCACCGCATCTTCCCCCCCGCTCATGTGCTCCTCTTCGGCCTGAAACTCCAGCACCGGCCACAGCTCCTCGGCACAGAGATCCTCCTTGCTGGCGCGACGACGGCGCAGCATGTCGAAGCACTGGTTGCGCATCACGGTATAGATCCAGGTGGTCGGCGCCCCCTTCTCGGGGTGGTAGAGACGCGCCTTCTGCCACACCAGCAGCATGGTCTCCTGCACCAGCTCCATGGCGTTGGCTTCGCTGCCGAGGTGGCGCAGGCCGTAGCTGCGAATGCGCGGCGCAAAGTGTTGGAACAGGCGGGCAAAAGCAGCCTTGTCAGCCTGCTCTGCCACCCTGATCAGCAGAGATTTGAGGTCGCCATCCGAGTTATCCATCACGGGCGAAGTCCTGCGTATGGTCGAGTGTGGTTGGCCAGTATATGCCATTGCGCCATCCCTTTGGTGTGCTGTCGAACATGCTGTGGTAATGACTGATACGGCTCTGCGGCGCTGGCAGATCAGCAGTTCAGAAAAAAATCAGTGACTGGCCACCAGCACTCCTTTGAGCAGGGCGATGGCGGGCTGATTGTCGGCGGCGGCCAGCAGCAGCTGCTTCTGCTCGGGGGGGATCGGCAGCACCTCCAGCCAGCGCTGTGCCACCCAGTTGCCATCGTCCCAGCGGGGGGCGGGATAGAGGGCGGCATAGTCGGGATAGTCGGCAAACACCTCCCGCAGCGCATCGGCCAGTGGCAGCTGATCGGGATGGAGCCGCCGGGGCGGCCATGCCGGCAGCGAGGTTACCTCACCGATGCGCAGGCCATCCTGCTCCTGCCACAGATCCTCTATCTGCAGCCGCTCCACCCCCTGCACCGTGATCCCGAGCATGCCGTCCGGCAGCCGGTCGAAGTCGATGACGTTGACCCGGGTGGCGATGGGCAGCATGTTGCGCAGGGCGTCAGGCTGGCGCGGATCCACCATGCAGAGGGCAAAGCCCGCCTCCCCCGCTTCGGCCACCATCCGCAGGTATCTGGGTTCGAAGATCCGCAGCGGCATGATGCCGCCGGGCAGCAGGTGGGCTGATAGGGGAAACAGTGCCAGTCGCATCACAAACTCCTTGCTGGGTTACGACTCTAGGTACGTGCAACAGCCAGCGGGAGATCAGTGTCGGGAAAAACCCTTAACAATCAGGGGAAATAGCCTGGACAAGGCGCTTCGATATGCAGTAGAAATGGATAAGCACCATAATTTCCGTCCAATATTCTGGAATATGGCGCCAAACGCAGTGAAATATCCGCCCGACAGCGAGCGGCGGGTCATCCCTATAGTTTTCTCGAGCCGATGCGGGTAAAATTCACGCCCTTATATATCAGTCATTTTTCGACGCGCAACCTTGGTGGTCAGTTATGAAAGAGCATATTCATCATCTACTTGAACAAACGGTAGCCAATCTCAAGTCAGCAGGCGTCCTGCCGGCGGACCTGGAAGCCCGCGTGCAAGTAGACCGATGCAAGGAAAAAGCTCACGGTGACCTGGCCACCAACCTGGCCATGCTGCTGGCCAAGCCGGCCCGCAAGAATCCCCGTGAGCTGGCGGCGGCCATCATCGAGCACCTGCCTGCCTCCGACCTGATCGCCAAGGTCGAGATCGCCGGCCCCGGCTTCATCAACTTCTTCTTCGACCAGCGCTGGCTGGCCGGTCAGGTCGAGGCCATGGTGACCTCTGCCAACGCCAACGTACGGTTGCCCACGCCACAAACCGTGGTGGTGGACTACTCCGCCCCCAACGTGGCCAAAGAGATGGCGGTGCACCACATCCGCTCCACCGTACTCGGTGACGTGGCTGCGCGTGCGCTGGAATTCCTCGGCCACAAAGTGATCCGTGCCAACCACATCGGTGACTGGGGCACCCAGTTCGGCATGCTGATCGCCTATCTGGAGAAGATGTCCAACGAGCATGCCAGCGACATGGCGCTCAAGGATCTGGAAGCCTTCTATACCCAGGCCAAGCGTTGCTACGACGAAGACGAAGCCTTCGCCGAGCGCGCCCGTAACTACGTGGTCAAGCTGCAGGGCGGCGACGAGTACTGCCGTACCATGTGGAAGAAGCTGGTCGACATGACCATGGAACAAAACCAGATCAACTATGACCGCCTGAATGTCTCCCTGACCAACAAGGACATCATGGGCGAGTCCATGTACAACGACATGCTGCCGGAGATCGTGGCCGACCTGAAAGCCAAGGGGCTGGCGGTCGAAAGCGAAGGCGCCACCGTTGTCTTCCTGGACGAGTTCAAGAACAAGGATGGCGAGGCCATGGGCGTCATCATCCAGAAGAGCGATGGCGGTTTCCTCTACACCACCACCGACATCGCCTGTGCCAAATACCGTTATGAAACCCTGGGTGCCGACCGTGTCATGTACTTCATCGACTCCCGTCAGCACCAGCACCTGATGCAGGCCTGGACCATCACCCGCAAGGCAGGCTATGTGCCGGAATCCGTCCCCCTCGAGCACCACGCCTTCGGCATGATGCTGGGTAAGGATGGTCGTCCCTACAAGACCCGTTCCGGTGGCACCGTCAAGCTGGTTGACCTGCTCAACGAAGCGGAAGAGCGCGCCGCTGCCCTGCTGGAGAGCCGCAACAGCGACCTCTCTGCCGAAGAGAAGGCCAACGTGGTCAACGCAATCGCCATGGGCGCGGTCAAGTATGCGGATCTCTCCAAGAACCGCACTACCGACTACATCTTCGACTGGGATCTGATGCTGTCGTTTGAAGGCAACACCGCCCCTTACCTGCAGTATGCCTACACCCGTATCCAGTCCATCTTCCGCAAGGCTGGCGTCGATGCCGCTACCCTGACCGGCAATGTGACCCTGAACGAAGAGGCCGAAGAGGTGCTGGCCCAGAAGCTGATCCAGTTCTCCGACGCGGTCAATGGCGTGGCCGACAAAGGCATGCCGCACCTGCTCTGTACCTACCTGTACGAGTTGTCCGGCAACTTCATGACCTTCTATGAAGCCTGCCCGATCAACAAGGATGGCGTGGACGAGGCAACCCGTCAGAGCCGTCTGCTGCTGTGCGCCGCCACCGCCAAGGTGCTGAAACTGGGCCTCGGCGTACTGGGCATCCATACCCTGGAGCGCATGTAATAGATGGCAACCCGGGATTATGTCGGCAGCCGCCCACGACGTCGGGCGGGTGGTCGAAACAGCAAGAAAGCGGCCCCTCGCCGCTTTCCTGTTATTCCAGTGCTGTTGGTCGTGGCACTGCTGGCAGGCTTTGGTGGCTTCCTTTACATGATCAATGGCAAGGGCAGCGACGCCCCCACCATCGAAGAGCAGGTAAAGGCCAACAAGCCAAAACCACAGAACAACGGGTTGCCACAGGAGAAGTGGAGCTACATCGAACGGCTTGAGAACAAGCAGGTCGATGTTATCGAGCCACCGCCCCAGCCGGGCGTGCTGCCACCGCCCCCCGCCGATACTCTGACCCTGCAGCCGGAAAAGCTGCCGCAACCGGTACCGACCGACATTCCCCAACCGGGGACGCCCATCGGCCAGTCCAAACCCTATCAGACCAATCCGGCGACCACGCCTGACAACGGTGCGCCCGTTGCCAGCGCTCGGGAACAGGTGATCGATCGCCAGGCCGAACGGGAGCGAATGGAGCGGGAGATCCGTGCCGAGCTGGAGCGGGAGCAGGCCGAAGCGGCCAAGGCCAAAGCGGCTAACCCGCCAGCCCAGACCGCAGCCGCCAACAGCGGTCGCTATATGATGCAGTGCGCGGCTCTGCGCTCGCAGGATTCCGCAGAGTCGCTCAAGGCACGTATCGCCTTCACCGCCGGTCTCTCTTCCAGCCTGCAGGTGGTCAACACAGCCAACGGTACCGTCTACAAGGTGATGGTGGGCCCCTTCAACGGCAAGGCGGCCGCCGACGCGGCCAACGGCAAGCTGCAGAGCTCCGGCATCAGCGGCTGCATTGCCAAGAAGGGTTAGCATACTGTCAGGCTGAACCAGCAGAGAACCAGAACATGACAAATTCGAAACAGCCACCAAATGGCCTTCCGGTTTACCGCTTGATTACTGGGCCTGATGACGCGACATTTTGTTTTCGTGTCAGCGAGGCACTAGCTCAAGGCTACACGCTGTATGGTTCTCCCTCGGCGACGTTCAATGGCCAAACTGTGATCGTGTGCCAAGCGGTAGTCTGGTCTGAAACAACATAATGCGGACAGTGTGCAGCAGGGCCGGGTGGCAACACCCGGCCCTGTTCTTTTGGTGTCACTCGCACCCACGCTCTTTATTACCCCGTTTATCCCGACCAAAGGCAGGGTTGAAAAGCCCGTTTGCCATCCCCATCTTTCTTGCCATGCACAGTCAGGCCGTCATTCGGCTCAAGCGAGGTAAGTAAAGTGACTACCATAGTTTCAGTTCGCCGCAACGGTCAGGTCGTCATCGGTGGCGATGGCCAGGTCTCTCTTGGCAACACCGTCATGAAGGGCAACGCCCGCAAGGTTCATCGTCTCTATAACGGCAAGGTGCTGGCCGGTTTCGCTGGCGGTACCGCCGACGCCTTCACCCTGCTCGAGCGTTTCGAAGCAAAACTGCAGGCCCATCAGGGTAATCTGGAGCGCGCCGCCGTGGCGCTGGCCAAAGATTGGCGCACCGATCGCGCTCTGCGCCGCCTCGAAGCACTGCTGGCCGTGGCCGACGAACACAAATCCTTCATCATCACCGGCAACGGTGACGTGGTGCAGCCGGAGCACGATCTCATCGCCATCGGCAGCGGCGGCAACTTTGCCCAGTCCGCCGCCATCGCCCTGCTGGAAAACACCGAGCTGGATGCCAGGACCATTGTCGAGAAGTCCCTCAAGATTGCGGGCGACATCTGCGTCTTCACCAACGGCAACCACACCATCGAAGTGCTGGACTACGCCGCCAAATAAGGCCACCAGCCAAACCCAATTTCCCAAGGGGTGGGCACTGCCCGCCCCGGATACAGGAACACCATCATGTCCGAGATGACCCCGAGAGAAATCGTCCACGAGCTGGATCGTCACATCATTGGTCAGGCCGATGCCAAGCGCGCCGTTGCCGTTGCCCTGCGCAACCGCTGGCGCCGGATGCAGCTCAACGAAGAGATGCGCCATGAAGTGACCCCGAAAAACATCCTGATGATCGGCCCGACCGGTGTCGGCAAGACCGAGATCGCCCGTCGTCTGGCCAAGCTGGCCAACGCCCCCTTCATCAAGGTGGAAGCGACCAAGTTCACCGAAGTGGGCTATGTCGGCAAGGAAGTGGACAGCATCATCCGCGATCTGACCGATGCCGCCATCAAGCTGGTGCGCGAAACCGAGATGGAGAAGATGAAATACCGCGCCGAAGAAGCCGCCGAAGAGCGCATCCTCGACGCCCTGCTGCCCAACCCGCGCAACACCTGGGGTGAGGAAGAGAAAGCCGACAACTCCAACACCCGCCAGATCTTCCGCAAGAAACTGCGGGAAGGTCAGCTGGATGACAAGGAGATCGAGCTGGAGCTCTCCGCCTCCCCGATGGGCGTCGAAATCATGACCCCGCCGGGCATGGAAGAGATGGCCAACCAGCTGCAGGGGCTGTTCCAGAACCTGGGCCAGAACCAGAAGAAGAAGCGCAAGATCAAGGTCAAAGAGGCCATGAAGGCGCTGATCGAAGAGGAAGCGGCCCGTCTGGTCAATCCTGAAGAGCTGAAGCAGAAAGCCATCGCCGCTGTCGAGAACAACGGCATCGTCTTCCTCGACGAGATCGACAAGATCTGCAAGCGCGGCGAGAGCTCGGGCCCCGATGTCTCCCGTGAAGGGGTACAGCGCGACCTGCTGCCGCTGGTCGAGGGCTGCACCGTCAACACCAAGCACGGCATGGTCAAGACCGACCACATCCTGTTTGTCGCCTCCGGCGCCTTCCAGATCGCCAAGCCGTCCGACCTCATCCCCGAGCTGCAGGGCCGTCTGCCGATCCGGGTCGAGCTGACAGCCCTGACCACAGATGACTTCGAGCGCATCCTGACCGAACCGAACGCCTCCCTGACCGATCAGTACAAGGCGCTGATGGCCACCGAAGGGGTCAATATCGAGTTCACCAAGGATGGCATCCGCCGTCTGGCCGAAGCGGCCTGGCAGGTCAACGAGCGTACCGAGAACATCGGTGCCCGTCGTCTGCACACCGTGATGGAGCGCCTGATGGAAGATATCTCCTACGACGCCTCCGAGAAGTCCGGCGAGACCTTTGTCATCGACACCGACTACGTCAACGCCCATCTCGGTGCGCTTGTCGAGGATGAGGATCTGAGCCGCTTTATTCTGTAAGCGCGATCGATGGATCTGAAAACGCCTCCCTTTTGGAGGCGTTTTTATTTCTCCACCGCCTCCGTCATCTACACGGATTCTGGCCCTTATCTGCGGCAACCCATTAAATCAAAAGACGTTTTCAAACCATCTCTTTCGAATGCCCGCCGTTTTTCATCCCTGCTGAAATCTGCTCAAAAAAAGATCTATCAACTTCTGTGTGATTGATTTATACATATGTATAAATCTGTGCAGCAGGAACCAGAAAGATGAATCCAACCCGGCAGAAACTGCTCGATACCGGCCTCGCCATCGCCACCGAGAAGGGGCTGCGCGGCCTGACGGTGCGCGAGCTGGCGGCGGCGGCCGAAGTGAACCTCGGCTCCTTTGTCTACCACTTCGGCAACCGCGACGCCTTTATCGACGAGCTGGTCGAACTCTGGTACGCCCCCCTCTATGACGAACTCAAGGCGGTGGCAGCCAAGGGCTCCTACCCCTCCGCCATCGCCATGTTCGAGGCCACCATGGAGGCGCTGATCGGGCTGGTGGCGCGCCAGCGCGGCTTTATCAACCACCTGTTTGGTGATGCGCTGGCGGGCGAAGGGGCAGCCCAGCGTTTTCTGCTCAGCCTGCCGCGCCGCCATCCCCTGCTGCTGATCGAACAGGTACGGATGGCACAGGCGGAAGGTTCGCTGGTCGCGGGTCACCCGCTCCAGCTGATGATCTTCATCATGGGGTCGGTCGGCCTGCCGCTGGTGATCGCCGGCAGCGGTCGTCAGCTCGGCTGGCTGCCCGAACAGGCCGGCCCCTTTCTCAGCCAGATAGACAGCCCCGAGGCCGCCAGACAGCGGCTGGTATGGGCCCTACGCGGCCTGCGCCCCACCGACATGAAGGAAGGAGAAGCGGCATGAAACAACGCATCGCGATGGTAGCTCTGCTGCTGGCGGTTCCCAGTGGTTACCTCTGGTTACAGCGCCATCCTCAAGGAGAAGCGTTATGAAGCAACGCATTGCCATCGCAGCCCTGCTGCTAACCGTTATCGGTGGCTACCTCTGGTGGCAGGGGCGCCCGGCTGACGGCTCCATCCTCTACGGCAACGTCGATATTCGCGACGTCAATCTGGCCTTTCGGGTCGGCGGCCGCGTCGATCAGATACTGGTCGATGAGGGGGATAGGGTAAAAGCCGGTCAACTGCTGGCCCGCCTCGATCCGGTTCCCCTCACCCACAGCCGCGACAGCGCCCGCGCCAATCTGGCCGCGCTCACTGCCGCCAACACCTTGATCCACAAAGGCTATCGCAGCGAAGAGACCGACCGCGCCCGGGCCGCACTGGCCGCCGCCGAAGCCGCTGCACTGGAAGCCGACCAGCAGTGGCGCCGCCAGAGCGCATTGGCCGCCACCGGCGCCATCTCCCGCGGTCAGCTCGATACCGCCCGCTCCCAGCGGGATCAGACTCAGGCGCAGGTACGCTCGGCACGCGAACAGCTCGCCCAGCTCGAAACCGGCTACCGCCCGGAGGAAATCGCCCAGTCCGATGCCCAGCTGGAAGGGGCCAAAGCGGCGCTCGCCAGTGCCGAACTGGCGCTGGCTGATGCCAACCTGACCGCCCCCAGCGATGGCATCATCATCAGTCGCGCCATCGAGAACGGCAGCATGGTGCAGAGCGGAGCGACCGCCTTCAACCTCTCCCTGACCGCGCCAGTCTGGGTGCGCGCCTATGTGGAGGAACCCTGGCTCGGCCACTTCCCGAGCGGCGCCAAAGTGACCCTCACCACCGACTCGCGGCCTGATCAGCCCTATCACGGGGTGGTGGGCTTTGTCTCGCCGACCGCCGAGTTCACCCCGAAATCGGTGGAGACGCCTGACTTGCGCACTCACCTCGTCTACCGGCTGCGCATCGTGGTGCAGGATCCCGACCCGGCCCTGCGCCAAGGAATGCCGGTCACCGTCAGGCTGGCGCCATGAGCTGCGCCATCTCCCTTGAGGGGCTCACCAAACGCTTTGGTGAGCGGGTCGCCCTCAACGCCATCTCGGCCACCATTCCGGCTGGCGGCATCACCGGGCTGGTCGGCCCCGACGGCGCCGGCAAGAGCACTTTGCTGCGCCTGCTGGCCGGTCTGCTGATCCCGGAAGCGGGCACCATCCGGGTGCTGGGGCTGGATCCGGTGAGCGAGGGGGATCTGCTACGTCAGCGCCTCGGCTACATGCCCCAGCAGTTTGGCCTCTACGAGGACCTCAGCGTGCTGGAGAACCTCACCCTCTACGCGGACCTGCGCGGCGTACTGAAGCCCGAACGCACGCCCACCTTCGCGCGGCTGCTCGCCTTCACCGATCTTGCCCGCTTCACCGCACGACCGGCGGGCAAGCTCTCTGGCGGAATGAAGCAGAAACTCGGGCTGGCCTGCGCCCTGCTCGGCACCCCGGATGTGCTGCTGCTCGACGAACCCGGGGTCGGGGTCGATCCCATCTCCCGCCGCGCCCTCTGGCAGATGGTGCGCGAGCTGGCCAAGGGGGGAATGACGGTGCTCTGGAGTACCGCCTATCTCGACGAGGCGGAGCTGTGCGACCACGTGCTGCTGATGGCAGATGGCGAGGTGCGCACCAGCGGCACGCCAGCCGACCTGATGGGAGCCATGGCCAGCCGCTGCTGGCTGCTGGAGGCGGGGCAGCTGGATGGCCGCGAGCGACGTGCCCTGCTGCGCCGGGCACTGGCTCACCCCGCGGTGATGGATGGCGCGGTGGCGGGGGAGCGGGTGCGCCTGTTGCTGCATCCGGGCATGACGCACCCGCCGCTGGCGGAGCTGCAGCTGGCTAACGGCGCCTTTCAACCGGCCCAGCCCCGGCTGGAAGATGCCTTTATCGACCTGCTCGGCGGCGGCCCCGGCGGGGAGTCGAGTCTGGCGGCGGGGATGCGGGAAGCGGAACTGCCGCAGGGGGTCTCCCCCGAGGCGGTGATCGAGGCGCGCCACCTCACCAAGCGCTTCGGCGATTTTGCCGCCACCGATGATGTCAGCTTTGCGGTGCGCCGCGGCGAGATCTTCGGCCTGCTCGGCCCCAACGGGGCGGGCAAGTCCACCACCTTCAAGATGGAGTGCGGCCTGCTGCGCCCGAGCCAGGGGCAGGCGCTGGTGACCGGCATCGATCTGGCCCACAGCCCCTCGGCGGCACGCCAGCGCCTCGGCTACATGGCACAGAAGTTCTCCCTCTACAAGCAGCTCACCGTGGCCCAGAACCTCTCCTTTTTCGCTGGTATCTACGGCCTGTTCGGCCGCCACCAGCAGACGCGGATCGACGCCATGGTGACCGCTTTTGCCCTCATCCCCTGGCTCGATCAGAAGGCGGAATCCCTGCCGCTCGGTCTGCGCCAGCGCTTATCGCTGGCCTGCGCCCTGCTGCACGAGCCGCCCCTGCTCTTTCTCGATGAACCCACCTCGGGGGTCGATCCGGTGACCCGGCGCGAGTTCTGGTCTCACATCAATGCGCTGGCCGACCACGGGGTGACCGTGCTGGTCACCACCCACTTTATGGATGAGGCGGAGTATTGCGACCGCATCGCCCTCATCTATCGCGGCAAGCTGCTGGCCCTCGGCACCCCGGACGATCTCAAGGGGCTGGCTGCCAAAGAGGCGGCGACTTCTCTGCCAACCGGCTCCTTGCCGACCTGTTCTTTGCCAACAATGGAAGAGGCCTTTATCACCCTGGTCGAGCGGGCCAGCGAGGAGGACGCATGAGCATCAACCGTCGGCGACTGCTGGCCCTCTGCCGCAAGGAGACGCTGCAAATCGTCCGTGACCCGAGCAGCATCCTCATCGCCTTCATCATGCCGGTGGTGCTGCTGGTGGTGATGGGTTACGCCATCAATCTGGATGTGGACCACCTGCGCCTCGGCATCTGGCGTACCGATAGCGGCGCCCCGGCGGTGCGGCTGGAACAGGCCCTGCGCGGCTCAACCGCGCTGGAGATCCACAGCGGCCTGAGCAAGGAGTCCCTGCTCGCCAGTCTGGCCCGTGGCGAGATCCGCGGCCTGCTGGTGATCGATGACGGCTTCTCCCGCGCCATGGCTGGTCAGGGCAATGGCACGCCGCAGGCGCTGCTGCTGACCGATGGCTCCGAGCCCAACACCGCCAACTTTGTCACCAACTATGTGCAGGGGATTTGGCAGGGGTGGCTCGCTGGCGAGGAGGTCGCCATGCCGGTGTCGATAGAGAGCCGCGCCTGGTTCAATCCGGCGCTGGTGAGCCGCAACTTTCTGGTGCCGGGCTCCATTGCGGTGGTGATGACCATCATAGGGGCCCTGCTCACCTCGCTGGTGGTGGCGCGGGAGTGGGAGCGCGGCACCATGGAGGCGCTGCTCGCCACCCCGGTCACCAAGGGGGAGCTGCTGCTCTCCAAGCTGTTGCCCTACTACGGCCTCGGCATCATCGCCATGCTGCTCTGCCTGCTCTTCTCGGTGGCGGTGATGGGCGTGCCGTGGCGCGGCTCCCTGCTGCTGCTCTTTCTGGTCACCAGCGTCTTTCTCGGCAGCGCCCTCGGGCTCGGGCTGTTTCTCTCCACCGTGATGCGCAGCCAGTTCAACGCCGCACAGGCAGCGCTGATCGCCGCCTTTCTGCCCGCCGTGATGCTGTCGGGCTTCGTCTTCGAGATCGCCAGCATGCCGCCTTGGCTTCGGGCCATCACCCACCTCATTCCGGCCCGCTACTTCGCGAGCTCCTTGCAGACCCTCTATCAGGCGGGCAGCGTTTTTTCGATCCTGCTGGTCAACGGTTTCTGTCTGCTGCTGCTGGCCGGTTTCTGGCTGGCCCTGACCGCCCGCAAGACGCGGCGCACTCTGGAGTAACCCATGCTGATCCGACTCTGGTGGCTGATCCGAAAAGAGCTGCAGGCCCTGATGGGCAATACTCAGGGGCGCTTTCTGCTCATCATGCCGGTGCTGCTGCAGACCGCCCTCTTCCCGTTCGCCGCCACTCTGGAGGTGACCGGCAACACGCTGGCCATCTACAACCAGGATGGCGGTGCCCAGAGCCGCGAGCTGCTGGAGCGCCTCACCCATATGCCCGCCTTTACCACCATCATCCCGGTACAAGGCGAGGCGGGCATGACCGAGGCCATCACCGGGCAACAGGCACTGCTCGGGCTGATTATTCCGGGCGATTTTTCGCGCCGGCTGGCACGGGGCGAACAGGCCAAGGTACAGCTGATCATCGACGGACGCCGCTCCAACGGTGGTCAGGTGGCGGCTGGCTACATCAGTCAGGTGATCGCCCGCTGGCAAAGTGAGGGCAAGGGGCAACCCGAGCTGGCGGTACGCAACCTCTACAACCCCAACGTCGAGTTCCACTGGCATATCCTGCCAGCGCTGGTGGCCATCATCACCACCACTGGCTGCCTGATTGTCACCGCCCTCTCGGTCGCGCGGGAGCGGGAAGAGGGCACCTTCGATCAGCTGCTGGTCTCCCCCCTCACCGCGGGCTGGATCATGGCGGGCAAGGCGGTGCCCGGCATCATGGTGGCGGTGGGGCAAGGGTGCATAGTCGCGCTGGCCGCCCGTTTTGTCTTTCACCTCCCCTTTGCCGGCAGCCTCAGCCTGCTGATGGCGGGCATGGTCTGCTACGGGCTGGCACTGGCCGGGATCGGGCTCTTCATCTCGTCGTTCTGCTCGACCCAGCAGCAGGCCTTTCTCGGGGTCTTCTCCTTCACCGTCCCGGCGGTGATCCTCTCGGGCTACATCTCGCCGGTGGAGAACATGCCGCAGGTGTTCCAGTGGCTGGCGGCCATCGACCCCCTCACCCACTTCATCGTGCTGCTCAAGGGGGTCTTCCTCAAGGGGTTTGACTGGTCGGCCGCCTGGCCCCTGCTCTGGCCGCTGCTCGCCATCGCCGGCGTCACCCTGTCGCTAGCGCTCGCCATGTTCCGCCGCCATATCGCCTGACGCGCCACCTTGTTCAGCTGATGCCGGTCTCGCCCAGTGCGAGGCCGGCCATTTTCCGCCAGAAGTTTTCACTCCCCGGCCGTGGGTAAACCGGGCTTTCCCTCCACCATCCCTCACTCCAAGCCAGCGCAGAAATCATCAACTGGTATACCTATTTTTGTATATCTTTGAATTTTATCGAATTACCCCTGACGAGATATATAAATAGACACTTGATTTGCATCAATTGCCCGCCCCGACTGACTGGGTAGCCTAGCCCCAGAATGATGTTTTATTACTCCAAACTAGAGGCAATCATGAGCAAAGTCAGACTGGTCGTTGTGGGCAACGGCATGGTGGGGCACCGCTTCATCGAAGAGTTGATCGAGCGGGCCGAGCCGGGCCGCTACGAGATCACCGTCTTCGGTGCAGAACCCCGTCCCGCCTACGATCGCGTCCATCTCTCCTCCTACTTCTCCCACCACACCAGCGAAGATCTCTCCCTCGTCAAACCCGGCTTCTACGACAAGCACGGCATCCGCCTGCTGCTCGGCGAAGCGGTGAAAAAAATCGACAGGGCCAACCGCGAAGTGCACTCCAACAAGGGCACTGTGGTCGGGTACGACAAGCTGGTGCTGGCCACCGGCTCCTACCCCTGGGTGCCGCCCATTGCGGGCAGTCAGCACCACGAGTGCTTCGTCTACCGCACCATCGAGGATCTGAAAGCCATTCGCAGCGCCGCCAGGAGTGGCAAGAGCGGGGTGGTGATCGGGGGCGGCCTGCTTGGCCTCGAAGCGGCCGGTGCCCTCAAGGCGCTGGGTCTCGAGACCCACGTTGTGGAGTTTGCTCCGGTACTGATGGCCGAGCAGCTCGACGGTCAGGGCGGCCAGCTGCTGCGCCGCAAGATTGAATCCATGGGCGTGCAGGTGCACACCAGCAAGAGCACCAGCGAGATCCTGATGCATGGCGGTGAGCAGGCGAAACACCGCCTCGCCTTTGCCGATGGCAGCCAGCTGGAAGTGGATGTGGTGGTCTTCTCCACCGGCATTCGCCCGCAAGATACCCTCGGCCGTTACGGTGATCTCGCCATCGCCGAGCGCGGCGGCATCGTCATCGACGATCACTGCCTCACCTCAGACCCCGACATCTATGCCATCGGCGAGTGCGCCGCCTGGCAGGGCCGCTTCTTCGGGCTGGTAGCGCCGGGCTACAAGATGGCCCAGATCACCGTCGACCATCTGCTCGGCGGTGACAGCCGCTTCGAAGGGGCAGACATGAGCGCCAAGCTGAAACTGCTCGGCGTCTCCGTCGGCTCCATCGGCGATGCTCACGGCCGCACCCCGGGCAGCCACAGCTATGTGTTTCAGGACGATCAGGCTGGCGTCTACAAGAAGATCGTGGTGAGCGAAGACAACAGCCGATTGCTCGGCGCCGTGCTGGTGGGTGACGTGGAAGATTACGGCAACCTGCTGCAGATGATGCTCAACGCCCTGCCGCTGCCGAGCCACCCGGACACCCTGATCCTGCCCGCCTACGCCGGAGCCAAACCGACGCTGGGGGTGGATGCCCTGCCGGAAAGCGCCCAGATCTGCTCCTGCTTTGACGTCTCCAAAGGCGACATCGCTCAGGCGGTGGCCGAGGGTCACACCACCCTGGCCGCCATCAAGCAGCACACCAAGGCCGGAACCGGCTGCGGCGGCTGTGTGCCGCTCATCAGTCAGGTACTCAACGCCGAGCTGGTGAAGCAGGGCATCGAGGTCAACAACCACCTCTGCGCCCACTTCCCCCACTCCCGTCAGGAGCTGTTCCATCTGGTCAAGGTGGAGGGGATCAAGAGCTTCGACGAGCTGCTGGCCAAGCACGGTCAGGGCTATGGCTGTGAGGTGTGCAAACCGACCGTCGGCTCCATCCTCGCCTCCTGCTGGAACGAGCATGTGCTGAGCCCGCGCAACATCCCACTGCAGGACACCAACGACATCTTCCTCGGCAACATGCAAAAGGACGGCAGCTACTCCGTCATCCCGCGCATGGCCGGCGGTGAAGTGACCCCGGAAGGGCTGCTGGCGGTGGCCGAAGTGGCCCGCGACTACAAGCTCTACACCAAGATCACCGGCGCCCAGCGCATCGGCCTGTTCGGGGCTCAGAAGGATGACCTGCCCGCCATCTGGCGCAAGCTGCTGGCAGCCGGATTCGAGACAGGTCAGGCCTATGCCAAGGCGCTGCGTATGGCCAAGACCTGTGTCGGCAGCACCTGGTGCCGCTTCGGCGTGCAGGACAGCGTTGGCCTCGGGGTCTTCCTCGAGAACCGCTACAAGGGGATTCGCACCCCGCACAAGATGAAGTTCGGCGTCTCCGGCTGTACCCGCGAATGTGCGGAAGCCCAGGGCAAGGATGTCGGCATCATCGCCACCGATGCGGGCTGGAACCTCTATGTGGGCGGCAACGGCGGCATGAAGCCGCGCCACGCCGATCTGCTGGCTTCTGACCTTGACCGCGAAACCCTCATCAAGCTGATCGACCGCTTTATGATGTTCTACGTCACCAGCGCCGACAAACTGCAGCGCACATCGGTCTGGCTCGGCAATCTGGAAGGGGGTGTCGACTACCTGCGCGAGGTGATCGTCGACGACAAGCTGGGACTGGCCGAGACGCTGGAGCGCGATATCCAGACCCTCATCGACAGCTACGAGTGCGAATGGTCGCGCACCCTCAACGAAGAGGAGGCGCTCAAGCGCTTCAGCCACTTCATCAACAGCGACAAGCGCGATCCGGACGTGCAGTTCGTCAGCGAGCGCGACCAGCACAGACCCGCCACTCCGGCCGAGCGCATCCCCGTCTACCAGATCGAGGTGGAGACCAAATGATGAAATTCGCCTGCCAACTCAACGACATCCTGCCGGGAACCGGCGTCTGTGCACTCATTGAGGGTCGTCAGATCGCCCTGTTCCGCCCGAGCGCGGCGGCCGAGGTGTTCGCCATCGACAACCGGGATCCCTTCTTCGCCGCCAACGTGCTGTCGCGGGGCCTGATCTGCGAACACGACGGCGAGCTCTGGGTCGCCAGCCCGCTCAAGAAGCAGCGCTTTCGCCTGAGCGATGGCCACTGTTTCGACAACCCTGCGATGTCGGTTCAAAGCTACCCCGTTGAAGTGCGCGACCAGCTGGTCTGGGTCGCCGTCTAAAGCCAAATTCACTCTCTTTCGGGCTGCCAGAGGGCAGCCCTTTCAAGGACTCACAAGATGTACACGGAAACCATCAACAAGTGCGCCGCCAACGCGGCCCGCATCAACCGCTTCGAGCGCAGCGACAAGCTCGGCTTCTGGCTCAGCTCCGCCATGGCGGGGGCCTATGTGGGCCTCGGCATCATCCTCATCTTCACCCTCGGCAATCTGGTGGATCCGAGCATCCGACCGCTGGTGATGGGGGCCACCTTCGGCATCGCCCTGACGCTCGTCATCATCGCCGGCTCCGAGCTGTTCACCGGCCACACCATGTTCCTCACCTTCGGGGTGAAGACGGGCAAGATCACCATGGCCGACCTGCTGCGTATCCTGCCGCAGACCTGGGCGGGCAATCTGATTGGCTCCGTTGTGGTGGCTCTGATCTACTCCTACGGCGGCAGCCTGCTGCCGGACGCGGGCAGTCTGGCCCACAAGGTGGCGCTGGCCAAGACCCAGGCTCCGGCCCTGACCCTGTTTATGAAGGGGATCCTCTGCAACTGGTTGGTCTGCCTCGCCATCTGGATGGCGCTGCGCACCGAAGGAGCCGCCCGCTTCATCGCCATCTGGTGGTGCCTGCTCGCCTTTATCGCCTCCGGCTACGAACACTCCATCGCCAACATGACCCTGTTCGCCCTCTCCTGGTTTGGCGCCCACTCGGAGGCCTACACCCTGAGCGGCATCGGCCACAACCTGCTGTGGGTGACCCTGGGCAACACCGTCTCCGGCGCCCTCTTTATGGGCCTCGGCTACTGGTATGCCACCCCCAAGGCTGAGCGCCCGGTCGCGGTGAGCGACGCCACCACCACTGCCAACCAGACCCGAACCGCCTGATCAGGAGGCCCCATGGACTACTTGCCCATCTTTTGCCGACTCGACAACAAACCCGTGCTGCTGGTCGGCGGCGGCGAGGTGGCGGAGCGCAAAGCGCGCCTGCTGCTGGATGCCGGTGCTCGCCTCACTGTGGTCGCGCCCGAGCTCGACCCCGAGCTGGCGGAACTGGCTGCCAACGGCAGCATCGAGTGGCTGGCCGGTGAATTTGCGCCGGAGCAACTGGCGGGCAAGTGGCTTGCGGTGGCCGCCACCGATCGGCGCGAGGTGAATGCGCTGGTTTACCAGAGCGCCAACCGGGCGCGGATCTTTGCCAACGTGGTGGATGACCCGAAACGCTCCAGCTTCATCATGCCATCGATCATCGACCGCTCACCGCTGATGGTGGCCATCTCCTCCGGTGGCAAGGCGCCGGTGCTGGCTCGCTTGCTGCGGGAAAAACTGGAAGCCCTGCTGCCGCAACATCTGGGGGCCGTGGCGACCTTCGCCGGCAGCCTGCGGGAGCGGGTCAAGGCGCGATTCGCCAGCATGGGGGAGCGGCGCCGCTTCTGGGAGCGGCTGCTCGGGGCGGACCGGCTCGGTCAGGCGCTGGCTCGGGGCGATCACGCCTCTGCCCACCAGCTGGCCGACAGCCTGTTTGCCGACGAAAGCCAGACCGAAGGCGAAGTGGTGCTGGTGGGGGCTGGCCCCGGCGATCCGGGTCTGCTCACCCTGCACGCCCTGCGCCAGATGCAGCAGGCCGACGTGGTGGTCTATGACCGGCTGATCTCCGACGAGGTGATGGCCCTGGTGCGCCGCGACGCCAAACGCATCTTCGTCGGCAAGCAGGCGGGCAACCACTGCGTGCCGCAGGAGGGGATCAACCAGCTCTTGCTGGAGGAGGCGAAGAAGGGGCAACGGGTGGTGCGTCTCAAGGGGGGCGATCCCTTTATCTTCGGCCGTGGCGGAGAGGAGCTGGAGACGCTGGTCGGCACAGGCATCGGTTTTCAGGTGGTGCCCGGCATCACCGCAGCCAGCGGCTGCGCCGCCTACGCCGGCATTCCGCTCACCCACCGCGATCACGCCCAGAGCGTCCGTTTCGTCACCGCCCACGGCAAGGGTGGCGCCCGGGATCTCGACTGGCCGCTGCTGGCCAAAGACAAACAAACCCTAGTGTTCTACATGGGGCTATCGAGCTGCGCCACCATCCGCGAGCAGCTGCTGGCCCACGGCAAGGGGGGCGACACCCCGGTGGCGCTGATCGAGCGCGGCACCCAGCCCTGCCAGCGGGTCATTCGCGGCACCCTTGATGAGCTGCCCGCGCTGGCGGTGGGGGTCGAGAGTCCTGCCCTCATCATGGTGGGCTCGGTGGTGACCCTGGCCGACCGGCTCGCCTGGTTTGGCGAGGCCCCGCAGCGCCAGCAAGCCCTCGCCTGAGGGATCCTCGGCAACTCGCCATGAGGCCACCAGCAGGTGGCCTCACTTTTACCTCCTTCTTCTCCCATCACGGTCATAACCTGTTGTTTTAAGTCTGGTATCCTATGGGCATTGAGCCCTTGGCTACCATCTCAGGAATTCATCCCATGTCTCTTCCCATCAAGAACAGCGCCCGGCAGCGCGCGGATGACAGATCCCGCATTCTCACCCTGCTGCTGCGCGATGATGCCCTCACCGACAGCCTGCTCGACCCGCAGGTGGTGCAGGATGCCGAGCAGCGCGATCAGACCAGCGAACTCACCACGCTGGTCAACGGGTTGCCCGCCGCCGACGTCGCCGATGCGCTGGAATCGCTGCCGCCCGATGAGCGTCATGCCCTGTGGGCGCTGGTGGAGGAGGAGAAACGCGGCCAGATCCTGGTCGAAGCGTCGGAGACGGTGTGGGACAGCCTCATCAGCGGGATGAGCGACAAGGAGCTGCTGCACGCCCTGCGCACCCTGGATATCGACGACCAGATCTATCTGGGCCAGTACCTGCCCCGCAACCTGATGGGGCGGCTGCTCACCTATATGGCCCCCGCCGACCGGGATCGGGTGCGGGAGGTGATCCGCTACGGCAAGCACACCGTCGGCGCCATGATGGACTTCGAGATCATCACCATCCGCCCCGAGGTGACGCTCGCCACGGTGCAGCGCTATCTGCGGCTGCGCGGCAAGATCCCCGCCAACACCGACAAGCTGTTCGTCATCGATCGGCGCAACCACCTGCTGGGGGAGCTGGCCCTCACCACTGTACTGCTGCACAAGCCCGCCACCTTGGTGAGCGACGTGATGGAGCGGGATCCGGTCACCTTCGATCCGGAGGATAACGACGAAGCGGCGGCCCGCACCTTCGAACGGGATGACCTGCTCTCCGCCGCCGTGGTGGATGGCAAGGGCAAGCTGATGGGCCGCCTCACCGTCGAAGAGGTGGTGGATCTGGTCTATGAGGAGAGCGACACCGACCTGCGCCGGATGGGGGGTATCAGCGAGGATGAAGACGTGTTCGCCCCGGTCTCCAAGGCGGTCAAGACCCGCTGGGCCTGGCTTGCCATCAACCTCTGCACCGCCTTTGTCGCCTCGCGGGTGATCGGCCTGTTCGAGCACACCATCTCCCAGCTGGTGGCACTGGCGGCCCTGATGCCCATCGTCGCCGGGATCGGCGGCAACACCGGTAACCAGACCATCACCATGATAGTGCGGGCGCTGGCGCTGCAGCACATTCAGGCAGGCAACCTCTCCTTCCTGCTGCTGCGGGAACTTGGCGTCGCCTTTATCAACGGGCTGGTGTGGGGCGGCACCATGGGCATCGCCACCTATCTGCTCTATCAGGATGCGGCGCTCGGCGCCGTGATGACCCTGGCCATGATGCTCAACCTGCTGGTGGCCGCCCTGATGGGGGTCATCATCCCCATGACCATGACCCGCCTCGGCCGCGACCCGGCAGTCGGTGCCAGCGTGATGATCACCGCCATCACCGACACAGGCGGCTTCTTTATCTTCCTCGGGCTGGCGACCCTGTTCCTGCTGTAAACCGTGCGTTGAAAACAACAAGGGAGCCACTGGCTCCCTTGTTGTTTCAGGCGTGTTTGCCCGCCCCTGCCGTTGGGCTGCTTACCGCTTGTCAGCGGTGATCAGCAGGCCATTGGTGTCGGGGAAGCCGATGACCAGCGCCTCTTTTTTGGCATCCGTGGTATAGGTGGTGACATAGGCGACGCGGTTATCCATCGCCCGGGCCAGAGCGGCATTCCAGAGGTTTTCGATCGGCGTGGCGGCAGCGGATTGCTTGAAGTTGCACTTGCCAAATCCGGTCATGGTCAGCTTGCTCAACCCGGCAGTGGCACTCCCCTCGCCCACCAGCGTACAACCTGCCGCCGGAAACTCGATCGCTACCGTCAGCTTGCCGCCGTTGTTGGTGGTATCCACCTTGCCCACCATGTCGCTGCTGAAGCCATCGCTGTCCGTGGCACTCCAGCTGGCCGTGGTCACCGCTTTGGTGGTCAGGGCCGTCACCGCCACATGACCGCTGAAACCGGAATAGATGGGGGAGTTGTCGGAGAACTTGGTGCCGGTCCGGGTGAAATCAAAAACCCAGCGCTTGATCTCCTTGCCCTGCAGATCGATGACCGGCTGATCCTGGAAGGTGATGAGGTTGTGGTCGTTGGTCACCGAGCTGAGCGCCGTGCTGGTGCCGAGCCGCTCGCTGTTGCGGATCAACTGCACCGGGTAGATCCCGTCTTTGTCGGCTTTCTGGTCAGCCTGACCCAGCCACTGGCTGTTGGTCTCGACCTTGCCCACCTGATGATCCACCCAGACACCCCAGTACTGCACGGTTTCACCCTTCGGGTAGACCAGCGCCAGACCATCCAGATCCTTGATCATGCGCGGCGTCGCCTTGTCACCGTCGCGGCTCATCAGATTCGCTTGGTAAAGACCCGCCTCCGGCAGAGCCAGAGGCACCCGCTTGGCGATGCTGTTGGCAGCTTTTTCGCTGTCACAGGCAGACAGGGCCGCAGCGCAGGCGATGGCCAGCAGCGCTTTGTTGTGCATTTTCATGAAGTTTTATTCCTTGCTGTCGCTTTGTAATTTTTTAGATGCAATCAATCGCCGCTGAATTTAAGGGAAAGGTCATCTATCAGTCGAATGGAGATCTGTAACCAACCATTACAGCCTCGCAGGAGCGGCAGACCGCTCCGCTTGCCCCGACCGCACAGCGGTGACGACAACAGGGTGACTAACAGTGAAATAGCATTGAGGGTGGCGGCCCTGAAGAAAGATAAAAAAAAGAGATTAAAATCAGAGCCATAACTCTATTAACAGGAAGGCAATTAACCCGAATTGCCAGCCGGCTCACAATAGGATTCTTTTGCTATCGATAGAATGCTCCACGCTGGCATACCCATAACAAGAGAATTCAACAATGAAAACCACCCTCAAACTGAGCGCGGTGGCAGTTATCTTTTTGCTGTCCGGCTGTGACGACAACAACTCTCAGGCCCCCGGTGATCTCACCCTGCGGCTGATCGAAACCTCTGATATCCACTCCAACCTGCTGAGCTACGACTACTACCAGAACAAGCCGGATGCCTCGCTGGGCTTTGCCCGCACCGCTGTGCTGATCCGCAAGGCCCGCGAAGAGAACGCCAACAACTTGCTGATCGACAACGGCGACCTGATCCAGGGCACCCCGCTGGCCGACTATATCCACGACCAGCAGGTCAAACAGCAGTGGCTGAGCAAGCAGACCCACCCCGCCATCAAGGCGCTCAACACCATGAGCTATGATGTCGGCAACCTGGGCAACCACGAATTCAACTTCGGTCTCGACTTCCTCTCAGAGACCCTGAAAGGGGCCAACTACCCCTACATCAACGCCAACGTCTTCCAGGCCGATGCCTTCAGCCGTGATGGCAAGGGCACCATCGACTGGAGCAAGCAGAAGTTCAAACCCTATGTGGTGCTGGATCGTCAGGTGAAGGATGCCAACGGCAATACCCAGACCATCAAGGTCGGTGTGCTGGGCCTGACCCCGCCCCAGATCACCCAGTGGGACAAGCGCAATCTGGAAGGCAAGGTGGTGGTGGCCGATATGGTCGAGACCGCCGAGCACTATGTACCCGAAATCCGCGCCAAGGGCGCAGACATCGTCGTGGTCGTGGCCCATACCGGCATCATAGGTGACCCGCGCGAACCCATGATGGAGAACGCCGCACTGCCGCTGGCCAAGGTGAAGGGGGTCGATGCCCTGCTGCTGGGCCACGCCCACCGCACCTTCCCGGGTGACTACCCCAACATGACCGACGTGGACAACGAGAAAGGCACCCTGGCGGGCGTACCGACCGTGATGCCGGGCGTCTGGGGCAACCACCTCGGCATCATCGACCTGCATATGACCTGGAAAGAGGGTCGCTGGGAAGTGGCCTCCAGCCAGTCCCAGCTGCGCAAGATCGACAGCAGCGCCAGCAGCACCGAAGATCAGGCGGTGGTCGATCAGGTCATTGCCGAGCACGAGCAGGCAAACCAGTGGCTGGACGAGCCCCTCAGCAAGATCACCAAGCCAATCCACAGCTTCTTCGCGCTGGTGCAGGATGACCCCTCCATCCAGATCGTCAGTGACGCCCAGCTGTGGCATGCCAAGAAGCTGCAACAGGATGGTCAGCTCAAGGAGAAATGGCCCATCCTCTCCGCCGCCGCACCATTCCGCGGCGGTCGCAACGGCCCGACCGACTTCACCTATGTACCGGCTGGCAATATCTCCCTGCGCAACGTGGCCGACCTCTATGTCTACCCCAACACCCTGCAGGTAGTCGCCATCAATGGCGCGACCGTACAGGAGTGGCTGGAGAAGAGCGCCGTCCAGTTCAACAAGATCGATGCCGCCAGCACCGCCACCCAGTGGCTGGTGAACGAGAAGTACCGCACCTACAACTTCGACGTGATCGACGGGGTGAACTATCAGGTCGATGTGACCAAACCTGCCCGTTACGATGTGGATGGCAACAAGGTGAGCGACAGCTATCGCATCACCAACCTCACCTATCAGGGCAAGGCAATCGACCCGGCCCAGATGTTCTACGTTGTGACCAACAACTACCGCGCCAGCGGTGGTGGCAACTTCCCGGGCATCAACGCCAAGGTGATCGTCCATGAAGATCAGTTCGAAACCCGCGAAGTGCTCTCCGAATACCTCAAGGATCTGGCAGAGAAGAATCCGGCCGGTTTCGAGCCCCCGGCAGACAACAACTGGCAGCTGGCCCCCCTGCCCGCCAATCTGGATCTGCGCATCTACAGCTCGCCACGCAGCGAAGCGCAAGCCCTGACCGGCGGCAAGCTGAACTATGTAGAGACCCTGCCGCCCACCGATGCCAAACACCCCGGCTTTGGCGTCTACAAGCTGGTGCTGGCACCCTGAACCTCAGGGTTAATCCGGCAATAACCTCTGCAACCCCCTCCTGATACGAGGGGGTTTTTGATGGTGCAGGCAGAGGGTCAGCTCTTGTACGCCAGCCGCTCCCCGCAGCAACTCACGCAGCCCCTTTATCCCTTCACGCCATCATCCCCCTCTATCACACCATCCAGATCCCGGCTGGTCTGCCCCATCCCGCCCATAAAAAAACAGGCCCACCGAAGTGGGCCTGCTGTTATCTGCGTGATCGGGAATATCGCAATAAAAGGCGCTACTCCCGCTCCTTCACATAGGGTGTACCAAGCGCCTTGGGCGCCACCGCACGGCCGATAAAGCCGGCCAGCAGGAACACGGTCAGGATGTAGGGCAGTGCCTCGATGGCCTGCACCGGAATGGCGAAGCCACCGATGCTGACCCCTTGCAGGCGGATGGCGACCGCATCGAGGAAGCCGAACAGCAGACAGGCGGCCATGGCATTCCAGGGACGCCACTTGCCGAACACCAGCGCCGCCAGTGCCATAAAGCCCTTGCCCGCACTCATGTTGGGGATGAACTGGGCCGTCTGGGCCACCGCCAGATAGGTACCACCGATACCAGCCAGCAGACCGCCGATGAGGAGCGCGGTGTAGCGCATCCGCACCACAGAGATACCGGCGGTATCGACCGCTGCAGGCGCCTCGCCCACCGCCCGCAGACGCAGACCGAAGCGGGTACGGAACATCACCCACCAGGCCAGCGGTACGCAGGCGAACGCCACGTACTCCAGCAGGGAGTGGCCGCTCAGCAGCTCGCTGTAGAGCTGGCCGATCACCGGCACATCCCACAGCTCCTTGGCATAGGGCAGATCGATCGGGGCGAACCGGGCATCACCGGAGAGCGCCGGGGTCTGGCCCCCCTGATCGAACCAGTAACGGCCCAGGGTGACGGTCAGACCGGCCGCCAGAATGTTGATGGCCATGCCGCTCACCACCTGATCACCGCGGTGGGTGATGGTGGCAAAGCCGTGCATCAGGGCAAACAGGATGGAGACTCCCACCCCGGCACCCAGACCTATCCAGGCAGAACCGGAGACCGCCGCCGCCGCACCACTGGCGAACGCCGCCGCCAGCAGTTTGCCTTCCAGCGCGATGTTGACCACCCCGGAGCGCTCGCAAAACATACCCGCCATGGCGGCCAGAATGAGGGGCGGCGCGGTACGGATGGTCGCATCCAGCATCAGGATCAGAATTTCAAACATGATCAGACTCCTTTAGCTTGCGCGGCTGAGCGGTTGGCAAACGCCAGATAGAGCTGCTCGATGCGTGGACGCATCATGTGCTCAAGGGCGCCACAGAACAGGATCACCAGACCCTGCAACACCACCACGATGTTGCGGTCGACACCGAACTCGAAGCTGAGCTCGGCGCCCCCCTGATAGAGGAAACCGAACAGCAGGCTGGCGATGATGACGCCGACCGGATGGTTGCGCCCCATCAGCGCCACCGCGATACCGGTGAAGCCGAACCCTTCAACAAAGTTGAGCTTGATTTGGTGCAGCTCACCCTGCAGCACGTTGAGGGCAAAGAAGCCCGACAGCATGCCGGAGATGACCATGGCCAGGATCACCACCTTGGGATAGGAGATACCGGCGTAGGCGGAGGCGCTTTGGCTGGCGCCGACCGAACGGATCTCGTAGCCCCAGCGGGTGTGCCAGATAAAGACCCACACCAGCGCCGCACAGATCAGCGCCCAGAAGAAGCTGATATTGAGCGGGCTGTTGGGGATCTCCATCCCGAACAGGTTCGCCAGCCCGCTCATCTTGGGCAGCCAGCTTGCCTCGGCAAATACCTTGCTCTCGGTCGCCATCGAGCCGGGCGGCTTGAACACCTCCACCAGCAGATAGGCCATCAGCGAGGCGGCGATGAAGTTGAACATGATGGTAGTGATCACGATATGGCTGCCGCGCTTGGCTTGCAGCCAGGCCGGAATAAAGGCCCAGGCCGCACCGAACAGACCACCGGCAATGATGGAGAGCGGCAACAGCAGGGCAAACGGCAGCACATCGCCGAGCATCAGACAGACCAGCCCCACGCCGAGCCCGCCGATATAGGCCTGACCTTCACCACCGATGTTGAACAGACCGGCATGAAAGGCGACCGCCACCGACAGACCGGTAAAGATAAAGCCGGTTGCGTAGTAGAGGGTGAAGCCGACCCCTTCACCTGTGCCGAACGCGCCGTACCACATGATCTTGGCGGCATCGACCGGATTGATGTCGAGGTAGTAGAACAGAATGGCCGACACCAGGAAGGCCAGCAGGATGTTGACCGCAGACAAGACGCCTACGGAGACCCAGGCAGGAATACGTACTTGGCTCATCAGTGGGCCTCCTTGGCAACTTCGTCCGGCACTATGTTCGCCATCATCAGACCAATGGTGCGCTCGTCCGCCTTGGCACCATCCAGCTCGCCGACGATGCGACCGTCGGCAATCACCAGAATCCGGTCAGCGAGGCTCATGATCTCGTCCAGCTCCACCGAGACCAGCAGCACCGCCTTGCCCTTGTCGCGCATGGCGATGATCTGCTGGTGGATATATTCGATGGCACCGATGTCGACCCCGCGGGTCGGCTGGCCGATCAACAGCACATCCGGGTCCTGCTCCACTTCACGGGCAATCACCAGCTTCTGCTGGTTGCCACCGGAGAAGTTGGCGGTCTTGTGATCGGGATGGGGCGGGCGCACGTCCCACTTCTCCATCTTGGCCTGACAATCCTGCTGGATCGCCTCCTTGTTCTGCAGCCACCCCTTGTTGTATTGCGGGCGACGGTGATAACCGAGAATAAAGGCCTCTTTCGCCTCGAAGCGGTTGATCAGCCCCATCTTGTGGCGATCTTCCGGCACATGACCGAGGCCGTAGTTGCGCACCAGCTCGGGATCGGCCGGGTGCTCCGCGCTCACCTTGTGCACGCCGCTGCGGCTGCTGATGGTGAAGCAGCCCTTGCTCGGCTTGAGAATGCCGCCAAGCAGGCTGAGCAGTTCGGACTGGCCGTTGCCGGAGACCCCGGCGATGCCGACCACTTCACCGGCCCGCACCTCGAAGCTGACGGACTTGACCCGCTCCACCTTGCTGGCGTCGACGTAGCTGAGCCCTTCGATCTTCAGCTTGGCTTCACCGGGCTGGGTTGGCCCCTTGTCGACCTTGAGGCGTACCTTGCGGCCCACCATCAGTTCGGCCAGTTGCTCCTTGTCGGTATCCCTGGTGGCGACGTGGGCCACCATCTCGCCACGGCGCATGATGGAAACCTGATCGGTAATGGCCAGGATCTCCCGCAGCTTGTGGGTGATAAGGATGATGGTTGCCCCCTGATCCCGCAGCTTTTTCAGCACCTCGAACAGGTGATCCGCCTCTTGCGGGGTCAGTACCCCGGTCGGCTCGTCGAGGATCAGGATGCGGGCGCCGCGATAGAGCGCCTTGAGAATTTCGACCCGCTGTTGCAAGCCAACCGGCAGATCTTCGACCTTCTCGTGCAGCGGCACGTCGAGGCCATAATCCCGCGCCAGTTCGCCCAGCAGCTTTTCGGCTGACGCCACGCTCTGCTGAAGGTGCCAGCCGTTCTCAGCGCCGAGGATGACGTTTTCCAATACGGTGAAGTTATTGACCAGCATGAAGTGCTGGTGAACCATGCCCACGCCTGCGGCAATCGCATCTTGTGAGCCGTGGGGTTTGAAAGGATGCCCGTCGATCAGCATCTCGCCTTTGTCGGCATGGTAGAAACCATAAATGATGCTCATCAGGGTGGACTTACCGGCGCCATTTTCGCCGACAATGCCGTGGATACTGCCTTTGCGAACCTTAAGGTCGATCAGCTTGTTGGCGTACACTTCGCCGAACCGCTTATCGATACCTCTTAATTCGATGGCATAGCGATCTGTCTGGTCCATGATGCAGCCCTGCGTTTCATGAAATAAGACTAAAAACCGGCCCGTGCGGGCCGGTGGTGCGTTGAGAGTCGTAGCAACTATCTAATTAGTATTTGCAGGTGTTATCGCTCATGTAGTCATGAACCTTGACCTTGCCAGCGATGATTTCGGCCTTGATGGCATCCACCTTGGCTTTCATTTCCGGGGTGATCAGCTTCTCGTTGTCCTTGTCGAGCGCCCAATCCACACCGCCTTCGGCCAGACCCAGGTTCTTGATACCCGGCTTCCACTCGCCTTTGGCAGCGTCATCCCAGGTCTGGTAAGCGGCCAGACCCACAGACTTGACCATGGAGGTCAGCATGGTGCCCGGTTGCAGGTGGTTCTGGTTGGAGTCCACCCCGATGGCGAACTTGCCGCTGTCCTTGGCTGCCTGATAGACACCGATACCGGTACCGCCAGCTGCGGCGTAAACCACGTCAGCACCTTTGGCGAACTGGGACTTGGCCAGCTCGGCACCTTTGGCCGGGTCAGCAAACGCGGCCGGGGTAGAGCCCGCCATGTTCTGGAACACTTCGATCTTCGGATTGACGAACTTGGCACCCTGCTCGTAGCCGCACTGGAATTTGCGGATCAGCGGGATATCCATGCCGCCCACGAAGCCGACCTTGCCGCTCTTGGAAGCGATGGCAGCCAGTGCGCCCACCAGGAAGGAACCTTCATGCTCCTTGAAGATGACGGACTGGACGTTCGGCTTGTCGACCACCATGTCGATGATGGTGAACTGGGTTTTCGGGAATTCGGTCGCAACCTTCTCTACCGCAGAACCCATATTGAAACCGACCGCCACGATCGGGCCGTTGCCACGGCTGGCCAGACGACGCAGACCCTGCTCGCGCTGGGCTTCGTTCTGGGGTTCAAACTCTTTGACCTTGACGCCCTTGTCCTTGTTGTAGAGCTCGACGCCGTTACGGAACACGGCTTCGTTGAATGATTTGTCATACTTGCCCGCGGTGTCATAAATGACGGCTGGCTCGGAAGCAGCCTGAGCAGAGAGAGCAGCGAGAGTGAGGGAGGCCACGGTGGCCAGCTTGAGCACTTTAGTCACGATCGTATCCTTGATTGTTATTAAGTGAGGGAACTTGCTTGCCTGTCAGAGCAGGCTATCTAGCACGCAGGCTTACTCTAAGTCAGCCCCGATGCGGGTCAAGCAAATGATAAGGGAAAAACGTTTGCGTTAACGGTTTGAATTCTAAGCAAATAACCTTATAAGCAGTTGTTTTTTAGCTACTTTTCAGTTTTTTATGCTAACAACCAAAAGACCCAAACGACATTTCTCTTATTGTTCAGCAAGTTACTGTAAACCGTTTTCCCCTGTTATTCATCCAGCCCCCCGGCAAGCCCGTGATCCGGCTCGCAAAATCCCCACAAACCGCGCGAGCAAGGATTGGCTACAGCTGGAGACCTCCCCGTCCCGTTCTCTCTGCGCCAGCCAAAAATGGCCGCACCGGCGCCCTTGCAAGACCCCATCTCACCCCCTCCCCCCGAGTTTGGATTTGGTCTGGCAGGGGGATGGCCGTATAATCGCCGCCTGTATAAATAAACAGGAGTGGTGATGGACGTTTCAACCCTGCTCGACGGGCTCAACGACAAGCAAAGAGATGCCGTTGCGGCGCCCCGCAGCAACCTGCTGGTGCTGGCCGGTGCCGGTTCGGGCAAGACCCGGGTACTGGTGCACCGTATCGCCTGGCTGATGCAGGTGGAACGCTGTTCACCCTTCTCCATCATCGCGGTCACCTTTACCAACAAGGCGGCGGCCGAGATGCGCGGTCGGGTCGAGAAAGTGATCGGCGACGGCGTGCGCGGCATGTGGATCGGCACCTTCCACGGCATCGCCCACCGCTTGCTGCGGGCCCACCATCTGGATGCGGGCTTGCCGCAGGATTTCCAGATCCTCGACTCCGACGACCAGTACCGCCTCATCCGCCGGGTGCTCAAGGCCCTCAACCTCGACGAGAAGCACTGGGCCCCGCGCGCCGTGATGGGCTACATCAACGGCAAGAAGGATGAGGGGCTGCGCCCCGGCGACATCGACCTCTATGGCGACCCCGTCACCCGTACCTATCAGCAGATCTACAAGACCTATCAGGAGACCTGCGATCGCTCCGGTCTGGTGGACTTTGCCGAGCTGCTGCTGCGCGCCCACGAGCTGTGGCTGAACAAGCCGCATATCCTCGAGCACTACCGCGACCGCTTCCAGAACATTCTGGTGGACGAGTTTCAGGATACCAACGGCATCCAGTACGCCTGGTTGCGGATGCTGGCGGGCAACAGCGGCAAGGTGATGATCGTTGGTGACGATGACCAGTCCATCTACGGCTGGCGCGGCGCCAAGATCGAGAACATCCAGCGCTTCCTGACCGACTATCAGGGCGCCGAGACCATCCGCCTCGAACAGAACTACCGCTCCACCGCCAATATCCTCAAGGCCGCCAACAGCGTCATCGCCAACAACGCCGAGCGCCTTGGCAAGGAGCTGTGGACCGAAGGGGCCGAAGGCGAGCCGATCTCCCTCTACGCAGCCTTTAACGAGGTGGACGAAGCGCGCTTCGTGGTCGGCCGTCTCAAGGATTGGAAGGAAAAGGGCGGCCTCCTGGCCGACTGCGCCATCCTCTATCGCTCCAACGCCCAGTCGCGGGTGCTGGAAGAGGCGCTGATGCAGGACGCCATGCCCTACCGCATTTACGGCGGCCTGCGCTTCTTCGAGCGCCAGGAAATCAAGGACGCCATGGCCTACCTGCGGCTTATCAACAACCGTGGTGACGACGCCAGCTTCGAGCGGGTGGTCAACACCCCGACCCGTGGCATCGGCGATCGCACCCTCGAGATCCTGCGCGGCAACGCCCGCGATCAGGGGCTCAACCTGTGGCAATCGGCCAAGGCGCTGCTCAACGACAAGGTGCTGACCGGTCGCGCCGGTAACGCGGTGCGCGGCTTTGTCGATCTGATCGACGCGCTGGAGGAGCAGGTCTCCCTGCTGCCGCTGCACCAGCAGGCGGATATCGCCATCCAGAACTCCGGCCTCAAGGCCATGTATCTGGCGGAAAAAGGCGAGAAATCCCAGGCGCGGGTAGAGAACCTGGATGAACTGGTCACCGCCTGCCGCCAGTACCAGCGCCCGGACGAGCTGGAAGATATGAGCGATCTCTCCGCCTTCCTCGCCCACGCGGCGCTGGAATCCGGCGAGAATCAGGCGGATGAATATGCCGACGCTGTGCAGCTGATGACCCTGCACAGCGCCAAGGGGCTGGAGTTCCCGCTGGTGCTGCTGGTCGGTGTCGAAGAGGGCATGTTCCCCAGCCAGCAATCGACCGAGGAGTCGGGCCGGCTGGAAGAGGAGCGCCGCCTCTGTTACGTCGGCATGACCCGCGCCATGGAGAAGCTCTACATCTGTTATGCCGAGAGCCGCCGCATCTACGGCCGCGAGATGTTCCACAAGCCGAGCCGCTTTATCCGCGAGATGCCCGCCGAGTGTCTGGAAGAGATCCGGCTGCGCACTCAGGTCAGCCGCCCCACCCAGTACGGCCGCTTCAGCCAGAACGAGGTGCAGCAGAGTTTCGACGCCAGCGGTATCAAACTCGGCCAGCGGGTGCTCCATCCAAAATTCGGCGAAGGAGTGGTACTCAACTTCGAAGGGGTCGGCCAGCAGAGCCGGGTGCAGATCCAGTTCGACGACGTCGGCGCCAAGTGGCTGGTGACGGCGTATGCCAGATTGGAAGCGCTTTGATTTTTCCTGCTTTTTGATACAACCAACCCGGCTTAGGCCGGGTTGGTTGTATCAATCAATGGCATACAAATAACTTCTAACAATCTTATTTAACACATTTAAAATAACTACTTAAGTCAAGGCAATGGCTTGTTTTCTGTATTATAAATCTGTCTCAAAATTTCCATTATTAGTGGCTCTACAAAATCAATTATAAACAAATCATGCGATTCAGTTATAATATATTCACCAATTTTGTTGTGAGCAATAGAACATCGTGTTCGATAGATCCAATATGCAGATAAATTAGATATCCATTTTTCATAAAGCTCAATATCATTCTTAGATATCAATTTTTTATCTTTAAGTTGCTGGGAAGTATGATCAGTATTTTCAAAAAAATCAATTGCCTCATCCCACTTATCTTTTATGGGATTTGAATCTTTGGAATAATCCTGAAATATACATCTTGCAACATCTTTGTGTTGAGCAGGGATAACCATCAAAGCGCATATCTTGGTAAAATCGTAAGCATGGCAATAAATTATCTCTTTTAAAGAGTCAATTTCCTTATTTGAATAATTTTTAACAAGCTTGCCAAATCCAACAATATCATCATTGAGCTTCTTGATATTCTGAACAAAAATCCAATCAAAAGATAACTCTATTTGATGGTATAGCTTTAGAAATCTTGATATTGAGCTATGTGAGTGAATTGCAGATGTCAATGATTTCTTATGGCTGTCGGAGGGTATTTTTAAATTATCTAATAGTGTTATTTGAGTAAGGGTTGGCCGCATAGAAAATGCTAACTCTTGATGTGAAAAACCGCCCCATATCTCAGAGGTATACTTAAATTTTTGATTATAATCAGCTATGAAATCTTTATTTACAACAACATAGTCATGCTGGAATTCACTTAGTCCAGCCGCACGACCTTTCCCATTAGTTTCAATGATAAAGCATGATTTTCTTAAATCCGTAAAGCTCTCCTCGTCTGAATATTGGACTCCCTTGGTAAAACATAGAACTCCAATTACAGAGCCCTGATATATTAACTCAATATCTTCATTCCTACACGTCCCGGATATTATACCAAAGACTTTCATAGGAACATGGTCATTTACAGCAATCAAGTCCTGTAGACACAATTCAATATTATGAGCTTCATCTTCTAACTCGTGTTCTGCAAGATTTGAGATGATTTCATCTACTTTAGCTTGAGTTGCTTGAGTTGCTTGAATTACTTGAATTGCAGGGAGGCTAGGCTCCCCTGCGATATCTATCACTTCACTCGTCATGTTAAGATCCAGAGAAAGAATTATTTCTGATAATCTGCTGCATATTTCCAGCACTCTTTCAAGTCGACAGCCGCCTCACTATTGAAATACTCTTTCAGACCATCATGAGTTAATTTCCTGGTTGCAAAACCAATATTTTTCTTTCTTGGGTTAAAAGTATCCTTAGCATTCTCAAAGGATAGTATTGCAAGGGGATCGAGGTCTGTATCTTCCTTTAACCGAGCAATTACAGCTTCCAATCCGGAATCAAATCTTTTTGTAAACCTAGGGTTGCTGTCGAAAAATGATGCCATACTAAAATATGCTAACATGGTATTTTCAGAACCTAGCCAATTATATCCTCTTTTCAACTTTTCCAGATCGCTTATTTTTTTTACTTTGGTGTTTTCATCATATTCGTCGTTATCCATCACACTCGCAGACTCAGCTGCAAAATCTATTTCTGAATAATGATTCCAACACAACTCGTCAATCATTACGAAACTATGGAGTCTATTAAGATAGGCTTTGAATTTTTCTGTTAAGACCTCTTCAGATGCATCTAAAATATCTGAGTCAAACAACTTGGTGACAAGGCCATCTTTTTCAATTTCATGCGAACCAGTTAAATAGGCGTAATAGCTTGTTGCAAGATCACTTAATGGATATTTATTAGGTTGAGTTCTACGAAAACCATCTCGCTCTTTGATTATAGAAATACCAGGAACAGCTTTTTCTATTTCACCGGATAATGATGTAAACAGTAACTCTATTTGATGTCTCATAGACATAGTTTTCTGCCCTGAGTTTAATACGATCATCCGATATATAAGCTTTCCTAAGTCTTTTTCGAGCCAAAACTCCAGCAACAGCTTCGCCTTTGGATTAAATTCAAAATCGTTGTCTTTAATATCCTTCAATATATAACTTCTTTGTAATCCATCTAAAATATCGACTTGATTTGGCTGTGACAGAGATGCAATTAAAGCCTCCTTGTCATCACAGAGAGAAATTATTTTGTCGACAATATCTGGCTTTACTGAAAGAGTTATCGTTGGCAATAACGCACCTAGTTTAATATCATCAGATAGACGTCTATATGCCTTGTGTGACTCTCTTCTACGCTGAATTAGATAGTCACCAAAAGAACTCCCAATTATATTTAGATATGTTTCAATGTCTGCTTGGCAATATATTACTTTAGTCCCTTGTTTCAGGTCCTCTGCCTGACCGATAAATTCAAGTCCCATGATTTTTTATCCTTGTTCTGTTATTGATACAATCGCACGATTTTAACTAAATAGTGTCAGCAAAGAAATCTAGGGTTACATTCTTTCGAAGCAAGGCTTAACACCAAGTATTAGGAGTTCGTTCCAGTCACTCACTTAACCAACTTGCTCTCTATCACCCCTTGCTTGCCCTCCTCCTCACTGACCTGACTCAGCTTGGAGCGGGCCATCAGCAGGCCCATTTTGACCTCCTGCCATACGTAGTAGTTTTTACCCGCCTCGGTGCTAAGAGTCAGGGTGGCATCGTTCTCCGACTTGGAGGTGATGGTGTGGCTGCCCGGTGTCACCTGCTTGAGGATGTAGGTGTGGGCCACGGTATCGCCGACCGCCATACCATCCACCAGCAGCGGCATTTTGACGGCCGCCCCGAAGGTCTCGTTGCGATAGATATAGAGGTTGGCCGCATCCTTGGGCGCCACAAACTGCTTGGCCTGCGCGTCTGCGGTGGCATCGGCCATGGGTACGGAAGCACAACCGGAAAGCAGCGCCGCCGACAGCAGGGCGGCACCCATCATTATTTGCCTGAACATAGTCGTTATTTTTTAGTGAGTTAACGGGACTAAAAGGTTCGCATGAGCCTGCGCTGGCTGACAATCGCTCAAATCGAGCGGGGTGTGACCCAGCTCAATTTTTCAGCATTTTACTGCCTCTTCCTGCCACAGCCATCTCTATCGCCAAATCGGCTACTGCCCTCAAACCTGACTGGCAGCACAAGCAGAAGACATTGATTTATCTTGTCTTTCAGCCGTATTCATCTTGCGGGTTGGACTGGTTTTTAATGACGCGCTCATCCGAATATGTTTCGATATTCACCCCAGCACCTCTCTGTAAGCAGAGCAATATCTGCACATCGACGACATCGCCAAGGATTATCAGTGCCTACTGGATTTATGAATCACACCCAAGCCAGCCGACTGGCGATAAGAACCCGTGCATCACTAAGCAGGATCAATTGGCCGCTCTACTTGGCGCTTTTGATCACAGCCGCTTTGCCGACCATCTATACCACCACGCGGATCTACTACCTTGGCGATCTCCCGACAGAGTGGGGAGTCAACATTGCAAGCCAGCTGGCATGGGTCAATCTGGGGCTGGAGGTTGTGCAGGAAGCGCTGATTCTGCCGCTGTTCTATCTCTTGGGAAAAACACTCCATGAGCGTGGCGCCACACTGAACAAGCTCAAAACAGGCCTCATTGTCACCGTCGGGATCTATTCCCTCTTTACGGGTCTCATTGCTCTCTTCGCTATGCCACTGGTGCAGGCTATGGCTCAAAACCCGGAGCAAGTTGCGGCCACCGTGGACTATATACGTCTCGAAATGATTGGCACGACTCTCTTCAATGCGGTTCGCTTCCTGACCATATTCTTCGTCCTGCAAGACTGGCGCCGCGCCATATATACCGTTCTTGCCATCCAGCTTCTGGTCAGTGTCACCCTTGATACACTCCTGCTCAGCCAGTTTGAATTTAGCTTCCGGCTAGGGGTCAACGGCATCGCGTACAGCAACATAGTGGCAAGCATCTGCACCCTCGTTTATGCACTCGGGGTTGTCAGGCAGAGATACCGGCTCACCTCTGCTGACTTGCATGTGCAAGCCGACTTCGGATGGATGTGGGAGTGGTTCCAAGTTGGCAAATGGAGCGGCGTGGACTCATTGATACGGAATGCTTTCTTCCTCATTTTCATCATCAGAATGATCAATGTTGTCGAAGAACAAGGGACATTCTGGGTTGCCAACAGCTTTATATGGGGATGGTTACTGCTTCCGTTTTTACCGATGGCAGATCTCATAAAGCAAGATGTGTCACAAGGAGACAAGCTCCCGCATTGGGACAAAATGCTTGGCTATTTCACCACCTGCGTCCTCATTGCAATTGCATGGATACTCCTCTCACCGGGTTATGAATGGTTCATCAGAAACATCCTCAACACAGCGATCACCCAGCATCTTCACCTGATCCTGCTTTCGCTGCCGTTTTACATGCTGTTCATGTTCAACACCTGCATGGATAGCGTCCTGTATGGCCGGGGACAAACCCGTTATTTGGCCATTCAATCGGTGATCACCAACGTCACCGTCTATGGCACCGCCTATGTGTGCTACCTGCAAGGCTGGTTGACGCCATCACTCGATGGCATAGCGATTCTCTTTGGGTGTGGTATTGCGGTGGACACGCTGGTGACCGGATGGCTCTACAACCGGCACCTCCGACAAGAAAATTACGCAGTCTAGGCCATTTATGTTGCTAAAGCAGACGGCATCTCCCAGACGACTCAAAGCAGCTTGAGGCGATGTAATTGATGGGTGGGTAAAGCAGAGAGGGGAGATCAGAAACCCGGCCGCCAGATGGGGCGCGGTGGCCGGGTGAATTGTAAAGAGTAGGGTGACAGGGAAAGGGATCAGCCTAGTCTAATCAACTCGATGGGAGCATAGCGCTCACCGGAGTTTGCCAGCAGCACGCACTTCTCATGCTCCGCCTGATAGGGGGTCATATTGTCGGTGTGGGCCTCTTTCAGAAAATCGACTGCGCCGGTGGCGGCAATCATGACGCGCTGACCCAGGTTCAGCACATTGCGGTTACGGTCATAGATCTTCATCTCATTCTCCTTTTCTTGTGTCCTGGCGGATGCGCAGGCGTCTGTCCAGGACAACGGCATTCAGCCTACGCCCCTGAAAAAAGGTGATTTATGTCACAGATCAAAAAAGGGGCGATAAGGGACTCGCAGGCTCAAAAAGCGAGCATGCCCCCTTGGCCAACGGCTGTCGCGCGAAGTAGCACTGCCCTGCCCTTTTCGTCATGGCGGGCTCGAACCCGGCAGCGGTTGGGGTATATTGGTGGCCGATTAGCCAGTCTTATTCACCGTGGCCGCGCAAGCGGGCCGCTGTTTCAACAAGATGGAGAGTGCTCATGAATCGCGACATCACCGCCCAGTTCATCAAGATGCTGACCAATCTGGATCACTGTCTGGCCAAGGCCGAGGCCCACGCCGCGGCGAAACAGTTCAACGTGGAGAACTTCTTCGGCGAGCGGCTGATCGTCGATATGCTGCCGCTGTCCAAGCAGGTGCTGATCTGCTGCGATTCGGCCCGCGCCGTGGTCGCCACCGCCAGCCACAGCGAGCTGCCGGTGCTGGGGGATGACCCCAAAACCATCGCCGATCTGCGCGCCCATATCGGCAAGACCATCACCTATCTGCAAGGCAAGCTGGACGCGGACTACAGCCAGTACGCCAGCGGCCGTTACGTGCCCCACTGGGCGGGCGGCAAGGGGATGGATGGCCACACCTGCGTCCATGAGTACGGCATTCCCAACTTCTACTTCCACCTCACCATGGCCTACGCCCTGCTGCGCCGCGCCGGGGTCGATCTCGGCAAGCGTGACTATCTGGGCGGGCTCAACCTGCAATAAGCGCCGCTCGCCACAGGCGGCAAACAGATAGCAAAAGCCTGCCAAGCGGCAGGCTTTTTTATATCGGGTGGTACTGGGCTGGTGTGCAGAAGGGCTGCACCCTAGAAGGGGCCGTTGCGCTCGCGCAGCTTGTCGGGCAGGCCATCGTGATCCCCCAGCTCGCGCTCGGGTACGTCATCCCAGTGCAGCTTGCCGAGGGTGATATTGCGCTCGGGGTGAACGGCGTAGTGGATGCGGTTGTCCTCCCGATCGGTATCGCCGATGCAGAGCAGCCGGACAGTCTCTTCGGTGTTGTTGATAAAGGCGTGGGCCAGCCCGTCACCGGCCTTGAAGCCCACCGAGTCGCCCGGTTGCAGCCGATAGAGGACGCCATCGAGCCAGACATCCGGCGTCCCTTCCAGCACGTGAACAAACTCGTCCTCGGTCTTCTCGGCATGGGGCCAGCTGGTGCGATGGCCGGGCTCGACGATCTCGTGGTGAATGCCGATGCGGCTAAAGCCGAAGTGTTTGCCGAGGGCGCAGCCGCGAGAAAGGGGCTCCTGACTGCCGGAGTAGTAGCGCGGCGTCTGCTCTTGCAGCTCGCTCCAGTGTTTGATGCAGGGGTGGCGATTCATAGCGGTTCCTTTTCCATGAGGATGCAGTCACGGGAAGGGTCATCCTGACTGTCAGAATGCGGGGAGAAAAGCAGAAATTTTCTGGTCAGATGAGCCCCTCTGACGAGGGGCTCATCAAGCAGGAATTACTTGGCCTTGACGCAAGGCAAGGGAGGAAGCTCGCCCTGTGCAGCCGGGCGGGTCATCTGGTAGTTGCCGGCAAGATCCCGATAGACACGGGTGTTCCACACCTCTCCGTTGTCGAGCTGGAACTCGATGTCGTAGTTGACCCCGGAGACCACCTGGCTGCGCACCTCGCGGATGCTCTGCAGTTTGGCGGCCGTGTTCATGCGAGCCAGCACGCTGGCCAGCGCAGCCTCTCCTTCCGCATTGGGCAACGGCTGACTCTGCCAGCCACCCGCCATCGGCGCACACTCAGGCGTGGGTGACGAGATGCTGCAGGCACTCAACAGGCCAGCAACAAGGATGGGTAACAACACGCGTTTCATATCATTTTCTCCTGCCTGCAAAATGACCACCTTATCAACATCTTGCCATTATTGCAGCCCAAAAGGCTCCCGCTGCGCCCCGCTTGGACGCACCAATCGATCAGCGCCCCAGATTGTCCGCCAGCTGTTTGGCGCGGCTGGCCGCCCACTGGTCGATCATCTTCTCCATCTCCTCGGCGGTGATGGGCTCATCCTTGTGGGTGCTGTCCGGGCTCTCGCGGGCATCCATCACCCGCACCAGCAGCTTGCCGCTCTGGGAGTCGAGCAGCTGGGCCATACTGCCCACCTTGAGCAGGTAGGGCTCCTTGCCGATCACTTCGCGGGTGACATTGATGGCGATCTTGGCTGGCAGCAGGTCACGCAGCTTGGGGTCGGGGCGGGTCAGGTCGAAGTTGGTGACGGCGGCCTGGATCCGCATCACTTTCGGGCCGGGGGCGGTGGCAATCTTGACGCCCTGCTTGATCAGCTCGCTCTGGAACTTGTCGTGGTAATAGCGGCCAATCTGGTTCTGTTCGTTGGCGGTCAGCAGATACCACTGGCCGTTCTCCTGACGAATAAACTGCAGCGGATCGAGCAGCACCTCATTGTATTGGCGCAGGTCAACGCCCGGCTCCTTGTAGACGCGCTGATTGGGGTTGCTCTCGCTCTGCTGGAAGGCTGTCAGCGGGATCGCCTGCAAGCTGTGGGATACCTGATTCTTGACGGCGCAGCCACCCAGAAGGGCTGCAGCCACGGCAACCATCACGACCTTTTTCATATTTGCTCCTGCATTTTACTGTTTGTTTTTGCTGTGGATTTCGCACCACATGGCTGGAGAACCCGTGCCGGATGCCGCCAATGTCACAGAGAAATAACCTATTCATCACCTTCCCACAAGGGACAGATCAGGATTGTTCAGCTCACATCCAAGTTGTCACAATTGAGGCACTTTTGTACAGGGTCAGCCAGGGTATGAACGGCAATCTGGCGAGGGTTCGGTTGTTTAATCCGGCTAAATGGGATTGCGGAAAGCGCGCAGTTTTTTCAAACGATGGGGGCCAACGAGCGGCGTGAGTTGAACGGGGGAATGCCCTGGAACGGGCGATGACCGATCATCAGCCATCTTGCGCAAACTTGCCTGCCGCCGGAGAAGCGGCAGGCTCATTCATCAATTATCGAGATCCCAGGGGCACTGCTTGACCAGCCCCTCTTTGCCGCTGGCGACGATCGCCTGCTGCACCATCCGTTTGTAGCGATTCTTGATATGGGCGGGCAACGCGGGCACCAGCAGTCGCTCGTCAAACTCCGGCAGCGGGCGATCCGGCAGCACCGCCTGCTCCTGCGGGCTGAGGGGTGGCCGGGAGGCAATATTGCTGGCCGAAATGGTGGGCGTGCCCACCAGCATCTGGCGTTGCAGCGGCGCGCTCAGCAGAAAATCCACCAGCAGGTAGGCGGCCTTGAGCCGTGCAGGATCATCGCCAACATGACGGGCGATGGAGATCGCATCGAGGGCATAGATGGCCCCCTCCTGCACCATGGCGATCCGCCACTGCTGCTCGTTCTGCTTGTTGCACTCCACCAGCTCCAGCCCCCAGGTGGTGGCAAAGGTCTGCTGGCGCAGATCCTCGCAGCGGTTGGCCTGATTGAACCAGAAGCCGCGACTGGCTCGCAGCCGCTGCGAGAGCTGCTGCTCCACCTCTTGCTGCAAGGTCTTGTCGGCCAGCATCTCGCCGCTGGCAAACAGGGCGGGCGACTTGCCCAGCGAGAGCAGTACCGAAAAGAGCAGCGGCTCGAACTGGTCGCAGAACTCGGCAAACTGACCGGGCGGCGAGCTGTTGGCGAGCACCTGCCAACTGGTGGGCGCTTGCGGCACCTGCTTGCTGTCATAGGCGAGGCTGAACATGGCGTAGGAAAAGGGCACCGAGTAGTTGCGCTCCCCCTGCTTGTCATACTCGGTGTTCTTGAGGGCGGGCTTCACCTCGGGGTAGTGCTGCAGGCGATTGAAATCGATGGGGAGCAGCAGCTTGAACAGCGGCTGGTGATGGGCCTTGTAGAAGTAGCTGGTCGGCAGCACCACATCGGCGCTGCGGGTGCGCAGGGCGCGGTAGACGCTGTCGAAATCGGTCAGCAGCGGCTCGATCCGGCTGACCGTCGCCTCCACCCCATGGGCTTTGGCATAGTCGGCAAACTGTTGTTCATAACCCGCTGGCAGATAGCCCCACTCCAGCAATTTGAGATGAACCGGGGCCGCCAGCGCCGGGGTCATCCCCAACAACCAGCAAAGAGGCAGTAGACGCATGGCCGGGTACTCCTGACAGGTAAACCTTGTTGGAGTATAGGCCCATGCGCCGACTCGTCAGACTATCAGCTCGGCGCCCATGCTCGCCAGAATGGAGAGGCTGACCACCGCAAACAGCACGCCGGTCACCAGATTGAGCGGCCGCTGCACCCGCAGCAGCAGGCGCTGGGCACGATCGGTGGAGAGGCTCCACGCCAGCAACCCGAACCAGCAGAGGGAGATGATGAAGAGCTCGCCCACCAGCAGGCTGCGGGTCATTCCGTCCACCTCTGGCGTCACCATGGCGGCCAGCAGACCGATAAAGAACACCAGCGCCTTGGGGTTAAGCAGGTTGGTGGCAAGGCCAGTGCGCACGCCCCTGCCCCAGCCGCGCAGCTCGTTGGCGGCGCTGGCCATCACGGTACTGCTCTGCTGGCGAGCCGCCATCAGGGCACCCCACCCCAACCAGCCCAGATAGAGGGCACCGCAGCACTTAATCACCATAAACAGCAGCGGATGGCTGGCAATCAGCATGCTGATCCCGGTCAGACTCAGGGTGGCGTGCACCATGATCGCCAGCGAGATGCCCAGCGCCGCACCAAGAGCGGTCGGCCGGTGCAGGCTGGTGCGCAGGATCAGGGCGAAATCGGGGCCGGGGCTGGCCAGTGCAATCAGGTGCATCAGGCCGAGGGTAACGAACAGACTGGTCAGCATAACAACTCTCGCTTTAACGACGGAGAGCCAGCATGGCGGATCAGCGGGGGGCGCGGCTTGTAAAAGATTGCATCTGGGCACGAAATTCGGCGGGTGTCAGACCGAATGCCTGGCGAAAGCCGTGGTGGAAGTGACTCTGATCGAAGAAGCCGACCGCCAGCGCCACCTCGCTCACCGCCATGCCGCTCGCCAGCAGCCGCTTGCCCTGCTCCAGCCGCAGCCGTTTCAGCCAGGCGTAGGGAGTCATGCCGCTGCGCTTCTTGAACTGGCGCAGGAAGGCGAAACGATCGAGCCCGAGCAGCCCCGCCAGCTCTTCCAGCGAGTGGGGCTCGTCGAGGGCGGCCATCAGGTAGTCGCGCAGGAATCGCAATTGGGGATCCGCCAACTGGTGTACCTCGGGGGCCAGATGCAGCAGCTCCCCCAGCAGGGCAAGCAGCTGGCTCTCGATCAGCAGGCCATCGGCCTTGGGGTTGTCGAGATAGCTGTGCAGCTGGGCAAAGCCCTGATAGAGGTCGGGGCGGCTCTGCAATCCCTTGTCGAAGAAGGGTTCAGGCTGCTCCGGCAGCCAGAGCGCCAGCTGCTGGGGATCGATGGCGAAGACCCGCACCTCGTACCCTTCTGGCAGCAGGCTGAGGCCGTCGTGCACCTCGTCCGGGTTAACGGTAGAGAGCACCCCGCGCACCAGATGGTGGCTGTTTCCCTTGTGGATAAACTTCTGGCCACCCCGCTGCACCAGCCCGATATGGTAGTCGAGATGGACATGGCGGCCGTAGCTGAACGCCCTGTGGTGGGAGTGTGATAGCTCGACCCCCGGCAGGTGCGGGGATTGCCAGTAGCGGATAAGGGAATCGGTGGTATTCATGGGTTATAGATACACCGCAAACAAGCTGAAAGCTTGTAGATTATTGCATTCCGGCTATGCCCTTGCAGCTGGTGCAATGGCCACCAAAGCAGGTCGGCTACGCCACCAGCGATAACCGGCAACCACAACCCGCTTATTGAGCTACGGAAAAAGCAAAGGGAGGCATTACGCCTCCCTTCGACTGATCACACAACCCAGTTACTTGGGTTGCAGCTTCATCTCCTGCAAATACTCCTGCACCTGCTGCTTGTAGTCCGCCTGATAGGAGAACTTGGTGCTGTCGCTCGCCGCAATCAGGTTCACAGCGGTGCAGAACAGGGTGGCTGCCAGCAGCCCCTTGCCAACCCACTGAGGATGGTTGCGGCTCCAGCTAACCAGCAACAGCAGGATCGGGAACAGGGCATAGGGGAATATCAGCATCAGGTGCCAATAGTTAAAGATGATGGGCGAGAGCGCCGCACTCACCAGCACAGCCAATACGGCCGCCAGCGCATAGAGGCCGAGCCAGCTCGTGCCGTCCACTGATGCACGGTCGCTGCGCAGCAGACGCGGCTTGAGATCCCGCCACAGTTGCCAGTTGGCCTTGGCCGCCAGCAACACGGTGGCAGAGCCCACCCCGTAGATCACCACCCGCCACAGCCAGACTGCTGTCATCTGCAAATATTCATGACCCGCCAGCCAGATGAACTGGGTGTCGTTGACCAGCTTGCTGGCAAACAGCCAGGAGCCGTAACGCAGCCAGTAGATCACCGATTTCAGCACCGGATAGACATGCACCAGCCCCCATCCGATATAGCGCTGACGCGCTTCGGGATCGACGTTCTGGGTGATATGGCTGTTGCTCATCACTTCCATGGCGTAAGGGATCAGGGAGGCACCGATCAGCAGGGCAGCGACCACCACCCCGCTCCAGCTCACCTTGAGGATTCGGCGCCAGAAGAGGTAGGTGGAGATCACAGCCAGCAACGGCCAGGAGTAGTGCAACTGCATCGCCATACCGATAGCCAGCAGATGAACAATCATGTGCCAGAAGGAGGCCCGCTCGCGCATATGCCAAGTCGACCAGCAGTGCATGGCCGAGAAGAGGAAGAGATAGGAGGGGTTGTAGAGCAAACTCTCGTACTGGAACCAGGGGTTAAGCCAGCAGAGCACCAGAAACAGCAACCGCGCATTGCCCTTCGATACGGGGTCAACAAACACCTGGCGGATAACCGCATCAAATAGCAGAAAACCGACCAACCGCATCACCAGCAGCAACACCATGGGGGCATAGGGAGAATCCCACAGTAGCAGCGGCCCACCAATCAGCCAGGCCGACAAGCTCCCCGGCACATTGCCCACCGCACTCGCCGCATTGCCATAGCTGAGCCAGACCCCCTCATAGGCTCCAAGGTAACCCTTGTAGAGCATCTGGGTCTGATCGCCGGTGAGGAGCTGATTAACAGTAAACAACCAGGAGAGCAGCAGCCCAGCAAATATACAGGCCGCGAATAATGCGTTATGGTAGCGCCCACTAAGACCAATCATTGATCCACACCTATTGAAAAAATTGCTAACGACTTTAACAGTTGCCACCTGATTTTGCTCGTTTACGATTCACATTTTTAGTAGATTTACCAGTCAGTTATGAGACCCGCGGAGCAGTTATGACCCCACCAGTTAAAAAGTTTTTATTCATTGTTGAAGACTTGTATGGTGGTGGTGCGGAAAAGGTTCTGCTCAATACCGCATCCTTGCTAAAAGATGCAGGTGTCGATGTTACCTTGTTTACCTTGCGGGAAAAAATAGACCATACGCTACCTGACAACATTCACCCGATTAATCTTGGCATTGTCACAAAGCTGACTAAAGCCATATCCAATGTTGCGGTTGAAAAAATACAAGCATCTCTGATCTTGAAAAAAGTCCAAGAGATCTCGCCTGACGTAATTATCTCATGCTCATGTGACAAAATTACCAGACACCTGCCTGATACACTGAATATTTATTACTGGATCCACGGAAATGTCACCGGCTTTGCCAAAGACAATGCCAAAGGATATGAAAAATTCAAGCGTTTCTATAATGGCAAGAAACTGATCTGCGTATCTCGAGGCATCGCGGACGACATTTTGCACAATGTAAGAGCCACACCAAAATCGTGTCAGGTTATCTACAATCCGTTTGATATCGAGAAAATTCAGGCGTTGGCCGATGAGCCTTTCAACAAGCCATTTGAAAAGTATTTCATCCATGTCGGCACTTTCGAAGAACGAAAACGCCACGATCGTCTCTTGCAGGCATATCAGCTAAGCGGCGTTGCTACGCCACTCGTTCTGATGGGCAAAGGGGAGCGACGCCCTCACATTGAAGCCATGATCGAGGAGATGAACCTTGCCAACAAGGTGAAGATCATCGACTTTCAGAAGAACCCCTACCCCTATATCAAAGCCGCTCAGGCGCTCATCCTGACATCCGATGCTGAAGGGCTGCCAACAGTGCTTATTGAAGCACTCATCTGCCATACCCCGGTGATCAGCGTGGATTGCCCGTCTGGGCCGGCAGAAATTCTTACTGGGCCACTGCAAGATAACCTTTGCTCCCTTTTTGACATTCCCAAAATAGCGCAAAAAATATCTCGTATGGATATTGATAAAATGCATATACCAGATCATTTTTACAGCCCATTCTCTAGTACAGAGACCATAAAATCATTTATGTCACTTTAGTTTATTAAATTTAATGAAATAACATTGAAATGTCATTTTGAGAGCTAATCCAATGAATATCCTATTAATAGGTATCGATAACGCAGGGCTCATTACCCCGATAGTTGAAGAGATGCGACAACAAGGACACGTGGTTACATTTATTGAGAATGGAGAAATATCTAGATATGATTACCTGCACCCAGTAGAGAGAATATCAAACTTAATTTCAAAGGCTCTGTTTAAAAGAAATTTAAAACAAGAAAGAAGCTGGCTGTCGACCACCCAGTTTTTGAATGGTTTTACAAAAAACCGCCACTTTGATATCACTATCCTCACTAATCCTGATATTTACACGGCAGAACATCTGACACAGCTCAAAAAATGCACCAACAGGATGATTTGCCACCTGTGGGACAGTACTCTCAGAATGCCAAATAATATCAAAAACATTTCACTTTTTGATAAAGTTTTGAGCTTTGATCCGCAAGATGTTAAAAAATATGGCTTTACACCAGTAACTAACTACTATAAAAAGAATTTAACCCCACTCCAACCAAACAGAAACTATGATGGTGATGTGTTTGGTATTTTTAGCTTTGATCGTGAACGCTACGCCTTTATGACTGCATTTCTGGATGCCAACCCAGACTTAAAAATTAAAATCATGATTTATGTTGATCACCACCGAAAGATCAAAAAAATAAGAGACAAGAGAATCGAAATAATTACCAAGCCAATTACTGGTGATGAACTATTGGCAATCTCATCGGCTTATCACTGTATTCTTGATATAGGATACCAGTCACAAAAAGGCTTGTCTTTTAGATTCTTTGAGTCTCTTGCCTATGAACAAAAAATAATATCAAATAACAATACCGCAGAGACATTTCCGTTCTTTCATCCCAACAATATATTTTGCATAACAGATACAGATCTAAAAGTCTCACCTGACTTTTTAACGATCCCTTATCATCACATATCTGACGAGATAAAAAATCAATACAGACTAGATATATGGGTAAATAAATACATAAAGGCGATGCTTTAATTTTTATTCTGCACCAGGCTATGGTGCAGAAATCTAAATTATTGTGCTATGTACTGAACATACCAATCATTAAATTGATTCTCAAACTCCTCCATATTAATGTAGTTTACATTTTGTTCTTTTTTGGCATCAACATACATTACCATGGCTTTCTCAAAATTTGGTAACCACTCCCGGTTTTCACCTTTACCAAAATTATCATTATATATTCCAAATATAGGTTTTTTCAGCCCTGCGGCAATGTGTACTGTCGCCGTATCTACAGACACGATACCGATACTATTTCTTATTTGAGCGAATAGAACACCTAAAGAATGGGATGAGTCATGTGTGATAACTCTTTCCCTTAAGATATCAGGCATTCTCCTGATATTGTGTTCTGTTTCAATTTTCTTTATCGGTGGATAGAGCAAACATACATTATATCCAGGCTTGCTCAACATAACCTTCAGGATCTCGATAATTTTTTCATCATTAAATGTTCGTGAGCTGCCACTACCGTAAGGATTAAAACAGATTGTGGGATTATCAGGCCAGCTAGATTTAACGCTTGACTCATCTTCAAGATATTCTGGAACAATATAATCTGTATCGGGGTTATCAACCCCCATTTTATTAACGGCCAAGGCAAACTTCTGTGAGAAGTGAATATTCTTGGTTAAATGACCAATTTTAATATTCACACATTTTATTTTGTCATCTATACCAATAACATTTTTTACAGATAATTTTGAGATAAAGAAAATATCTTTCATCTTCATTTCATTAGTAAGATGAACAAGATATTCAATATCTCCTATATCTCTAGCCAATGAGGCGAGTGCTGCATAACTTGGTCTTTTCGGAATAGAATAAACTTCATCAAAAAGAAACTGGTTTTTAAATAAAGACCTCATCTCAGGGGTTGTAATTGCAACTACTTTTTTGCCTGGAAACTTCTTTTTTATTTCACGAGTGACCCAAGATGATACTATGGCATCACCCAATTTGGCATCCCAACGAACAAAGACTATAGCACCATCTTCATTTGAAGACGATCTCAAAGATCGGTCAAAAAGCACAATCCCTATTTTACGACGAATGATATCGCGCCATGATTGCAATTTCTTAATCATTTTCTTCCCTCCAAAGGAGATACCTTTATTGTGGTAATTAAAGCCGAAAATAAAAACATGAAGAATATCATCCCGGAGTTATGGCTTATAAATGCTTGACTCAAGCTATAATCAACAAGAGTTAATGATGAAACCGCCAACATACTACTGACCAATAAGTTATCTCTATTTTTACTCGCAACCCAAAGTGGATAAAAGTACAGCAGGGCTAACATCAAGAAGCCTATAATGCCGCGTTTAGCCAATTCATCTAAAAATTGATTATGTGCATGTGAGTTAAAATTATAAATGAACTCGGATATAGAACCATTATTATATTGGTTTAATTGTGATAAGCGAATTCCGTTATTTCCCCAACCAAATATTGGTTTTTCCAAAAAAGAGTTATATGCACTTTCCCACAACTGCAATCGAATGCCTAGAGATGTATCCGGATTCACACCATCAAAATAATGAACAACATCTGCTTTGGCATTATATATCCTATCCATTACGCCACTTTGCGGAAGCATAGCCAAGAAAAGCAACAAGGCACATACAGTGCTTGCATAGAGACCATCTTTCAGGGATAGCTGTTTTCTAAAATAAAAAACTATTGTAAACAAGACGATTGGAAGTAAAACCCAGCCACCTCTGGTCCCGGAGAGAAAACTGCCTATACCCCCCATTAAAAATGAAAGAAGCATAAAGGTAGCAATGTTTTTCTTCCCTAAATGGCGGAACCAGAAAAAAGCACACAGACATAACAATGCCAATGTCATGCTGATGTTTCCTGACTGAATTGGCATGCTTTCATCAAAAGCTCGAGGCATTCCAAGATAAAACTTTTCATATATTGCGATTAGACCTGAACTCACTGCTCCTATAGAGAGGCCAGCAATAAGAACGTTTATGTTAATGGGGAACACACTTAATAAAGGTAAGGTCATTGCAGCCATTAACAAGCGACTTGGTCGGTCTAACTCTTTGAGAGCGCCACCATCAATCCCGATTGATACTGCTTGGATGACAAAAAAAGAGATGAATATATATGATAATATTTTCACCTCTGAACTCATTGCCAAATAATATTTTTTACGCCAAAAGACAAAAACACTTGTCAAAACTAAAATGCTGGGCCCATATCCATAGCCACTGGGGACCGTTAAAACTATTGCGCCAAATAAAAAAGCTGCAAATTGCACAATAATATTTAGTCGTAGGCAATTATTATCTAAATTCACAAGTTATTTCCTGAACACATAATTCCCACGAATTTTTCGCCACAGCCCGAATACATCGGTACGGGGGAAGATGGCAATCCGGCGGATCTGGAAAGGGTCCTGGTGCATTGCTTTGGGGCCGCTATTGGTAGCGACGGCAAAACGATACCCGGCGGCGATAGCCTGCTCCTTGGCACTCTCGTTCATATCTCCGTAAGGGTAGGCGAACGAGAGCAGCGGATGGCCAAGCAGGGCCTCCAGTTGGCGTTTATTCTCCTGAATTTCATGGGCTTGTTGTTCGGGTGTGAGCTTGCTCAAGCGGGGGTGAGTCAGGGTATGACCCCCAATCTCCACATGACCGCTAGCGGCCAACGCCTTGACCTGCTCACCACTCATCAATGAAACCTTGGTGTCCGGATTGGTCGGATGCTCCACATCCCAACGGTTATAGCCTTCACCGGTGACCACGTACACCACAGCTTTGTAACCATATTTTTCCAGCAGTGGCAGCATGCGGGTCAGATTGTCCTGATAGCCGTCATCGGCAGTGATCATCAGGTACTTCTTGCCGTATTGCAGACGGTGGATAAAGCCTTTGTCCGCCAGATCGCGGAACGTCAGGGTTTCGTAGCCGAGCCACTTCATCAGGCGCAGATGCTTCTCGAACATGGTGATCGGCATCCAGGTACCGTGCACCCCTTTCTCGCTATCCTGTTCGATAAAGCGGTGGTACATGATGACGGGCATCTCGCGGCGCAGGGTTTCGACTACGGCATCCTGATAGATGGTTTCTAGGCCAGATACTACCCCCTGCAAGCCATACTCATCCTGAATGCGTTGGCGAATGACTTCCGGCACCGTCTTGCTGGCCAAGGCGGTCTCGATTTCTCCCTTCAGGGCAGCAAAATCGATAGCCAGATCCTTGGGGCCGATATCACCAAAATTACTCGCCAGAGCATCATCCAGATTCTGTTCGGTCACCAGACCAATGGCCCTGGCTTCACCAATGGCAAAGGCGGGCCGACCACAGAGCAGTGCTTCCATCGCTACCCGACCGGCGCCGATCACCAGATCGCAACTCGCCAGCAGAGCGGGTACATCATCGACATAGCCAACAAACTCGGCGCGTCCTTCGAAACGGGCAAAACGCTCCGGTACCTTGGTACCGCTGACAATCCGCACCTTGCAGGCATCCAGATCGAGCACTTCATCGAGCAGACGGTAACAAAGCTCACCTTTGGGGCCGCTCAAACGGCCAATGATGGCAATCACCGGCTTTGGGTTGTCCGGCGCTGGCACAGGCTGGAATTTGTCGGTTTCGATACCATTGCGCAGCACCTGTACGATCGCAGGATCGACCCCCAGATTGTCGACAATCTGATGGGCAATATCCTCACAAACGGCAACCGCCCTAAGCCCAAGGGCATGGAAGGCTTTGCGGGATGCGTGTACCGGCTGACGACCATGAACCGTGGTGATCATCGGGGTGCCAGTCAGCTTGCAAGCCACATAGCTGCTCCAGCCGGAGGCGCGGGAGTGAGCATGCACCAACTGAATATGATGCTTCTTGATGAGATAGATGAGGTAAAAGACGTGCCAGAAGCGGCGCAGTATGCTGCGCTTGTTGAATCTCAGTTTGAAGACGGGGCCAAGCGTCGGCTTGGTCAGAGTATCTGAAACGTAAAAAACGTTGTGACCACGCCGGGTCAGTTCGTTACCGACCGTGGTGGCATAGACCTCAGCTCCCGTTACCTCGAGCTGGGAGAGTGCCATCAATATATTCATCGCGCGGTTACCCGGTAGAGAAGAGAGGAACGGCAAGCAGCCACAGAGACCAGAAACCGGAAGCAGGCGAGTGCCCACTTCCGGTTTTGCGCTCAAACTGCCGCGTTGTGCTCACCTGTTAGCGGTTGAGCCAGGCCATGTAATCCGCTACCCCTTCGGCAACGGTTTTAAACTCGGCGTCATAACCCACGCTGCGCAGCTTGGTCATGTCAGCCTGGGTGAAGCTCTGGTAGCGACCCTTGAGGTGATCCGGGAAGGGAATGTACTCAATGGATCCCTTCTGATGATGCTTGATCACCGCTTCGGCCACGTTCTGGAACGGCTCGGCACGGCCGGTACCACAGTTGAAGATGCCGGAGTGCTGCGGGTTCTGCCAGAACCAGAGGTTTACCTTGCAGACGTCGTCAATATAGATGAAGTCACGCATCTGACCACCGTTCGGGAAGCCATCGCAACCTTCGAACAGCTTGGGATTCTCGCCCTTCTTCACCTGGGTATTGAGGTGGAAGGCAACGGAAGCCATGGAGCCTTTATGCTGCTCGCGCGGGCCGTAGACATTGAAGTACTTCAGGCCAACGACCTGAGAGTTGATCTCCGGCATCCAGCGGCGCACGTACTGGTCAAACAACTGCTTGGAGTAGCCGTAGACGTTGAGCGGCTGTTCGAACTTGGGATCTTCGATGAAGTTGTCGTTGCGGCCACCGTAGGTCGCGGCAGAAGAGGCGTAAATGAACGGAATTTCACGCTCGATGCAGTAGTGGAACAGATCCTTGGAGTACTCGTAGTTGACCTCCATGATGAACTTGCCGTTCCATTCGGTGGTGGCAGAGCAGGCGCCTTCGTGGAAGATCACCTCGATGCCGTTATCCCACTCTTCAAACTCGTCACCGGAGACGATCCGAGCCTGAAACTCGTCCTTGTCCATGTAGTCAGCGATGGTCAGATCGACCAGGTTGACGAACTTGGTGCCGTCGGTCAGGTCATCAATGACCACGATATCGGTCCGTCCTTGAGCGTTCAGCTGCTTGACCAGATTGCTGCCGATAAAGCCAGCACCGCCAGTTACTACGATCATGGAGTTTGCCTCTCGTACGTTGATGGCTACATGTGACTGCTTGTTAAAGCTGTGTATAGTGAGCCAATTTGAAATTGCCGAAAAGTTTATCACGGGCCGTCCGGGGATTCGACCTTGTTCAAAACTGCCCCGAGCGGAACCTGTTGGAGGAATGAGTGATGAAAACCAGAGACAGGATCATTCACAGCGCGACCGAGCTGTTCAACGATCAGGGTGAACGCAACATCACCACCAACCACATTGCGGCGCACATGGGTATCAGCCCGGGCAACCTCTACTACCACTTCCGCAATAAAGAAGACATCATCCACTCCATCTTCGACCAGTATGCCCGTCACCTTAGCGAGAGCTTCGTGCCGACCCGCAACCGTGAAATCACCCTGCAGGATCTGATGGGCTATCTGGATGCCATCTTCTATCTGATGTGGCAGTTCCGCTTCTTCTACGCCAACCTGCCGGACATCCTGAGCCGTGACGAGCCGCTGCAACAGAAGTACCTCAAGGCCCAGGAGCAGATGCGCTCCTCCGTGGTCGCGCTGCTCAGAAGCCTGCGCGAAGGGGGCATCATAGATGTCAGCGATGACGACCTGCCGGATCTGGGACAGACCATCAAGATGGTGGTGACCTGCTGGATCCCCTTCCAGATTGCCCAGGCCCCCAACACCCGCATCACCAAACCTCTGCTCTATCAGGGCGTATTAAAGGTGCTGTTCCTGCTGCGCCCCTATGTGCAACCCCAGGTGGCCGGACAGATCCAGCAGCTGGAGCAGCACTACCGCCAGCTGGCCCAACCAGCTGGGTGAGATCTGTTTCACATTTGTTGAATATCAGCACAATCATTTGAATTTACCGCAACAGATTGCAGTAAAATGTCGCCCTCTGTTGATACGCAGCTGAAATAGCCACTAAGGATCGAGGATGTCTAACGGATTCTATCGTCACCTGACCGAGCAACTGAACCAGGTGCAAACTGAAGGGTTGTACAAGCAGGAGCGCATCATCACCTCCGCCCAGCAGGCCAGCATCGCCGTCGGCGGTGAGCAGGTACTGAACTTCTGTGCCAACAACTATCTGGGGCTGGCCAACCACCCGGATCTGATCGCTGCCGCCCATCAGGGACTCGACAGCCACGGCTTCGGCATGGCCTCGGTGCGCTTCATCTGTGGCACCCAGGATCAGCACAAAGCGCTGGAGCAGAAGATGTCTGCCTTCCTCGGCACTGAAGACACCATCCTCTACTCCTCCTGCTTTGACGCCAATGGCGGCCTGTTCGAGACCCTTTTTGGTGCCGAAGATGCCATCATCTCCGATGCCCTCAACCACGCCTCCATCATCGACGGCGTGCGGCTGTGCAAGGCCAAGCGTTATCGCTACGCCAACAACGACATGGCCGAGCTGGAAGCCCAGCTCAAGCAGGCTGACGCCGATGGCGCCCGCTTCAAGCTGATCGCCACCGACGGCGTCTTCTCCATGGATGGGGTCATCGCCGACCTCAAATCCATCTGCGATCTGGCCGACAAATACGATGCGCTGGTGATGGTGGATGACTCCCACGCCGTCGGCTTTATCGGCGAGAATGGTCGTGGCACCCACGAATATTGCGGCGTGATGGATCGGGTCGACATCATCACCGGCACCCTGGGCAAGGCGCTCGGCGGCGCATCCGGCGGCTATACCTCCGGCAAGAAAGAGGTGATCGACTGGCTGCGTCAGCGATCCCGCCCGTACCTCTTCTCCAACTCGCTGGCCCCCTCCATCGTTGCCGCCACCATCAAGGTGATCGACATGCTGGCGGAAGGTCACGACCTGCGCGCACGTCTGAAAGAGAACAGCCGTTACTTCCGCGAGCGGATGAGCGCAGCCGGTTTCACCTTGGCAGGCGCCGACCACGCCATCATTCCGGTGATGCTGGGGGATGCCAAACTCGCCTCCGAAATGGCAAGCCGCATGCTGGCAGCCGGCATCTATGTGGTGGGCTTCTCCTTCCCGGTCGTGCCCAAGGGTCAGGCGCGCATTCGCACCCAGATGTCTGCCGCCCATACCCGCGAGCAGCTGGACAAGGCGATCGACGCCTTTATCCGCATCGGCCGTGAACTCGGCGTTATCTGATTTGAATCAAGGGGCTGCAGCCCCTTTTTTCTGCATTCATATTGAAGGAACAGCCATGAAAGCACTCTCCAAACTGCACAAAGAGGTCGGCATCTGGATGACGGATGTACCGGCTCCCGAGCTCGGCCACAACGATCTGCTGATCAAGATCCGCAAAACCGCCATCTGCGGCACCGACATCCATATCTACAACTGGGACGAGTGGTCCCAGAAGACCATTCCGGTACCCATGGTGGTCGGCCACGAATATGTCGGCGAAGTAGTCGCCATCGGTCAGGAGGTGCGCGGCTTCGCCATCGGCGATCGGGTCTCCGGCGAAGGGCACATCACCTGCGGTCACTGCCGCAACTGCCGCGCCGGGCGCACTCACCTGTGCCGCAACACCATTGGTGTTGGTGTCAATCGCCCGGGTGCCTTCGCCGAATATCTGGTGATCCCCGCGTTCAACGCCTTCAAGCTGCCGGACAATATCCCGGACGAGCTGGCTGCCATCTTCGACCCGTTTGGCAATGCGGTGCACACCGCCCTCTCCTTCGATCTGGTGGGTGAAGATGTGCTCATCACCGGGGCTGGCCCCATCGGCATCATGGCCGCCGCCGTCTGCCGCCATGTGGGTGCGCGCCACGTGGTGATCACCGACGTCAACGAATACCGGCTGGAGCTGGCCCGCAAGATGGGCGCCACCCGCGCGGTCAACGTGGCCAAGGAGAAGCTGGCCGACGTGATGAGCGAGCTGGGCATGACCGAAGGGTTCGACGTGGGGCTGGAGATGTCCGGCGTCCCGAGCGCCTTCCAGGAGATGCTCGACAAGATGAACCACGGCGGCAAGATCGCCATGCTTGGCATCCCCCCCTCCACCATGGCCATCGACTGGAACAAGGTGATCTTCAAGGGGCTGTTTATCAAAGGGATCTATGGCCGCGAGATGTTCGAGACCTGGTACAAAATGGCCAGCCTGATCCAGTCAGGGCTGGATCTCTCCCCCATCATCACCCACAGATTCCACATCGACGAATTCCAGCAGGGGTTCGATGCGATGCGCTCCGGCCACTCCGGCAAGGTGATCCTGAGCTGGGATAAATAACCCTTTTCACCCTTTGGTTACTCGAAACCCGGCGAATGCCGGGTTTCTTTTTATCTCCACCACCAGAATTGCCGTGAGATCGCCCAAAACTTTGTACGCAGAGTGTTTAACACTTCACACACAAGCGTTTAAATGGCTGTAACTATTCGGTTATAATCCCGTCGTTTACATGGATAATAAAAGACTGCTGGGAGTATATGAGCGTGTTGAAAAAACTGAGCTATTTGCTGGCTGTCGGGATGACGGCCGCCAGCTTGTCTGGGGCAGTGCTTGCTGCCGATGAGATGTCACCGGAGGCCATTGCCGAGCGGATCAAACCGATCGGTCAGGTCTATACCGCCAAGGATCTGGAAGGTATTGCCGGCGCGGGTGCTGCACCTGCTGCGACCGCCTCTTCCGGTCCCCGCAATGGCGAAACAGTATACAAGGGCGCCTGCTTTGCCTGTCACGACACCGGCGCTGCCGGTGCCCCCAAACGGGGTGACAAGGCAGCCTGGGATCCTCGCATCGCCCAAGGCATTGATACTCTCAAGAAACATGCCATTGAAGGCTTTACCGGCAAGTCCGGCATGATGCCTCCGCGCGGCACCTGTGCGAACTGTAGTGATGAAGAGATTGAAAACGCCATCCACTACATGATCGACAAGCTGTAAGTATTTGAAAGGGCCGCAATTGCGGCCCTTTCAATCTATCGGCTTCCGACTACTCTTGTAGGGTAGGCATAGTCGGGAGTTGCTCATGTCGCCCCATTCCACCGAATCCCACTACTCAACTCCTCTGCTGGCGTTGGTCTCTGCCATTATGGATTTTCCGGCTCCCCCTACAGCGCAGAGCAGCGATTATGATGATCTGATAAAGCAGATAAACCAGCTCTGCCCGTTGCAGCATTTCGGCATGCTGGGCCTCTCCGACAGTGGTCTGAACTGGCTCTACGCCTACAAAATCAGCGATACCTTCAAGCAACAACTGGGGCGGGAGCAGTCCCGCATCACCGATCAGCTCACCCAGCTCGATGAGGCCGAAGGGTGGTGCGTCTTTCCTATCGAACATGGTCAGGTGCAGTGGCTGCTGGCTCGCGGCGAACCATCCGACCTGCCCACATTACGCCTGCTGCTGGAGTGTCTATCCAAACGGCTGACCGAAACCCAGGCGGGCTCCCATCTCACCGAGCTGCCTTCTCCGCTGATCCGCAAAGACCCGAACTGGAAAAAGAAAATCGAGAGCATCAGCCGCATCATGCGACTGGCCAACACCCTGCCCGGTCAGGCGCTCTTCTCCCAGCTGGAGGCGGTGCTGCGCCAGATGCTCGCCATTGAGGATATGCTGCTGGTCAGGCTCCACAGCCATACGCTTGAGAAGATTTATCCCACACATCCTCGTCAAAGCGACGAATTCATCAGCGGTTTGTGCCACAGCACCAGCAATATCGAGGTCAACAGGGAGGCAACCTACTGGCACAGCATGCCGCTACGGCTGCAACAACAGTACTTCGCCCACTTCATCATCAGCACCGCGCAACCGCTGGAGACAGACGACAAGCTGTTTCTCGACTTCCTGCGTGGTCAGCTCACCCTGCTGTTGGAGCTGAAGCGGATCCGCCAGCAGCTTAACGACATCAATAGTGAAGACTCCATCAACCAGCGGCTGCAACAGCTGCGTCAGACCAACCTCAGGCTGCAAAAGCAGCTCAAGCAGCATCAGGAGCTGGAACGGCGGCTGCAATTCGATGCGCTTCACGACCCGCTGACCCAGCTACCGAACCGGGCACTGTTGATGAACCACCTCAATCAAGCCATGACCCACTACAACCGCTACAAGTCACCGGGGTTTGCGGTGATCTTCATCGATGTGGATCACTTCAAGCAGATCAATGACACCCTGGGCCACAGTGCTGGTGATCAGCTGCTCAAGGAGGTAAGCCGCCGCCTCCAGACCTGCATCCGGCAAAACGATATGGTGGCCAGATTGGGGGGCGACGAGTTTGTCATCTATCTGGACAGCAGCAAGAGCGACGATGACATCAGCCCGGTGCTCAACCGCATTATCAGCCGTCTCTCCTACCCGTTCCGGCTACTCGGCAACGAGCTGAGCATTACCGTCAGCCTTGGGGTATCGAGCGTCTCCGAGCAAACCTCAGATATCAGCCAGCTGCTCCATCAGGCCGATCTGGCCATGTATCAGGCCAAACGCAATGGTCGCAGTCGCATCGTCAGCTACTCGGATGATTGCATCAACCAGAACTGGAATTCGCCGGAAGAGATGCTGGCCAGAGCCCTGCGGGAGGGGCGTATCGTCCCCTACTTCCAACCGGTGATCCGGCTGCAGGATAGCCGCCTGACCGGACTGGAGGTGATGGCGCGCTGGCTGACCGAGGAGGGGATTCTGAAGGATGCGTTCGACTTTATTCCGCTGGCAGAGCAGTGCGGCCTGATTCTGGAGCTGGATTACCAGATCCTGCGCCACACCTGTCAGCAACTGAAGAACTGGCTGCCAATCTCCGGGCAGAGCAAGTTCAAGGTCGCCATCAATCTGTCGGGCAAGCATCTGGTCAACCATGACCACATCATGCGGCTGATGGGGATCATCGAAGAGGAAGGGGTCGCCCCCGGCTATCTGATTTTTGAATTCAACGAGCGGGAGCTGTCGCGACAAGATTCCGATGCACTGGCATCCCTGCATGACCTGAGGGCCAAGGGTATCCAGATCAGCCTCGATGATTTCGGCACCGGCTTCTCCTCCCTCAACGCCTTGTTCCACTTCCCGGTGGATTACATCAAGGTGGATGACAGCTTTACCCAGCGGATGCTGCAATCACCCAAAGATTTGGCACTGATCCGCGCCATGCGGGATATCTGTCAGGATCTCGATTACACCCTGGTAGTCGAGGGGATCGAGAACCAGCAGCAGTTGCAGAAGCTGATTGATATTGGCTGCCGGATGGGGCAAGGGCGCTATATATCTCCGCCCATGCCGGGAGCAGATATAGTGCCGCTACTGACTCCGGCCAATCCTTAGGGTTAATCCTTCTTGAACAACGCCCGCAAGTTGGCAACACCGACCTGTCCCTTCTGCTGGCGCTCCTCGGCAGTCACCTTCTTCTGGTTTTCCCATTCAAGGTCATCCTGCGGCAGCTCGAGCAGGAAGCGGCTCGGCTCGGGCCGTACCGACTCGCCAAACTGGCGCCGCTCCTTGCAGAGGGTAAAGGTCAGCTCGGTCTGGGCCCGGGTGATGCCCACGTAGGCGAGGCGCCGCTCCTCCTCTACGTTGTCCTCGTCGATGCTGGTCTGGTGGGGCAGCAAGCCCTCCTCCATCCCCACCATATAGACATAGGGGAACTCCAGCCCCTTTGAGGCGTGCAGCGTCATCAACTGCACCTGATCCGCATCATCCTCACCTTCGTTGCGTTCCATCATGTCGCGCAGGGTGAGGCGAGTGACCACCTGAGCCAGCGTCATCGACTCCTCCAGCTCATCCCCTTCCAGCATCTCGGTGATCCAGCGATAGAGGGTGGAGACGTTCTGCATCCGCATCTCGGCCGCTTTCGGGCTGGGGGAGGTCTCGTAGAGCCACTCTTCGTAGTGGATCTCCTTGATCATGTCCCGCACCGCCTCCACCGGATTGCCGCGCAGCGCCTGATCGCCAAGGCGTACCAGCCAGTTGGTGAAAGCCTGCAGGGCCACGAGGCCCCGCCCGGAGAGGTGCTGCTCGAGCCCCAGCTCGAAGCTGGCGGCAAACAGGCTCTTGCCGCGTTGATTGGCATACTGCCCCAGTTTTTCGAGGGTAGTGGGGCCAATCTCGCGGCGCGGCAGGTTGACCACCCGCAGGAAGGCGGTGTCCTCATCCGGATTCACCAGCAGCTTGAGGTAGGCCATGATGTCCTTGATCTCGGTGCGGGAGAAAAACGAGGTGCCGCCGGAGATGCGATAAGGAATCCGGTTGGTCATCAACGCCTTCTCGAAGATGCGCGACTGATGGTTGCCCCGATAGAGGATGGCGTAATCCTTGAACCGGGTGCGGTTCATAAACTTGTGGCCCATCATCTCGGCGGCAATCCGCTCCGCTTCGTGCTCCTCGTTCTTGGCGAACAGCACCTTGAGCTTCACCCCCTCATCCAGCTCGGAGAAGAGCGCCTTGTCATAGACGTGGGGATTGTTGGCGATCAGGATGTTGGCGCACTTGAGGATACGCCGCTTGGAGCGGTAGTTCTGCTCCAGCTTGATCAGCTTGAGGCTGGGGAAATCTTCGCTCAGCAGCACCAAATTCTGCGGCTTGGCCCCACGCCAGGAGTAGATGGACTGGTCATCATCCCCTACCACGGTAAAGCGGGCCCGCTCGCCGACGATCTGCTTCACCAGTTCGTACTGGCTGGTGTTGGTGTCTTGGTACTCATCGACCAGCAGATAGCGGATCTTGTTCTGCCAGCGCTCGCGCACCTCCTGATTGCTCTTGAGCAGCAGGGTCGGCATCACGATGAGGTCGTCAAAATCCAGCGCGTTATAGGCCACCATCTGGCGGTGATAACGCTCGTAGAGCTGGGCCATCAACACCTCTTCCGGCCCGCGAGCAATACGCATGGCGCGGGCGGGCAGGATAAGATCGTTCTTCCAGTTGGAGATTTGGCTGATAAGGGCCGAGAGCTTGTCCTTGTCGTTGTCGAGCTCGTCTTCAGTCAACTCTTTCAGCAGCGCCAGCTGGTCGGTGTCGTCGAACAGGGAGAAGTTAGCCTTCAGATTCAGACTCTTGTGCTCACGGCGAATGATATCGAGGCCCAGGGTATGGAAGGTGGAGACCATCAGCCCCCGCGCCTCCTTGCGGCCCAAAGTCTGGCCGACCCGCTCCTTCATCTCCCGCGCCGCCTTGTTGGTAAAGGTGACCGCAGCGATGTTGCGCGCACTGTAGCCGCACTGCTGCACCAGATAGGCAATCTTGTTGGTGATGACGCGGGTCTTGCCCGATCCGGCACCCGCCAGCACCAGGCAAGGGCCGGAAACATACTTGACCGCTTCGTTCTGATTGGGGTTGAGCTTCATGGGCCGGATCTCTTGGCTTATGATGAGGGGCGGCATTGTACCAGAAATCACCCGACGAGCCGTACCTGCTGCACGGCAGGCAACCGCCAATCGGGCTTATCGCGCCTTGTGTTCGGGCGCTATTTTCAGGATCATGGCCGACCTTTCGAGATGATGACTTTTTCCGGATGATGAGGGGAGCATGAATCAGCAACAGCACGACCAGCTGCGCAGCCAGTTTCCGGCCTTGACGCAGGAGGTAAACGGCCACCCTCTGGTCTATCTGGACAACGCCGCCACCACCCAGAAGCCGCACGCTGTACTGGATGCCATCGCTCACTACTATGGGGTCGACAACGCCAACGTGCACCGTGCCGCCCACGCCCTGAGTGGCCGTGCCACCCACGCCTTCGAAGCTGCCCGCGAAACAGCCGCCCGCTTTATCAATGCGCCCCGCAGCCACGAAGCTATCTGGACCCGTGGTACCACAGAAGCGATCAATCTGGTGGCCCAGAGCTGGGGGATGAGCGAGCTCAAGGCGGGGGATGAAATCATTCTCAGCACCTTAGAGCACCACGCCAATATCGTCCCGTGGCAACTGGTCGCCCAGCGCACCGGCGCGGTGATCCGGGTGATCCCCCTCGATGAGCGGGGCGATCTCGATCTGGCCGCCTATCACGCAATGCTGGGGCCACGCACCCGGCTGGTGAGCGTGGCCCACGTCTCCAATGCCCTCGGTACCGTCAATCCAGTCAAAGAGATAGTGGCTGCCGCCAAGGCAGTCGGCGCCGTGACGCTGATCGACGGCGCCCAAGCGGTGGCCCATCTCGAGGTGGATGTGCAAACTATCGGTTGCGACTTCTACGCCTTCTCCGGCCACAAGCTCTATGGCCCGACCGGCATCGGTGTGTTGTGGGGCCGCACCGAGCTATTGGAGCGGATGCCGCCCTGGCAAGCAGGTGGTGAAATGATCGACCGGGTCAGTTTCAGCGGCACCACCTTCAATAGCCTGCCCTTCAAATTCGAGGCGGGCACCCCCCATATCGCTGGCGCTATCGGCCTCGCCGCCGCCATCGACTTTGTGATGGGGCAAGATCGGCAATGGCTCGCCAGCCATGAGCAGACACTGACCGACTATCTGGTCGCTGGCCTGCAACAGGTGACGGGGCTGCGTCTGGTCGGCGAACCCGGCCAACGTGCCGGTGCGGTCTCTTTCTTGCTCGACGACATCCACCCGCAAGATGCTGCTACCCTGCTCGACATGCAGGGTATCGCCCTGCGAGTCGGCCATCACTGCGCCATGCCGTTGATGGAGTCGCTCGGAATCGGCGGCACCATGCGCGCCTCGCTGGCCTGCTACAACAATCGGGACGATGTCGACGCCCTGCTGGCCGCCCTGCACAAACTCAGTGACTTCTTCTAAGGCAGACAACCGAATGAGTGACCTCGCAAGTTATACCCAGATTGGCCTTGAGCCCAACGCCGACACCATCCGCCAGCAGTTTGCCGCCGCTCATGGCTGGGAGAACCAGTACCGGCTCATCATCCAGCTCGGCAAGCAGCTGCCAGCGCTACCCGCCGAATGGCAGCAGGAGGAGTTCCGCCTCAAGGGGTGTGAAAGCCAGGCCTGGCTGCAGGGAGAACAAAGCGAGGATGGCTGCTGGCACTTTGCCTGTGATTCCGATGCCCGGATCGTGCGGGGCCTTATCGTCATCGTGCTGGCGGCACTCAACCACCAATCGTCTGCGGCGATCCAGGCTTTTGATATAGAAGGCTATTTCAGCGAACTGGGACTTCAGAAACACTTGAGCCCGTCACGAGGTAACGGGCTCAGAGCGATCGTGCTGGCGATCCGGGAGCAGGCAGTCTAATCAGCTTTGTGCAGAGGTCGATTAGGCTTCGCCAATCGACCCTACTTCTTCATTCCCGGCTTCTTTCTCAGCGCGGGCCCCCCGCTCGGCAATCTTCTTCAATACCCGGGACGCGGCAACCAGCCCAAAGGTTGCCGTCACCGGCGTCACCGCGCCAAAGCCGGAGGCGCAATCCATCTTCATGGTGCCATCGCTGGCCGCTTTTGCCTGACAGGTGCCACCATTACCATCCGGATAACTCAGCTGCTCGGTTGAGAAGACACATTCCACCCCGAATTTGCGCGCCGGATTCTTGCTGAAGTTGTGCAATCGGCGCAGGTCGGAGCGCACTTTCGCAGCGAGCGGATCCTGAATGGTCTTGGCCAGATCGGCCACGGTGATTTGAGTCGGATCCATCTGCCCGCCGGCACCACCGGCCACAATTACCGGTATCTTGTTGCGCTTGCAGAAGGCAATCAGCGCCACCTTGGCCTTGACCGAGTCGATGGCGTCCACCACATAGTCAAACTCCCGCTTGATATGCTCGGCCAGATTATCGGCAGTGACGAAATCATCCACCTCGATCACGTCGCAATCCGGATTGATGGCGCGAATACGCTCGGCCATCACCTCGGTCTTGAGGCGACCAACCGTCCCCTTCATGGCGTGGATCTGGCGATTGGTGTTGGTGATGCAGATATCGTCCATATCGATCAGGGTGACCTGGTTGATACCGGCGCGGGCCAGCGCCTCCGCCGCCCAGGAGCCCACGCCACCGATCCCCACAACACAGACTTTCGCCTGGCTAAAGGAACGCAGGGCATTCTGACCATAAAGACGGGCAATGCCCCCGAATCGCTGTAGATATTCTGCTTTCATACCACCACCTTGCTTGAGGGCGGCCATTATAACGACAACCAACGCCAGCGGCGATGGCAGAACCGGAGAAAGTCGAGGAGGAAAAATGGAGAAAACGGCAGGGAAGAGAGAATAAAAGGTCAATTATCAGACGACATGCTGAATTGCAGCCAATAAGAAACCCCGCTCATTGAGCGGGGTTTCTTATATTGGGTGCCTGGCAGTGTCCTACTCTCGCATGGCGAATGCCACACTACCATCGGCGCTACCGCGTTTCACTTCTGA
>NZ_JAAKXB010000008.1:0-172797 GCF_029479985.1 Aeromonas sp. A600620 | reverse complement strand
TTCTACCGTCATCCCAACTTGCTCAAGGCGGGGCCAGAGCAGGTCACACCGGTGGCCCCGGAGCAGGTCTGGGTCGCAGATATCACCTATCTGCCAGCCAGGAGCGGGCCGCTGTACCTGAGCCTGGTGACGGATGCCTACTCACGCAAGATAGTGGGCCATCACGTGCACGAAGGGATGCACGCGGAGTCGGTGGCGATGGCGTTCAAGAAAGCACTGAAGCAACGACGTGGCGGCGGTGAACTCATCCATCACTCGGACCGCGGCGTGCAGTATTGCTCGGGGCTGTATCAGTCATTACATGAACGGTACGGGGTGAAATGCTCGATGACGGATGGGTATGACTATTACCAGAATGCGTTGGCGGAGCGGGTGAACGGGATTTTAAAAGGAGAGTTATTGTTGCAAAGCCCGCAGGATTTGACGCAAGAACGGGAAATGGTGCGTGAAGCGGTGGATATTTACCACGCGGAGCGGCCGCATCATCCGTTGAAATACAGAACCCCCGATGCGGTACATAGGGGGTTCTGAGTAGAGAAATGCTAGTTGAAAATGTGTAAACCTATTTCAGGACTAGACAGTCCTTCTCACGTTCGAGCCGGTTGATACGGGCTTCCAGCTCCTGGATTTTCTGCTGCTCCGGAGTCAGCGCTTTGCTGATTGGGGTAGTGCCAATTCGTTAGGATTGAAGCTGCTGAACCCAACGACGCAGTACGGTTTCACCGACATCCAGTGAACGGCTGGCTTCAGGGACAGAATATCCCTGGTCGAGCACCAGGGATGCGGCTTCGAGTTTGAATTCGGCAGTAAATGAGCGACGTAATCTTGTCATTGAACACCTCAGGTCATGGTGGCGACTGTACCACCTAAAATGGTGTCCGGGATGATTAGACCACTACATTGCTTATTGGCGGGTGACCCGGATCTGCAGGGTCTGGCGCTCGCTCTGGCTGCCTCGCCCCCCCTGTAGCTGGGTGCCGAGGCTACTCCCCTGATCTGCCGAGCTGGTCGAGAGCTCCCCCACCGTCAGCCACTGGCCCGGGGCCCCGCTCACCTCGGTAGCACTCTGCCCGCGATTGATGGTGCCCTGATCCAGCCTCGCCTGTTCGCTGCTCAGCGCAATCTGCACCCGATCGCCAATCAAGGTGGCCGTGGCATAGAGGCCGTTCACCAGCGGCATCATCCCCACCACGGCGCCCCCGTTCCACTGATAGAAGGTGACCGGCTGATAGGAGCCCATCTGCAGCAACACGGGACGGCCCGACAGCCCGCGCACCTGCCAGCTGTCGTTCTGGCTGCGTTGGTACTGCCGGGCGTTGCCATCGACCAGCCACTGCCGCTTGGCCTCGTCGCGACTGATTGAGCCCCCCAGTTGCTGACCGCTGGCGGCACCATCGACCCGCCACTCGATAAGCAGGCTTTGCGGTGGCTGGTTGATTTGCGCCAGCGTGGCTTCGGCCTCCTGCAGCTGGGCTGGCGTCCCGCTCAGCACCAGCTGATTCCCCATGGCACTCACCCCAAGCTGGGGATAGATCTCCTTGAGGGTCTGCACCGCCGCCTGCGCCTCGAAGACCGGGATCACTTTCACCTCAGCCCACAGCGATGGGCTCCACAGTCCCATCATGCAGCCAAGCCACAGCAGCGCCCTGCGGCCAACCTTGCCCATCCGAACCATTACGCTCTCCTCGTTCTCTGTGCGTAGACCCACACCCGCAGCCAACTGATCGGCCCTATTCCGTTCACCCGTCGATGATGAACCCGGCGGTTGCCAAAAAACAATCGGGAATGCAGCAACTCCGTGATTTCCCACGGTATGAGGCTCTCATTCCACGCCCGTTATCGCGTAAGATAGCGCCATCATAGTTGCCCAAGCGGAATCCATCATGTTGAAACAGTTGTTGTTACTCCCCCTCGCCCTTCTGCTGGGGGCCTGCTCCCTGACCCAGTACAACGTCAGCGAGGCCGAAATCAACCAGTACCTCAAAGATCAGGTCTCTTTTGAAAAACAGCTGGGGATCCCCGGCATCATGTCGAGCAAGATCCGTCTGGACGAGATGCAGAGCCGTATAGGCCGCAAACAAGCAGATCGCATCGAGCTGGACGCTGCTGGCGACCTGCAGGTGAGCAGCCCCCTTGGCAGCCAGCAGATGAAGATCCGCTTTGCCCTGAGTGCCCGTCCGGACTATGTGGCCGATCAGGGCGCCATCTATCTGCGCGACCTTGAACTGGTCTCGGTCAAGACCGAGCCGGCCGATATCGGGGCTGCCCTCACCCCGCTGCTACCCACCTTCAATCAGTCGCTCTCCCTGTTCTTGTCGCAGACCCCGGTCTACCGCCTCGACAGCAGCCGCAAGAACGAAGCCAGGATCAAGGAGAAGGTAGAAGCCCTCAAGGTAGAGCCGGGCCGTCTGGTCATCCCGTTCAAGCTGCTCTGATCGCCGTCGCACCGGCACTTTCATCGCAATAAACAGATAACCGTCCTCTTCGACAGCACACATCCGGTTTAACGTGCAGCCGAATGGGGCGGTTTTTTACTTCTCAAGTCCCCTGCAACACAGCATAATGCAGACCATTCTCATTTAGATTCGTTATGAGAAGCGTCAATAATAAAACCAATGGTGAGAAGGGACATGAGAAAAACCGTACTGGTTCAGGCGATTGCCTGCGCACTGATCAGCGGCGCCGCACACGCTGCCGTCAAAGTCGAAGACAAGACATTCAATACCGCCGCCAACATGCTGGCCTATACCGAATTCGAGCTCTCCGGTGAGCCGCTGGCCGAAGCGCTGGGGCTGGATCTGGATGTGCTGGATGCCAACCGTGCCGATGAACCAACTCCGTTCGACTTCGCTGCCGGCATCGAATCCTACGAATACTCCGAAGAGGCGATGTACGCCCTCAACTACCAATCCGGCATGGGCCCGCATCTGGTGAACGGGCCGCAAAACCTGGCCCGTGGCGGCACCATGGCATCTCTGGGGCAACGGGTGTTGGCCATGGCCGATGCCGTTGGCTTCCCGGCGGATGAAGTGCCGCAGGGCATGTATCCCCTCTCCCTGCCCTACGCCTCCGCCAATCCGGAGTTTGCCCAGGCCGTCAACGCCACCCCGGTCAATGGCGACCAGATCACCATCAAGACCGCCAAAGGGACCGAGAAAACCGTCAAGACCCAGGTGCCCGCCTACTTCCGCGACTACAGCACCCTGCGCTGGAGCGGCAGCGACAACCTGCTGGTGCCCGCAGCGGTGGGCGGCATCCTGCTCAAAGAGGTGATGTGGTCTCAGGACTTCCTCGGCGGCATGCACGTAGCCGAAACCGATGAAGAGGTAGAAGCCGCCTCCGCCACCATGGATCAGGATGGCAAGCACAAGCTGGGCGTCTCTGCCGCCGATGGCTTCAACGGCATGATGCTGACCGAGCAATCCATCGACAAGCTGGCCATCATGCAGAACCAGCTTGGCTTCGATGGCAAGCAACTGGGTGCCAAGATTACCCCGCAGTACGATCCGGCCAAGGGCGTGATTTACTTCCCCCATCAGGTGAAAGTGACCGAAACCAGCAGCAACGATGCCGGTGCCATCGGCAAGCTGGAGGTGATGGATGGCTCCGCCCAGTTGCGCGATGCCTGGATGATGCTGTGGCCGCTCTCCGAGTTCTATGCCTTCAGCGATCAGCGCAGCGCCAACACCAACCAGAACCCGGCCTTCCACGCCGTGTTTGACGGCGCGCCGTTTGCCGCCGCACCGGCTGCCAACAAGACCAATGACCTGGGCAAAGCGGTCGCGGGCAGCGATGCCTTCTCGCTGGCGATCAATCTCTCCAACCTCACCTTCAAGAACCTGGCAGCCCTGCACTTTGATACCAAGGCCGGCACTCTGGTCGATAGCTGGCAGGCAGGCAAACAGGGCAAGCACGTCACCACCTTTGACGCTGCTTACGCACTGGTCGCCCTGCAGATCTTCCAGCGCGCTCAGGACGCGCTGCCGGTCGGTTACGCCGCCGGTGACAATGGCGAGCTGAACCTCAAGACCAAGCAGGGTCAAGAGGCGCTCGACTTGATCCGCAAGCAGGCCGATTTCATCCTTGCCAACCTCAAGGGCAAAAATGGTCTGGTGCATGACGGCATCACCCTGGGTGGCAAGCTCGATGCCGGCCACTCCATCGATGCGCAGTTCGCCGCCATCCGTGGTCTGACTGCCGCCTTCCTCGCTACCTCCGATGCCAAGTACCGCACTGCCGCCCGCGAGCTGTTCATCGCTGCCGACAAGGCCTACATCAATGCCAAGGCGGGCACCTGGCTGGTGGGTAAACAGGGTGAATACACCCCCTGGACCCAGGCTGCCATCTCCGGCGCCCTGCGCTCAGCCATGCTGAACCTGCGCAACGAAGGGGCCGAGAAGGCGCCCGAGTTGGAGCTGGCCAAGCTGACCGGTCAGTACGTCAGCTGGTTCCGCGGCACCGTCAACGGTGGCATGCAGATGGCCGAGTGGATCGGTGACTCCGGCGAGAACATCATCGAAGGTGCCGGCAGCGACACCGATGAAGATGGCGTACCGCAAGTGACCGCCGCCGGTGGCAAGCACGGCACCGCCATGGTGATGGCCGCCAAAGCGGTGGTTAGCGAATAATCCTCGCCATTCACCAGCATGAAAAAGGGAGCCAACTTGGCTCCCTTTGCATTACAGCGTCTGACACAGTTTCAAGGACTTTCCTCAAACCAGCTTGTCCAGCATCTCCTTGGTCACCAGCACAATCCCCTGCTCGGAGCGGTAGAAGCGGCGGCTATCCTCATCGGCATTCTCGCCCACCACCAGCCCATCGGGCAGCACACATCCCTTGTCCACCACCACCCGGCGCAGACGGCAACCGGCGCCAATCTCGACCCCGGGGAAGATGATGGCCTGATCCAGGGTGCAGAAGGAGTGCACCCGCACATTGGTAAAGAGCACCGAGTTGAGCACGAACGACCCGCTGACGATGGTACCGCCCGAGAACATGGAGTTGATGGTCATGCCATGCTGACCATTGCGATCCTGCACAAACTTGGCCGGTGGCGTCAGGGTCTGGCTGGTCCAGATGGGCCAGTTCTGATCGTAGATGTCGAGCTCGGGCAGCACGGAGGCGAGATCCATGTTCGCTTCCCAGAAGGAGTCCAGCGTGCCCACGTCACGCCAATAGGGCTTTTGCCCCTCGCGCGCCCCGACACAGGACATGTTGAAGGGGTGAGCAAATGCCATCCCCTCCTCCACGATGCGGGGGATCACATCCATCCCGAAGTCGTGTTTGGAGTCCTGATTGTGAATATCCTCCTCCAGCAGTTGGTAGAGGTACTCCGCCTCGAAGATATAGATCCCCATGGAGGCCAGCGAGCGATCTTCACAACCCGGCATGGCGGGCGGATTGGCCGGTTTTTCGACGAAGGCGCGGATCTTGCGCTGCTCGTCGATATCCATGATCCCGAAGGCGGATGCCTCGGCCCGCGGCACCTCGATACAAGCGACCGTCACCTTGGCACCGAGGCGCACATGGTCGAGCAGCATGGCGGCGTAATCCATCTTGTAGATGTGATCCCCCGCCAGCACCACCAGGTATTTGGGGCCGTAGTCACGGATGATATCGACGTTCTGATAGATGGCATCGGCGGTGCCGCGATACCAGTGCACCTCGTCCACCCGTTGCTGGGCAGGGAGCAAGTCGATGAATTCGTTCATCTGGTAACGCAGGAAGGACCAGCCCGATTGCAGGTGACGCAGCAGGCTGTGAGACTTGTATTGGGTGACTACACCAACGCGGCGGATCCCCGAGTTGATACAGTTGGAGAGCACAAAATCAATGATCCGGAATTTGCCACCGAAATGGACGGCAGGCTTGGCGCGGTTGTCAGTCAACTGCTTCAGGCGACTACCACGTCCACCCGCCAGCACCAGTGCCATACTCTGGTTCAATAATTGTCGTGCTTTGGCACTATTTTCGGGCTCTAACAACATGATTTACCTCTGCCTTGTTTGATCTATTTTCAACTCATCTTCGCCTGTTTCGGCACCTGTGAAAGTGGTTTCACTCACATTTAACCGATCTCAATTGACCCTTTTCACCGAGTTGCGAGGAATAGCATGCTTTGCTCCGCCAGCTTGGTTAAAATTCCCCCACAAAGCAGCCACTTCAAGGATGACAAGATGGTTCACAAGCTCGGACGTACCCTCTTTCTGATCGCCACCATAGTGACCATACCCCTGCTGCTCCTGCAAGCAGTTTGGTTGGCCCTTCAGAGCACACCGCTCACTTTGGTGATTATTCTGGCCACCACACTGCTTGGCATGATCCTGCTGTTGATGCTGGCCATCCGCACCATGGATGGCATGATCCAGCATCAGGAGCTCACCTGGGTCAAGGCGATCAGAGGGCGGGATCCCTCACAACTCGATGAGCCCGCCTCCCGGGAGGTGCTGCAACAGCTGCTGGAGCAGTTCGAAAGCGCCGAGCAGAGCGCCCATCGCCAGCTGACCGAGCTCAGCAACCTGGCCACCACCGACGAGCTGACCCAGCTACTCAACCGCCACGCGTTTCGCCGCGACATGACCGAGTTGCTGCAGCGGGATCAGGACACCCAGACCGCGACCCTGGTGCTGATCCGTGCCACCGAGCTTGGCAAGATCAACGCCCAGCGCGGCTTCCAGTCTGGTGATGCCTACATCAAGGACATGGCGGCCCTTATCAAGCGGGTGGTAAGCCGCTTCCCGGGCAATCAGGTCTATCGCATTTCGGGGGCCGATTTCGCCGTGCTGGTACAACCGGTGGCCAATATTCCCCCCCATCTGCTGGGGCAGGATTTGAAGGTGGCCTTCGATCACTATCAGGATCAGCACGAGCTGGAGAGCACCGGTTACTCGGGGCTGACCAAGCTCAGCAGCGGCCAGAAAATCGAAGCCGTACTGGCCAGAGCGGATCTGGCGCTGGCTCGCGCCCAGACCGAAACCATCAACGGCTGGGCCATCCAGCAGGATGACAGCGCCTCCGATCTGCAGGGCCAACACCACTGGCGCGACGTGTTGACCGAAGTGCTGGCGCAGGAGCGCCTCAGCTTTACCTACCAGCCGATCCAGCCCCTGCACCGCAGCATGCTGGCTTACAACGAGATCTACACCCGCTTCAGCGGCAATGACGGCACCGCCCTGCCCACCGACACCCTGTTTGCCATGGCCCAGCGGCTGGATATGGTGATGCGGCTGGAGCAGCTGGTCATTACCCACATCATGCGCCAGTACCGGGCCTTTGGTGCCAACCAGAGTCGCTGGGGGATCAACCTCTCCCCCAACCTGCTGCAAAACAGCGCCTTCCTGATCTGGCTTGACCGTCAGCTGCTCAAAGATCCCAATACCAGCGCCAATCTGGTGTTCGAACTGGATGAAGAGCATCTGGAACGCAACTTGACCGGCGCCAAGCGGGTGTTTGAACTGCTGCGCCGTAACGGCAGCCGCTCGGCCATCGCCAATTTCGGCAAGGGGATCGGCTCCTTTACCCTGTTTCGCGAGCTCAAGCCCGACTACATCAAGCTGGACCCTGCCCTGATCACCGGGCTGGAGCAGGATCAGACCAACCAGCAGTTCGTGCGGATGATCGTCGATGTATCACATCGGATGGGATGTCAGGTGATTGCAGAGGGGGTGGAACAGCTTGGCCAGAAACAGCTGCTGCAGGGGATGTACGTGGATGGTTTGCAGGGCTATCTGATCGCCCGGCCGCAACCGCTGCGACCGGATATCAGCCAGCTGGGACTCTTTACTGAGGATGCTTCAGCTTCAAAAGGGTCAGAATGATGTCATTGAGCTGGCGATAGCGCTCCAGCTCTTTCTGATCGTAACGGGTCGCCAGTGTGGTGGGGTTGTGGCGGTTCTTGAGGTAACGGTTGATTTGCAGGCGATTGAACCCCGCCACCTGATAGACCAGGCCAAGCAGGGAATTGAGCTCATCGTGCTCCAGACCGGCTCTGGCCAGATAGTCCCCATCGGCGGGACTCTCGGTCTGGTGACTCCACTTGCCAATGCGACCGCTCTCTTGCAGATAGCTGAGCCACTGCTCGATATAGAGCGGTTTGCACCCCGCCAACAGGTTGAAAAAGCCCACCGCATCGCAACGACAACCGCTCAGGAGCACGACCGCCAGCTGATCGTCATCGCACTGGAAGGTCACAGGTCCGGCTTGCGCCCAATCCAGCGCCTGCACCCGAATGCTGGCCTTCTCACCCGCAGCTCCCGTTACGTCGAATACAAACATGGCGCTCCTCCCTTGGCAAAAGGTTGATGATGGACTATCCCCCTGACAGGTGCAAAGGCAAATCGGCTTTTAACTCATCAATCGGGCCATTCGACCATAAAAAAGACCGGAACCCTCACGGGGGCCGGTCTTTGTCCCGATGGCCTGTGCATTCAGGCCATCAATGGAGGCGCTTTCAGGCGTCCAGCTCAACTAGTGCCTTGGCCAGCTCGATAGGTTCGAGCTCCTGACCTTCAAGATCGGCGTTCCAGTTCGGGCCGACCAGTACATCGTCTTCGTCCAGATCGTTGATCCAGATATCGAGAAACTCTTCCAGATCGATCACTTCCGGCTCGTAATCGGCCCACTCGTCGACGCAGTGCAGACGGGCGTCCTCTTCGGCAGACCAGAGCGGCATCACGTCGGCATCTTCAAATTCGGCGGAGCGGCAGACGACCCAGTCTTCCCCATAGCGCAGACCCCACACCTGACCCGACTCGCGGACTTGTTCGATAAACAGTTGGAAATTGGCGTCAAGGTTGTCGTTAAGCATGCTCATGGGATTCTCTCTTTCTTTCGGGTGCTGCGGCATTGTCGTGCGACAATACGATGGCCAAATGGTGTCGCAAAAGTGACATGGACTCAAGCATATTGGGGTTATTCTGGGAAAAAAGCCGGGATAACCCCCATTTGCCTGCAAAAACGCCTCCCGATGGAGGCGTCTTGCAGATTCAGGAGATCAACGCTCCCAGTAAACCTCTTCCAGGCTGTCCTCTTTCTCAGGCAAACCGCGGGAGAGACGGGGGCTGCTCTGGGCCAACACCTCGTAGCTGACGCGGTTGGCGTATTTGCACACCTGGGCCAGTGAGGAGTAGGTCAGGAACTCGGAGATGTGCTTGGCGGAGTTGGGCACATTCATCCGGTGATAGGAGTTGGCCACCATGTCGTGCAGCACGGCGGAAAGCGCGCCATCCCCTGCCCCGTTGGTGTTCTTGATCTTCTCCGGGCCCCCCATATACGGGGAGATGTGGGAGTAGATGCGGGCCGGTTTACGGCACTTGGCGCGGGCCATCGGGCGGCTGAACTCATACATGTTGAACTCGGGGATAACGCCCGGCAACAGGGTATGAGTGGTCTCGCGCTTGTAGTCCTCGTCGGTATAACTCGCCATGTAGAGGCCGATGGGGCCAGCAGTACAGAGCACCATATCGGCCCAGTCGAGCGCCTTGTCGGCAGCACCGAGCGGATCAGCGATGCCGGTCAGGGCTTCCCCTTCGTCTTCGTTCATCGCCAGCACGGTCACGTTCTCGGCAATGAAGTCGCGCCACCACTGGGGATTTTCGTCGATGACGAAACGGGTGCCCAGGGTCAGCACCACGGGAATACCGGCCTCACGGGCATAACGCACCGCGGTCATGGCCGCCTCTTTCATCGGATCACCATCGTCACCGCGTACCAGATAGGCGGTGATCACCAGTGCAGACGCCCCTTTGATCACATCCTCCGGAATGTGCTGCACATCCAGCTGGTTCATCTTGCCAGCGTTGATACCGAAGCTGCGCTCGCCGCACTCGGTAATGAAAGTGAAGCAACGGCCGATGGGGCCATCCACCGGCTGCAGATAGTCCAGATTGACGCGGGAAGAGGTGTTGCACAGATAACGGTAGGCATAGCAACCGATGCGAATGTCCTGACTCATCACACCCAGCAGGATGGAGTGGGAGTCGGCCAGTACCGAGTAGTTGTGTACCGTGTTGCCAATGGTGCCACCGGCAAACTCGCTCACCACCATGTTGTTGGCCTTGAGCTCGTCATAAATCCGCTCGGCCACGTCGTCATTGATGACGACGGAGTGCCCCTTGCTCAGACCATAACGGGTCAGAAAGTCTTCATCCACATGGGCTTCAATATCAACCAGGGTCTGATCTATCCCGACAACGTAGGCTTTGCCCAGCTCGGTTAACAGGGGATTTTGCGGCACCAGGGGATCGCGTCTGTCGACAGGGAAGTAGTGTTTGGACTTGCGCTGACCGGGAAATTTCATGGCAATGTTCTGTGCTCTGGGGGAAAGAGGGGCGGGATTTTAACACAATCCGCCGCCCCGAAAAGTCGCCCTGTTTAAATAATGGAGTCAGTATAGACAAGGCCCGCAAGGAAAAACGTTTGCCTTTTCACCATAAAAAAACCACCCTGCCCGGGGTGGTTCCATAGCATGCAAAAGCGTCGGTTTTCAGGTGGCCGCCATGCCCTGCAACAGAGCCAGCAGCGAGAAGAGGGCGAGGGCGAGCCAGAACAGCAAGGTGCCCAGAAAACGGGGCACATTGGGGGCTTTGGGGATCTGGATGCCGATGGCATGCAGGAGGCGGCCAACCAACAGCATGGCGCCACCGGCATGCAGCCAGAGCGCACCGGCACCGGAGAGCTCGCACAGCGCCATCAGCAGCAGGGTCAGCGGCACATACTCGGCAAAATTACCGTGGGCCCGGATCGCCGCCAGCAGCTCGGGGGCCTCCCCCTGTCCTATCATCACCCCGAACTGGGCGCGGCGTTTGACCACCCAGAAGGAGAGCCCTAGAAACAGCAGCCCAAGCAGGCCTGCGTAGATCAGCGTGATATGTACCATGACTCGACTCCTTGTTTGACTGACTGTCGGTCACTCATGCCAATTCGCGGCAGATGAGCGAGACCATCATCCTGATGTGGGCCTGATCGCTGTTGAGGGCCGGAATATATTCAAACCGCTCGCCACCGGCCTCCATGAAGATCTCCCGATTCTGTACCTGAATTTCCTCAAGGGTTTCGAGGCAGTCGGCAGCAAAGGCAGGACAAATTACATCGAGCCGCTTGATGCCCGCTGCAGGCATACCGGCGATGGTCACGTCTGTGTAGGGCTTGAGCCACTCCTCCTTGCCAAAGCGGGACTGGAAGCTGGCCGTCCACTGCCCGGCCTCCAGCCCGAGCGCCTCGGCCAGCAAGCTGGCGGTATGGCGACACTGGTGACCATAGGGGTCCCCTTCGTTCTCGTAGCGCTCGGGAATACCGTGGAACGACATCAGCAGGTGATCACCCTGACCGTGCTGCTCCCAGTGACGGCGCACACTCATGGCCAGCGCCTGAATGTATTCGGGGTGGGCGTGATAATCACGAATGAGCCGTACCACCGGCAGATTGCGCTCTTTCTTCATTGCCTTGCCCCAGGCATCAAAGACCGAGGCGGTGGTACTGACCGAATATTGCGGATAGAGCGGCAACAGGATCACCCGGTTGACCCCTTTGGCTTTGAGCGCCTGCCAGCCATCATTCACTGACGGGGAACCATAGGTCATCGCCAGCTCCACCGGCACCTCAACCCCCTCCCGCTTGAGCTCCTGCTCCAGTGCGGCGCGCTGCTGCTTGCTTATCACCATCAGCGGCGAGCCCTGCTCGGTCCACACCTGCTGATAGAGCTTGGCCACTTTGGGCGAGCGCGTCGGCAAGATGATGAAGTGGAGCAGCGGACACCAGAGGTAACGGGGCAGGTCCACCACACGGGGATCGTGCAGGAACTGGCTGAGGAACGCTTTGACGGCAGCGGTGGTCGGTGCGGCTGGGGTACCCAGATTGACCAGCAATATTCCGGTTTTCGTGGTCACGTTGGCTTCCTGTCTATCTGTCATTATGCAAAAAGGGCCCGACAGGGCCCTTCTCTTTATTTATCTGATGGCACGGGAAACTGTGCCGGCAGCAAAGATCAGCCCAGAATGGTGGCAAGCTGCTTGCTGACCAGATCAACCGGCTGGGTGCCGTCGATCTTGACATAACGGGTGTGGCCCGCTTCCGCCTCTTTGCCGTAGAAACCGATCAGTGGCGCGGTCTGCTGATGATATACATCCAGACGCTTGCGTACTGTGGTCTCTTCGTCGTCGGCGCGGATCACCAGATCTTCACCGGTCACGTCATCCTTGCCTTCCACTTTCGGCGGGTTGAACACCACGTGGTAGGTACGGCCGGAGCCGGAGTGAACGCGACGGCCGCTCATGCGCTTGACGATCTCTTCGTCCGGCACATCGAACTCCAGCACGAAATCAACCACGACACCGGCGTCCTTCATGGCTTGCGCCTGGGGAATGGTGCGCGGGAAACCGTCCAACAGGAAGCCTTTGGCGCAGTCCGGCTGAGCGATGCGCTCCTTGACCAGACCGATGATGATGTCGTCAGAGACCAGCTGACCTGCGTCCATCACAGCTTTGGCTTTCAGACCGAGCTCGGTGCCCGCCTTGATCGCCGCACGCAGCATGTCGCCGGTGGAGATCTGGGGAATACCGTGTTTTTCCATGATGAACTGAGCCTGGGTACCTTTGCCGGCGCCCGGAGCCCCCAACAGAACAATGCGCATACACGCTCCTATTGATTGGTTATTCAAATCTTGCGAAGGCAAAAAAGTACACGGTTTCGCCCGTTTCTACAAGGGTGAGCCACTTGAATGAGCACTTTATCACCACAATAACCGGCTGATCGAACAGGATTTCATCGCAAGGGGAAGACGCAAAAATAGCCAGGGATTCAGCATAGAGCGCCAAAAGCAGGAAGGACGTACGACAGAAAAAAAGATCCCGGCTCAGGGCCGGGAATTGCGCTCAAAAGTAACTACTTGTCGCTCGTAGTAGGAACATGGCAATAGTAGTTTGCCCCCTGTGCGTCAACAACTGTCAGATGTGACAGGCAGGCCGCTATGAAACCGGAACTGCGGATCCGGCGAGCAGATTAGCTCGGCTTCCAGCTTGCCAAAGAAGGCCACCCGCTCGCTGATATCCTCCCCTGCGTACTGTTCGGCCAGGCTCAGGTAATCCTGATAGTGACGCGCTTCGGAGCGCAGCAAAGAGACATAGAAGCGGCTCAGCTCTTCGTCCAGATGGGGCGCCAGCTTGGCAAACCGCTCGCAGGAGCGGGCCTCGATATAGGCGCCGATGATCATCTTGTCGACTATGGTGGCCGGCTCATGGGTGCGCACATGCTGCATCAATTGGCGGGCATAGCGGGAGGCCGTCACCGGCCCGTATTCGATGCCGCGGGCCTGCATGATCTCCAGCACCTGCTCGAAGTGGTGCAGCTCCTCCTGAATGAGTCGTACCATGGGAAACAGCAGCGGATTGCGTTCCAGCTCGGCAAAGACGGTGCGATCAGACTCCCCCATGCTGCGTTTGCCCAGGATTTCGGCCTTCTCCGGAATGGCATCCAGCTCGCGATAGAACTCCAGCTTGGGCAGCAGATGGCGCTTGCCCTTGGGCAGGCAGTAGCGGCGCACCAGACTGTGGGCAGTGAGTGCGGCCTTGGTCTCGCAGTTGGCGTGATCGATGAGCAGGGTCGGTAAACGGGCCGGATCCCGCGCCATCTCTACCCACTCATCCGGGGTCTCGCACTGCAAAAACTGGCGCACTGGGGCTAGCAGATCATCCATCTGAACTCTCGTCTCTTAAAAGCGTATCGATCATATATGTTGCCGCCTATGCTAGCGGATCCCGCTGGCCATGCCCATATCCGGCAAGATAAACGGATGTTTTTCAAACAGATACACCCTACCCCTTCTGGCGGTGCGAGGTAGAAACGACAATGGGGGCCACTGGCCCCCATCTCGCTATCCCATCCGGCAAAACCGCAAACGTTTAACTGCCTTCGTTAAAAATTTCCAGATTGCTGGTGCCTTCCTGCCACTCACGCACCGCTTTGGTGTCATCGTTGCGCAGGGCGTTGAGGTGATCCAGATAGGACTGGTCCACGTCGGAGGTGACGTAGTGACCATTGAAGACTGAGGTCTCGAAGTGACGCAGATCCGGGTTGATCTCCCGCACGGCGGCCTCCAGATCTTCCAGATCCTGGAAAATCAGGCCGTCAGCGCCAATCAGCTTGCACACCTCTTCCACTTCGCGGCCATGGGCGATCAGCTCGTTGGCGGTGGGCATATCGATGCCGTAGACGTTGGGGAAGCGAATTTCCGGCGCCGCCGAGGCGAAGTAGACCTTGGCTGCCCCCGCTTCACGGGCCATCTGGATGATCTGTTCGGATGTGGTACCACGCACGATGGAATCGTCCACCAGCAACACCTTCTTGCCCTTGAATTCGGAACTGATGGCGTTGAGCTTGCGACGCACCGACTTCTTGCGCTGGGTCTGGCCCGGCATGATGAAGGTACGGCCGATGTAGCGGTTCTTCACGAAGCCCTGACGGTATGGCAGGTCGAGGGTGTGGGCGATCTCCAGCGCCACGTCACAGGAGGTCTCGGGGATGGGGATAACCACATCGACATCGAGATCTTCCCACTCGCGGGCTATCTTCTGACCCAGCTTGCGACCCATGTTGAGGCGGGCAGCGTAGACCGAGACCTTGTCGATGCACGAATCGGGACGAGCGAAGTAGACGTATTCGAAGATGCAGGAGCTCATCTGCGGGTTCTCCGCACACTGCTCGGAGAAGAGCTGGCCCTGCTCGGTGATGTAGATGGCTTCACCCGGCGCAATATCCCGCACCGTCTCGAAACCGATGGCGTCGAGCGCCACGCTCTCTGAGGCGAGCATGTACTCCACCTGGCCCTGCTCATCCTGACGACGACCGAGGATCAGCGGGCGAATGCCGTTGGGATCACGAAAACCGATGAGACCATGGCCAATCACCAGCGAGACCACCGCATAAGCGCCGCGGATCTGCTGATGGGTTCTGCGCACCGCGGCGAAGATATCTTCGGGGCGCAGGGCCATCTTGTCACAGCGATCCAGCTCGTGGGCCAGCACGTTCAGCAACACTTCCGAGTCGGAGGTGGTGTTGATGTGGCGGCGGGCGACCTTGAACTGCTGCTCCTTGAGCTCCTTGGCGTTGGTGAGGTTGCCGTTATGGGCCAGCACCATGCCGTAGGGCGAGTTCACATAAAAAGGTTGGGCTTCAGCGGCACTTGAGCTACCTGCTGTGGGATATCTGACATGACCTATGCCGATGTTCCCTTGCAAACGCTGCATGTGGCGCACTTCAAACACGTCCTTCACCAGGCCATTGGCCTTGCGTTGCCGGAAGTTTCCACTATCAATGGTCACGATCCCGGCGGCATCCTGTCCCCTGTGCTGCAACACCGTCAAGGCGTCGTAGAGGGCCTGATTGACGGGGGTGGTGCCAACTATACCGACAATACCACACATGTCTTTGCTACCTCGAAGTCACTATACCTGTTTAAGAAAACTGGATGAGTTCAGCATGAACCCGAAAAACCACTGGATCACCGGCTTGAACTCCGGCACCAGCTTGGACGCCACCCACCAGTCGCTCTGGGAGAGGCTGGTGAAGGTATCCATGAAAAAAAGCAGGGCACTGACGATCAGCACCCCGCGAATTGCACCGAAGCAGACCCCCAGCACCCGATCGGTACCGGAGAGACCCGTCTTGTCCACCAACAGACCCACCACATAGTTGACCACGCTGCCGAGGATCAGGGTCGCCACAAACAGGGCTGCGATGGCCAGACCGTTGCGAACCAGCGCATCGGAGAAGGAGGTGAAATAGACGGCGAGATCAGGATAGAAATGGCTGGCAATAAAGAAGGCGACGAACCAGGTGACGAGAGACATGGCCTCCTTGACGAAGCCGCGCACCAGACTGATGAGAGCAGAGAAACCGACGATGCCGATGATGGCGTAATCAATCCAGACCATAGAAAAAGATGTCCTGCGAAATTGCGGCGCAGTCTAACAAAAACGATTGCGCATTGCTTGATAAAAATGTGTTAACTGTTCAAAGCGGCGCCGAAAAGCTGCATTTTTTTCAGCACTAAAACGATTGTTCGGCGCCAGAATGCACAACGCCATGGCAATGCCATGGCGTTGTGGTCAGCTGCGTGAGCTTACCCGATGTGGGTCAGGCCACCCATGTAGGATTGCAGCGCGGCCGGAATGGCGATACGACCATCTGCCTGCTGGTAGTTCTCAAGCACAGCGACCAAGGTACGACCCACAGCCAGACCTGAGCCATTCAAGGTGTGAATGAGCTGCGGCTTGCCATCGACACGCACGCGAGCCTGCATGCGGCGCGCCTGGAAGTCGGTGCAGTTGGAGACAGAGGAGATCTCGCGGTAGGTGTTCTGGGCCGGCAGCCACACTTCCAGATCGTAGGTCTTGGCCGCGCAGAAGCCCATGTCACCGGTAGAAAGCGCCATCACGCGATACGGCAGCTCCAGCAGTTGCAGCACCTTCTCGGCGTGACCCACCATCTCTTCCAGCGCTTCCCAGGATTTCTCCGGATGAACCAGCTGTACCATCTCGACCTTGTCGAACTGGTGCATACGGATGAGACCACGGGTATCACGACCGTAGGAGCCCGCTTCGGAGCGGAAGCAGGGGCTGTGAGCGGTCATCTTGATCGGCAGCTCCTGCTCGTCGAAGATCTCGTCGCGCGCCATGTTGGTGAGCGGCACTTCGGAGGTCGGGATCAGGGAGAACTTGCGCACCTTGCCCTCTTCTTCCCCTTCCCCGTCAATACCGGTATTGAACAGATCCTGGGAGAACTTCGGCAGCTGGCCGGTACCGTACAGGCTGTCCGGGTTGACCAGATAAGGCACGTAGCACTCGGTGTAACCGTGCTGCAGGGTGTGCAGATCCAGCATGAACTGGGCCAGGGCGCGGTGCAGACGGGCAATCTGGCCCTTCATCACCACGAAACGGGAACCGGAGAGCTTGACGCCGTTCTTGAAATCAACGCCCTTGGCCGCTTCGCCCAGATCGATATGATCCCGTACCGGGAAGTCGAAGTGACGCGGGGTACCCCAACGGCGCACTTCCACGTTGTCGTTCTCGTCACGACCCACAGGGGTGGTCTCGCTCGGCAGGTTGGGGATGGCGTCGGCAATGGTTTTCAGCTCGGCCAGCAGCGCATCCAGCTCGACTTTGCTGGTTTCCAGCTCGTCATTGATCTTGGTCACCTCGGCCTTGAGCGGGCCAACATCTTCACCGCGACGGGCAGCCTCACCGATGGACTTGGAGCGGGCATTGCGCTCGGCCTGCAGCTCCTGGGTACGGGACTGCAGATCCTTGCGCTTCTCTTCCAGAGCATTGACAGCCGCTACGTCCAGAACGTAGCCACGTGTCGCCAGACGAGCGGCAGCTTCATCGATGTCGCTGCGCAGATATTTGGGATCCAGCATGGGTTACCTACTTTTTTAATAAGGGATCTGGGCCTGAGTCATCATGACGGGCTAAAAAACAGATCCGGAAGTTAACATCGGTTGGCGCACCCCAATCGTCTTCAGAATCGGGCCTTAACTATCACAGGCCTTCGAGATCAAGAAGATGGCGCAAGGCCAAGACAAGCGGGGTCAGACGGGCAGTGTAGCAGACCGCCCCCCCGCCCGAACAGGGACTATTTGTGTCGTTTTTACCGACTTTGGCACGCAAACCGTCCTGCATATTCAAACGCCTGACCAATTTTCAGCCACGCGGGGTAACAAAGGGGCTATTTGCCCCGTTGCTGCGGACTTTGCCTGTCCAGTTCACGGAGGTAATCGAGCTTCTGGCCAATCTGCTTTTCAAGGCCGCGATCGGTGGGCTGGTAGTACTGCTTGCCGGCAAGCTCGGGCGGGAAATACTGCTCGCCCGCAGCATAGGCGCCCGGCTCGTCATGGGCATAGCGATACTCGGCGCCATAGCCCAGATCGCTCATCAGCTTGGTCGGCGCATTGCGCAGGTGCACCGGCACCTCGAAGTCAGGGAGGTTTTTGGCATCATGGAGCGCTGCCTTCCAGGCGGTGTAGACCGCATTGCTCTTGGGAGCACAGGCAAGGTAGACGATCGCCTGGGCGATGGCCCGCTCCCCTTCCGCCGGCCCGATGCGGTGGAAACAATCCCAGGCAGATAGCGCCACCTGCATGGCACGGGGATCGGCATTGCCCACATCTTCCGAGGCAATCGCCAGCAATCGGCGTGCAATGTAGAGCGGATCGCAGCCGGCACTCACCATGCGGGCATACCAGTAGAGTGCCGCATCCGGTGCCGAGCCGCGGATAGATTTATGCACCGCCGAGATGAGGTCGTAGAAGTGATCCCCCCCCTTGTCGAAGCGGGCCACATGTTCCCCCGCTACGGCGGCAAGCAGCGCGCTGTCGATCACCCTCGCCCCTGTGCTGTCGGTTTCGGCCATGTCGGCCAACAGCTCCAGATAGTTGAGGGATTTGCGCCCGTCCCCATCCACCGCCTTGGCCAGCGCCTCTTTGGCACCGGGGGCGAAGGTGAGTGCCGGATCATTAAGACCACGGGGATCGGTCATCGCCTGATCGAGCATGGCGAGAATATCGCTCTCCTCCAGTCGCTTGAGCAGATAGACCCGGGCTCGTGAGAGCAGTGCGTTGTTGAGTTCGAACGAGGGGTTTTCAGTGGTGGCACCGATAAAAGTGATGGTGCCATCTTCGATGTGAGGCAGGAACACATCCTGCTGGCTCTTGTTGAAGCGGTGCACCTCATCCACAAACAGAATGGTGCGAACCCCGCGCCAGCTATTCTCCTTCGCCTTGTCGATGGCGGCGCGGATCTCCTTGATGCCGGAGGTGACCGCAGAGAGTCGCTCCACTTCCGCCTGACAGTAGTGAGCCATCAACTCCGCCAGCGTGGTCTTGCCGGTACCGGGCGGCCCCCACAGGATCATCGAGTGGCAGTGACCCGCCAGGATCGCTTTGCGCAGGGGCTTGTCAGCCCCCAGGATATGTTGCTGACCGATATACTGGTCGAGGTTTTGCGGCCGCATCCGGGCCGCCAGCGGACGAAAGTCCGATGAGAAATCCAGCGTCAAGTTGCTCATCTGTATTGACCACCCAGCGTCACGCCACTCGCCTTTGACTGGCGCAGTGGCGAGCAATCCAACGACCGCTTGCTCATTAGCGCTGGTCGTCCAGCTCGACCCCCTTCGGGATCTTGAAGACAAATTCGTTACCCTTGAGCACCGGCTTGCGGTTGAAGTTATTGAGGGTAAATTCGGTCCACTGCCCCTGCGCCTCTTTTACATCAAAACGACTGATATTGTTGTCGCGATCGAAGGTGACGCGGAAGGAGGCTATAAGCTCGCTCGGATCCCTGCTGGTGACGGTGTAGACATCCCCCTGCTGGGTCACGTCGTAGCGCTTCCACAGTTTTTCGTCATTGCCAGTGATCAGCACGAAGGGGGTATTGAGCACCGCATCCTTCAATTTAAGGGCTGTCACCTGCTCGACGAAGGGGTCATATACCCAGACATCCTTGCCATCAGCCACGATCAGGTTCTCGTCAGGCGAGGTGGTATGCCAGTTGAAATGGTTGGGGCGTTGCACCAGCAGATCGCCGCTGGCGCGCTGCAACTCCTTGCCCTTGCTGTCGTAGACAGTCTGGGAAAACTTGGCAGAGAAGAGGCTGACACTAGCCAGCTTCTGCTTGAGATCGCTGGCCGCATCGGCCCACACCTGGCTGCTGGCTATCAGCAGCACGGTACCCATCAACAGTTGTTTTTTCATCACGCTCTTCATAAAGACGCTCTCGATAAAAGGCCATGCCCGCGAAGGGCATGGCCAGGGATAGTATGAAACGGTGAGTCTTAGTCCCGCACTGGCGGCGGTGCCAGCACGTCGCGTTGACCATTGCCACCCGGGGCGCTGACGATGCCCTGATTCTCCATTTGCTCGATAAGACGAGCCGCCCGGTTGTAACCAATCTTGAACTTGCGCTGCACACTGGAGGTAGAACCACGACGGGACTCCACCACGAAGGCGACCGCTTCGTCGAACAGGGGATCGAGCTCTTCATCGTCACTACCGCCATATTCGCCGCTGCCGCCGTCACCGCCAGATTCGCCGGAGAGGATCTCCTCGATGTAGTTCGGCTCGCCACGCAGTTTCCAGTCCGCCACAACCTTGTGTACCTCGTGGTCATCGACGAACGCACCGTGTACCCGGGTCGGGTTGGAGGTACCGGCCGGCATGTAGAGCATGTCGCCCATACCGAGCAGAGATTCGGCACCACCCTGATCGATGATGGTGCGCGAGTCGATCTTGCTCGATACCTGGAACGAGATCCGGGTCGGAATGTTGGCCTTGATAAGACCGGTAATGACATCCACCGACGGACGCTGGGTCGCCAGAATGAGGTGAATACCGGCGGCCCGCGCCTTCTGGGCGATACGGGCGATCAGCTCTTCCACCTTCTTGCCGACGATCATCATCATGTCGGCAAATTCATCCACCACCACCACGATGTGGGGCAGTTTCTCCAGCTCAGGTGGCATCTGATCCATGGAGTCACCCGGGCGCCACAACGGATCCAGCAGGGGTTCCCCCTCCTCGATGGCGGCCAAGACCTTGTCGTTGTAGCCCTTGAGGTTGCGCACCCCGACTGCCGACATCAGCTTGTAACGGCGTTCCATCTCGCCCACACACCAGCGCAGGGCGTTGGCGGCGTCCTTCATGTCGGTCACCACCTCGGTCAGCAGATGGGGGATCCCTTCGTAAACCGAGAGTTCCAGCATCTTGGGGTCGATCATGATGAAGCGCAGATCGTCCGGCGTCGACTTGTAGAGCATCGAGATGATCATGGTGTTGACCCCTACCGACTTACCGGACCCCGTAGTACCGGCCACCAGCAGGTGCGGCATCTTGGCCAGGTTCACCACCACCGGCTCGCCGGCGATGTCCTGACCCAGCCCCATGGTGAGCGGGTTGCGGCTATCGCGGAAGGCATCGCAGTCAAGGGTTTCGCGCAGGTAAACGGTCTGGCGCACCCGGTTGGGCAGCTCGATACCGACGAAGGTCTTGCCCGGGATCACCTCAACCACCCGCACGCTGCTGGCAGACAAGGAGCGGGCCAGATCGCGCGAGAGGTTGGTGATCTTGCTCGCCTTCATGCCCGGCGCCAGATCCAGCTCGAAACGAGTAATGACCGGGCCCGGATAGACACCGACCACCTTGGCCTGCACGTTGTAGTCGGCAAGCTTGGCCTCCACCAGACGGCCCATGCGATCCAGCTCATCCTTGCTCATCATCTGGGTCTTGGCGGGTGGACGGTCGAGCAGCTCGATGCTAGGCAACGGCGGCATTGTTGACTGCGGACGACGCTTGGGCTTGGTCGGTGCAACGGCTACCGGCGCGGCAACCTCGTCGTCCCCTTCGGCCCACGGCAGATCCAGATCGTCCTCATCATCGTCATCGGCCACAGCCAGTACCGGCTGGCGGCGACCATTGGCAGCCGCCACCGCACGTTTAGGCTTGGCAGCCGGAGCCGGCTCATCATCTTCATCATCAAACTGGGGATCGAACTCGAAGGTATCGTCGTCGAGTTCCGGCAGCCACTCTTCGGTGGCAGCCTTCTGATTTTTGGCCTTGGGCTTGCGCGTCCAGCTGGTGTGTGGCTCATCTTCCTCATCATCAAACGCGATGGCCCCTACCCCGCCTTCCAGCAAGGGATCCGGCCCCTCGTTGCGGGGTTGACGCCAGCCACCGGTCAGCCAGCGGCCGAGGGTGGTCGGGAAGTGGTAAACAGCGCTGACCGAACCGGTACAGGCCGCGCCGATCTGCTCGACGATGGTGAGCCAGGACCAGCCGGTAAACAGGGTGATGCCGGTTGCCACGAAGCAGAGCAGCATCAGGTTGGCCCCGACGCCGCCAAACAGCGGCACCACGGCAGAAGCGATCACATCCCCCACCAGACCACCGGCGGAGAAGTTTTGCATATCGTTGAAGTTCATGCTGGCAATGGCCGACATGCCGAGCACAGTCAGGATAAAGCCGATGATCCGCACCCCAAGGGTGAGGTAATCCACATCAAGCAGACGGCTCGGGCGCCAGAACAGACTCCAGCCCAGCAGCACCACCAGCGGCGGCACCAGATAGGAGAAGGCACCAAAGGTAAACATGGTGATATCGGCGAGCCAGGCACCGGCACTACCGGCGAGGTTCTTCACCTCCCCTTGCCAGGAGGTCTGGGACCAACCGGGATCAGCGGGATGATAGGACAACAGGGCAAGCAGAAGATAAGCAGCCATCAGGGTGATGGCGATCAAGACGGCTTCGAAGATCCGTTGTGTACCTGATAAAGGAGTAAACAGCTTTTTATCGGCCAAACTCCGGCTCCTTTCTGAAAACATGTAATGCAGGAAATAAGGGGGCCTAGTATCCCCGAAAAGCCCGTCGATTGTCAGCCAGAGCCTGATGGGACGGGGCCATATTTGCAATTATCTTTACAAGAAGAAACGAGCGGACCGGCCGCTCGTTTCTGACTGTCATGGTGTCTCATATGGAAAAGATACCACGGCATAACCTGCTTTATCGGGTGCTGATCACCAGACGACTGCTCTGCTTGACCTCTTCCATCACCACGTAGGTGCGGGTGTCATTGACACCGGGCAGACGCAGCAGGGTTTCCCCCAACAGACGGCGGTAAGCCGACATGTCGCTGACTCGGGTCTTGAGCAGATAGTCGAAGTCACCGGAAACCAGATGACACTCCTGGATCTCTTCGAGCACCTGAACAGCCTTATTGAACTGTTCAAACACATCAGGCGCCCCGCGATTGAGGGTTATCTCTACAAACACCAGCAGAGATGCGTCCAGATAATGAGGGTTCAGAATAGCGGCATATCCTTCGATATAACCTTGTCGCTCGAGGCGACGAACCCGTTCCAGACACGGTGTAGGACTCAGGCCAACTCGCTTGGACAACTCAACATTCGAAATCCTGCCATCCTTTTGCAGTTCATTAAGAATGTTGCGGTCAATCCTGTCCAAATCCTTTAGCCGACTCTTAGCTTCCATCATTTTATTCCATCCTTTGGCTATTTTTTGGTAAGAATCACCAGTCATTTTATAATTATGGTCACAAATCCTGTCAATACCTGAATATACTAGGCGCAAATGTTGGTTAACATTTTGGCAACATGAAACACCAATCTATAGACGAGGGATAGCATGATTATCGGTGTACCTAAAGAGATAAAAAACCATGAATACCGCGTAGGCATGGTTCCGGCCAGTGTACGTGAACTGACAGCACGAAACCATACTGTTTTCGTCCAAAGCGGTGCCGGAAACGGCATTGGCTTCAGCGATGCAGATTATATCGCTGTTGGAGCCGAAATTTTGGCCTCTGCAGCAGAGGTTTTCGCCAAAGCCGAGATGATCGTCAAGGTCAAGGAACCTCAGCCTGTCGAATGTGCCATGCTGCGTCCGGGTCAAACCCTGTTCACCTATCTGCATCTGGCGCCAGACTTGCCCCAGACCGAAGCCCTGCTGAAAAGCGGCGCCATCTGTATCGCCTATGAAACCGTCACCGATGGCCGTGGCGGCCTGCCCCTGCTGGCCCCCATGTCGGAAGTCGCAGGTCGCATGTCTATTCAGGCGGGTGCCCAGGCGCTGGAAAAATCGCGCGGTGGGAGCGGTGTGCTGCTCGGCGGCGTACCCGGTGTCGAACCGGCCAAGGTGGTGATCATCGGCGGCGGCGTGGTCGGCTCCAATGCAGCCCGCATGGCCATTGGCCTGCGCGCGGATGTGACCATCCTCGACAACAACGTCGATACCCTGCGCCGTCTCGATAACGAGTTCCAGGGAGCGGCCAAGGTGGTTTACTCCAACAGCGAGACGCTGGAGCGCCATCTGCTGGCGGCCGATCTGGTCATCGGCGGCGTGCTGGTGCCGGGTGCCACTGCGCCAAAACTTGTCCGCCGTGACCACATTGCGCGCATGAAGCCGGGTTCTGCTATCGTCGATGTCGCCATCGATCAGGGCGGCTGTGTGGAAACCTCCCACGCCACCACCCACCAGGATCCGACCTATATTGTCGATGAGGTGGTGCACTACTGTGTCGCCAACATGCCGGGTGCGGTAGCCCGTACCTCGACCGTGGCACTCAACAACGCTACCCTCCCCTTTATCATCAAGCTGGCTCAACAAGGTTACCGCGACGCCCTGTCGTCAGACGTGCACCTGCGTCATGGCCTCAACGTGATGGAGGGCAAGCTCACCTGCAAAGAAGTCGCCGTGGCTCATGGCCTTGCCTACACGGATCCCTTGACCCTGCTGAACTGATCTGCGCTGGCCTGAGCCAGTCAACGATAAGTGAAAATCCGCCCGCGATGGGCGGTTTTTTTATCTCTTTTTCATGCCCGACCGGACTGCGCAGTGATGCAGGAAGCCGATTGAAACAATCGACTCACTGGCCTTTGACCCCGGATCACGAATTACCTACAATCGCGCAAACTCATCACGTCTCGGAAATCACATCATGAGCCAAGTCACTCACAGCAAATTGCTGATCCTGGGGTCAGGCCCGGCCGGTTACACTGCCGCCGTCTACGCCGCCCGTGCCAACCTCAATCCCCTGCTCATCACCGGCATGCAGCAAGGTGGCCAGCTGACCACCACCACAGAGGTAGAGAACTGGCCCGGCGACCCGGAAGGGCTGACCGGCCCGGCGCTGATGGAGCGCATGAAAAACCATGCTGAGAAGTTCGATACCCGCATTCTGTTCGATCACATCAACAGTGTCGAATTGACCCAGCGCCCGTTCCGCCTCAAGGGTGACAATGGCGAATACACCTGCGATGCGCTGATCATCGCCACCGGTGCCTCCGCCAAGTATCTGGGCCTCCCTTCCGAAGAAGCCTTCAAGGGCCGCGGCGTCTCCGCCTGCGCCACTTGTGACGGCTTCTTCTATCGCAATCAGGAAGTGGCTGTGGTTGGCGGCGGCAACACCGCCGTGGAAGAGGCGCTCTATCTGGCCAACATCGCCAAGAAGGTACACCTTATTCACCGTCGCGACGAATTCCGCGCCGAGAAGATCCTGATCAAGCGTCTGCACGACAAGGTCGAGAGCGGCAACATCGTGCTGCACACTCACCAGACCCTGGACGAAGTACTGGGCGATCAGATGGGGGTTACCGGTGTGCGCCTGCGCAACACCCAGAACGACACCACCACCGACCTGCCACTGATGGGCGTCTTCATCGCCATCGGTCACCAGCCCAACACCCAGATCTTTGATGGCCAGCTGGAGATGCAAAACGGCTATCTGAAAGTACGTGGCGGCCTCGACGGTTTTGCCACCCAGACCAGCATTGAAGGTGTTTTCGCTGCCGGCGATGTGGCCGACCACAACTACCGTCAGGCCATCACCTCTGCCGGTACCGGCTGCATGGCAGCCCTCGATGCAGAACGCTACCTCGATGCGCAATAAATAAGCGCAGTTGTGATATAAGGCATACCCATTGGTATGCCTTTTTTATTTGAAGGAGTCTAATGAAACAGAAGATATTGATTGTCGAAGATAGCCTGACCATCCGCCGTATGCTGACTCAGGCCATTGCCCAGCAGACAGGCCTCGAGATTGACGCCTTCGATACCCTAGAAGGCGCCCGTCACTGTCGGGGCGAGGAGTATGTGGTCGCGCTGGTAGATCTGACCTTGCCGGATGCGCCCCGTGGCGAAGCGGTCAACGAGCTGCTGGCTCAGGGTTTGCCGGTGGTGATCCTCACTGCCGACATCAGCGAGGATAAACGTGCCGCCTGGCTGGAAACCGGCGTGCTGGACTATGTGATGAAGGATTCGCGCCACTCGCTGCAATATGCCGTCAGTCTGGTGCACCGCCTCTATCTCAACCAGTCCATCGAAGTGCTGGTAGTCGACGACTCACGCACCTCCCGTCACCGCACCATGGCCCAGTTGCGCAAGCAGTTGTTGCAGGTGCATGAGGCCAGCCATGCCCGTGAAGCGATGGCGATGCTGGAGCAACACCCGGACATCCGGCTGGCACTGGTCGACTACTATATGCCGGATATCGATGGCATCAGTCTGGTGCGGATGCTGAGAGAGCGATACAGCAAGCAGCAGCTCGCGATTATCGGGATCTCGGTCTCGGACAAGCGCGGTCTCTCTGCTCGCTACCTCAAGCAAGGCGCCAACGACTTTCTCAACCAGCCGTTCGAGCCGGAAGAGCTGCAGTGTCGGGTCAGCCACAATCTGGAAGCGCTCGAGCAGTTCAACAGCATTCAGGAGTCAGCCAATCGTGACTACCTGACCGGTCTCTACAACCGGCGCTACTGGTTCAACGAAGGGCAAAAATGGTTTGAAGAGCATCAGCGCCAGCAGACGCCTCTGGCACTCTGTGTGCTCGATGTGGATCACTTCAAGCAGGTCAACGATCACTGGGGCCATGCCATCGGCGATCAACTGCTCTGCCATCTGACCCGGCTACTGACCCAGTTCTTCCCCGATGCCATGATCGCCCGCTTTGGCGGAGAGGAGTTTGCCATGATGGTGCCTCACTGTACCGTCCCCGTGTTGATCAAGCGTCTTGAAGGGCTGCGTCAGCAGCTGCGCCAGCAACCTTTGTCACCGGAAACCCCGCTCTTTGTTCGCGCCAGTTACGGCGTGATCAGCGTCGGGCGGATATCCATGGACGAGGCGCTGAGCGTAGCGGATCGGCTGCTCTATCAGGCAAAGAACACCGGTCGCGACAAGATAATCTCTCAAGAGACAGCTATCTGAATCCTCAGGGCATCAGTCCCGTGTATTACCGCCCGACAGACTTTCCAACAGGAGAGTCTGCGGGTTCCTTTCCTGCCACTGTCTCCCCATCACCGAGACTATCGAAAGTCAGTAAGTCTTGTCGACCCGCACCCCATCATCGAAGTAGAGAATGCGCACCTTGTCTCCATTGGCAAAGACCATGGCGGGATCATAATCCTGGATCACGTTGATAAGGGCATTTTGTTCGTTGCGGATCAGCAGCTCCACCAGCTTGTTTTCCACCACGGTTCCCCCGGACTGGTATTGCTGCGCAGCCGCAGCCCCCGCGAGCGCCCCGACGGCGGTGGCGATTTCACGGCCATGACCGCCGCCAAACTGGTTGCCCAGCAGGCCGCCCAACACGGCACCACCCAGCGTCTTCCAGCCAGAGTGCTCGGACTCCAGGATCTGGCGCTGGGTAATATTGCGCACCGTTTCGACCTGACCAAACACCACCTGATTGACCGGCCGCGCGGTATTGCGCTGGTAGACCTCCGCCCCGGCGGGCGCCGTGACAAAGCAGAGCAAGCTGGATACTATCAGGATAATGGCCTTCATCTATGAACCTCGTTGCCTTATGTCTCGCTATCTTACCCAACTGGATGATGAGCTTTGCTGGTTTCCCGACCCCAGCCATGCGCTGGAAGAGCCCAACGGCTTGCTGGCGATCGGCGGGGATCTCTCCCCTGCCAGATTGCTGGCAGCTTACCACAAGGGGATCTTCCCGTGGAATGAACCCCACCAGCCGACCCTGTGGTGGTCACCGGATCCCCGCGGGGTGATCCGTCCCGACCAACTCCATGTGGGGCGGACACTGCAGAAGATTATCCGCCGTACCCCATTCGATATTTCTGTCAATCGCGCCTTTAATGAAGTCATTACCGCCTGCGCCGCCCCTCGTCGCACTGCCGATGGCACCTGGATCAGCCAGCCCATGATCGAGGCCTACCAGCAGTTGCATCGGCTGGGTCATGCCCACTCTATCGAGATCTGGCAGGAGGGAGAGCTGCAAGCGGGACTGTATGGCCTCTCTATCGGCCGACTGTTTTGCGGTGAATCCATGTTCAGCCGGATTGATAACGGCGCCAAACTTGCCATGGTGGCACTCTGTCGCCACTTCGCCCGCCATCGCGGCGCTCTCATCGATTGCCAGATGCAGAACCCGTTTCTGGCGACCCTGGGTATCGAGGAGTGGCCAAGGGCCCGTTTTCTGGCCGAGCTGGCGCGCCTTGGCCATCAACCACTGTTGGCTTCCTGCTGGCAAGAGGGGGAGATCAGTCTATGACTGAAGAAGTGATCCTAAAAGTAGGGCTGACTCCCAAGCATCCCTGCAGTTATCTGGACCATGAACAGGAGCAGTTGCTGGTACTGATGGATCACAATCTGCTCAACGCCAACGGTTACGAGCGATTGTTGACTGCCGGTTTTCGCCGCAGTGGCAACGACATCTATCGTCCCCACTGCCCGGCGTGCCATGCCTGCCAATCCCTTCGTATTCACAGTGAACACTTTCGTCCCAGCCGTGGCCAGAAGCGGATCCGCCAGCTCAACAGGGATATCGAGATCGTCCTGAGCTATGATGACAAACCCGAGTATTACCTGCTCTACGAACGCTATATCCGCGAGCGACATCACGATGGCAGCATGTATCCCCCCAACCGCAGCCAGTATCGCGGGTTTCTCCATTGTGACTGGATGCCGCCACTCTATCTGGAAATGCGCAAGGAGGGCCGTCTTATCGGCGTGGCCACCACAGACCTGCTACCCCACTCCTTGAGCGCTATGTACACCTTCTTCGATCCGGATTATGCCGATCGCTCCCTGGGCACCTTTGCCATCCTTTGCCAGCTCGATCTGGCCAGGCGAACCGGGCGAAGCTGGCTCTATCTTGGCTATCTGGTAGAGGCGTGTCGCAAGATGAATTACAAACGCAATTACCTCCCTCATGAGCTGTTAATTCAGGGGGAATGGAAAAATATCGACACCAAGCCCGAGTAAACTTTACACATAGCCTTAAATCCGGCATGATCCAGCGGTTTTTTGTTGTGGCTTATCAAGAGGATTCAATGGCTAAAGAAGACAGTATTGAGATGCAGGGCACTATTCTCGAAACCCTGCCCAATACCATGTTCCGTGTGGAACTGGAGAATGGTCACGTGGTTATCGCTCATATTTCAGGCAAGATGCGCAAAAACTACATTCGTATCCTGACTGGAGACAAAGTAACGGTAGCACTGACTCCCTACGATCTCTCCAAGGGACGTATTGTTTTCCGCTCTCGCTAAGCCAGGAATTCAGCAAAAAACCCCAACCTTTCGGTTGGGGTTTTTTGTCGTTTTCTGATCACTGACGCTTAGTGGGAAACAGCTTCAACATTGACCTGAAAATCAAAGCTGAGGCTGTCATTTACCAACTCAACCTTCACAATTCCCCCGTCAACCAGTGAACCGAACAGGATCTCGTTGGCCAGGGGTTTCTTGAGGTGCTCCTGGATCACCCGCCCCATCGGTCTGGCGCCCATGGCTCTGTCATATCCCTTCTCTGCCAACCAGTGGCGGGCACGCTCGGACACCTCGAGAGAAACTCCCTTCGCATCCAGTTGAACCTGCAATTCGACAATAAACTTGTCGACCACCTGATGAATCACCGTCATATCGAGATGGTTGAACCAGATGGTGTGATCAAGCCGGTTACGAAACTCCGGACTGAAGGTCTTGTTGATCACCGCCATGGCATCGTGGCTCAAATCCTGTTGCTGGAAGCCAATCGATTTACGCTGGGTCTCCTGCACACCGGCGTTGGTAGTCATGACCAAAATCACGTTACGGAAATCCGCCTTGCGCCCGTTGTTGTCGGTCAGGGTGCCGTTGTCCATCACCTGCAACAGCAGATTGAATACGTCCGGGTGAGCTTTCTCAATTTCGTCAAGCAACACAACGGAATGAGGATGCTTGATCACCGCATCAGTCAGCAGACCACCCTGCTCAAAACCAACATAGCCGGGAGGCGCACCAATCAGACGTGAGACGGTGTGGCGCTCCATGTACTCGGACATATCAAAGCGCAGCATCTCCACCCCCAGCGCCTTGCCCAACTGCTGGGTAACCTCGGTCTTGCCCACCCCGGTCGGGCCAGCAAAGAGGAAGCAACCTACCGGGCGACGCTCGTTACCCAAACCTGAACGAGAGAGGCGAATTGCATCCGTCAGCACCTCAATGGCTTTATCCTGACCAAAGACCACCATCTTCAGATTGCGCTCCAGGTTCTTCAACACTTCTTTATCTGAAGAGGAGACTGATTTTTCCGGAATGCGGGCGATCTTGGCCACAATGGACTCAATTTCCTGCACATTGATCACTTTCTTGCGCTTGCTCGCCGGCAGCAACCGTTGACCGGCACCCGCCTCGTCGATCACGTCGATCGCCTTGTCGGGCAAGTGACGATCATTGATATACTTGGCAGAGAGCTCGGCAGCTGCACGGATCGCCTTGGCGGTATAGCGCACGCCGTGGTGAGCTTCATAGCGGCTCTTGAGCCCCATCAGGATACGGGTCGTGTCATCAATAGTCGGCTCGACAATATCGATCTTCTGGAAGCGACGGGCCAGCGCACGGTCTTTCTCGAAGATCTGGGCGTACTCCTGATAAGTGGTGGATCCCACACAGCGGAGCAAACCATTGGAGAGCAGCGGCTTGATCAGGTTGGCGGCATCCAGCTGACCACCGGAAGCAGCACCGGCACCAATGATGGTATGGATCTCGTCGATAAAGAGGATGGCCCCTTCCTGACGCTCAATCTGCTTGAGCAGTACCTTGAGGCGCTTCTCGAAATCACCACGGTATTTGGTGCCCGCCAGCAGAGAACCCATATCCAGCGAATAGATGGTACTGCCCGCAATCACCTCGGGGACATCCCCCTTGACGATGCGATAAGCCAAGCCTTCGGCAATAGCAGTTTTGCCCACACCCGCTTCACCCACCAGCAGCGGGTTGTTCTTGCGACGACGGCAGAGCACCTGAATGGTACGATTGAGCTCCTGATCACGGCCAATCAGCGGATCGATGCGCCCTTCCAGCACCAGCTGGTTCAGGTTGGTGGCAAAGCTCTCGATCTGGGCGGCCGAGACATCATCATCAGACTCGGGATTGTTATTGCTGCCGAGATCCGGCTTGCTGTCCTTGCGCACACCGTGGGAGAGGAAATTGACGACGTCGAGACGGCTGATCTCGGCTTTTTTCAGGAAATAGGCAGCTTGTGACTCCTGCTCACTGAAGATAGCGACCAGCACGTTGGCGCCGCTGACTTCGGTATTGCCGGAGGATTGCACATGGAAGACGGCACGCTGCAACACGCGCTGGAAGCCCAGTGTCGGCTGGGTTTCACGATCTTCATCGTCGCGCGGTATGAGCGGAGTAGTTTGGGTGATGAATGCGCGGATCTCCTTGCGCATCTGCTCGACATCGGCACCACAGGAGCTCAGCGCCTCATGGGCTGAACTGTTATCCAGAAGGGCTAACAACAGGTGCTCGACGGTCATGAATTCGTGGCGCTCGTCACGGGCCAGTTTGAAAGCCTCGTTCAGCGTCTTTTCTAGATCTTTATTCAACATAGGCACCTCCCCTAGTACAGCTACAATGTGGTGTCACACTCGCCATCAAGTCATCAGATTCAAGCCTTTTCCATAGTACAGAGCAGTGGATGTTCGTTGTTACGTGCATAGGTGTTGACCTGGACAACCTTGGTTTCGGCGATCTCTGCGGTAAACATGCCGCAGACACCCTTACCACTATAATGCACACTCAGCATGACCTGAGTCGCCTTGTCCAAATCCATACCAAAGAACTTTTGCAGCACCTCCACCACAAACTCCATGGGCGTGTAGTCATCGTTGTTCAACACAACCTTATACATGGGTGGCGGCTGCAGCTTTGTTTTCTCTGCTTCTGCAATCTCTTCATTAGCAAAGAGTTCTTTCTGCTTGCTCATAATCGCGCTTTGGTACCTCTAGATTACTACCGTCTAACACAAGGTTGTCAATAGACTTGTTAACCAGATCACATCAGCTGTTAACAACTTCTTGACTCGCTCAAAAGTTAGACTAGATTGGTTACTTGCTAATCTGTGCCCGTCTGCTATGGGCCCATGTCCCTAGTTATAAAGGGCTGGCGCAGGTTACTCAACGACTTCTGGGTAATCAATAAAAGGATGTAGAAGTATGGCAACCGGCACAGTTAAGTGGTTTAACAACGCAAAAGGATTTGGGTTTATCTGTCCGGAAGGGGGCGGTGAGGATATCTTCGCTCACTACTCCACGATTCAAATGGAGGGCTACAAGACCCTGAAAGCGGGTCAGGCTGTCAATTTTGAACTGCAACAGGGGCCGAAAGGAAATCACGCCTCTGTGATTGTGCCAAACGAAGCACAAAATATGTAAATAACACCCGTTGGATAAATAAAAAACCGGTTCCTCTCTGAGCAACCGGTTTTTTATTGTCAGATTTCTGGCGAGTCCTGCCTCCTCACGGGATCACAGAGTTATCGCCAGCCTGATCAGTCGTGATATTCACTACAGGCGATCAGGGTATTTTCCATCAGGCTGGCGACCGTCATCGGGCCCACGCCACCGGGTACCGGGGTAATGAAGGAGGCATGGCTGCGCGCCGTCTCAAACTCCACATCCCCGACCAGCGAGCCATCAGCCAGGCGATTGATGCCTACATCGATTACCAGTGCCCCCGGTTTGATCCACTCGCCAGGAATGAAGTTGGGCTTGCCGACCGCAACAACCAGCAGATCGGCACGGCGAACCTGCTCTTCCAGATCCCGGGTAAAGCGGTGACAGGTCGTGGTTGTGCAGCCAGCCAGCAACAATTCGAGGGTCATGGGACGCCCCACTATGTTGGACGCTCCCACCACGACCGCATGCAGACCATGTGTCTTCACGCCGGTGGTCTCGATCAGTGTCATGATCCCTTTCGGAGTGCAGGGGCGCAGCGCCGGAATACGTTGGGCCAGACGGCCGACGTTATACGGGTGAAATCCATCTACATCCTTGTCAGGCTGGATCCGCTCCAGCACCTGAGTGGTATCAAAGTGATCCGGCAACGGCAACTGAACCAGAATGCCATCTACGTGGCTATCCGAATTCAGCTGGTCGATCAGCGCCAGCAGCTCTTCCTGACTGGCAGTGGCACTCAGATCATAGGAGCGGGAGAGAAAACCCACCTCCTCGCACGCCCGACGTTTGCTGCCGACATAGACCTGAGAGGCTGGATCCGCCCCCACCAGAATGACTGCCAGCCCTGGAGCCCGTTTCCCTGCCGCCAACCGCTGTTGGACTTGCGCCGCGACCTGGCTGCGAATCGTTTGCGCAACCTGTTTTCCATCTATGATTTTGGCAGACATCGTTCTCCACTCACCATGTGTTCAACTGCCGCGCATTGTCGCATTTTTTTAGCCGGGATGTTAGCGGCAGACGCACGCCAGACCTGTAGCGGGCAATAAGTAGGCACTTGAATTTACTGGGGGAAAAAGTCGTTGACGCTGGCCCTTACGCTTGGCTATGATGCCCGCCCGTTACCCAGTACGACTCTTGTCGATATGCTGGTCAGGGATTTTCGGTGATTAGCGCAGCCCGGTAGCGCATCTGGTTTGGGACCAGAGGGTCAAAGGTTCGAATCCTTTATCACCGACCATGTTCATCGACTCGTCCCTAAGACGTGTTGATACAAAGCGCCCTTAGCTCAGTTGGATAGAGCAACGGCCTTCTAAGCCGTGGGTCGCAGGTTCGAATCCTGCAGGGCGCGCCATTGATGCTCTCCTTTTCTTCTGGATTGGCGAGTGTTGATGAAGATTTTAGTGGTGGCTGTAGCTCAGTTGGTAGAGTCCCGGATTGTGATTCCGGTTGTCGTGGGTTCGAGCCCCATCAGCCACCCCATTATTCTGTCGATAATCGCCGTAAGGTGATGTCCATCGACTTGGTGCAGTGACCTTCTGGTCTACACCACAAAAAAACCGGCCTTGGCCGGTTTTTTTGTTTTTACGCCCGACAGCGCCTTGCCTTGTCTACAAGGCCATCATCCTCTAGATCGATAAACGCGGCTCTGCCCATTTGTCACGATTCGCGCCTCCCCATCGATACACACAGCCACACTCCCCCACGCACCAGCCTGCCCGGTTCTTTTTCTGTATTTCCCAAGCGCCATTGATATGCTGATCGCTCTTCTTCTCTCCTGCTTCCCGTTGGAGCTTTTCTATGCAACGCATTCTTTTTGTCGAAGATGATCCCGAGATTGGCCAGCTCATCAGCAGTTGGCTCGGCCGCCACGATATGGAAGTGATCCTCGAGCCCAGAGGGGACATGGCGCTGGCCCGGATCGAGGCCGAACAGCCCGATCTGGTGCTGCTCGATATCATGTTGCCGGGGCAAGATGGCATGTCCCTCTGTCGGGATCTGCGGCCGCGCTTCGACGGCCCCATCGTAATGCTCACCTCGCTGGATAGCGACATGAACCAGATCCTGAGTCTGGAGCTGGGCGCCAACGACTACATCCTTAAAACCACCCCGCCCCCCGTGCTACTGGCCAGACTGAGGGTGCAGTTTCGCCAGCACCAGCAAGCATCAACCCAACCGGCAGCCACCAGCAGCGTTCCCCAGCAGCTGCAATTTGGTCGGCTGCGGGTGGATGGCCCGGGGCGAGATGTGCGCCTCGATGGCGAGAGCATTGCCCTCTCGACCGCCGACTTTGATCTGCTGTGGGAGCTCGCCTGCCACGCGGGCCAAATCTTGAGTCGGGAAGCCCTCTTTCGCAGCTTGCGCGGCCGGGAGTACGACGGTCAGGATCGCAGCATGGATGTGGCCATCTCCCGCCTGCGCCGCAAACTGGGTGATAACCCCGACAACCCGACCCGGATCAAGACGGTGCGACAGAAAGGCTACCTCTTCGTCCCCCACGCCTGGGAATAACCCTCTTTCGGGAGCACCGCCATGCGCCGCCTCTTTATCCAGTTCTATCTGTTGCTGATCGGCTGCTTCACCCTGGCCATCCTGCTGGTTGGTGTGGTCTATCAGGTGACCGCCGAACGGGCGGGTGATCGCTATCTCGAACGCATGATGCAGGGCTCTCTTGGCCTGTTGACCGGCGAGTTGGCAAGAACCCCGCCACAGCGCTGGCCCGATCGGCTGGCCGAGCAGAGCAGTCAGTTTACCCTCCCCCTCAAGATCGGTGAGCTGACACGCCAGCCCCTGGCCAGCGAGGATCAAGCCTTTCTGGCCGCCGGCAACATTGTCATCGTTGAGGAGGATGACACCTTCCTGCAGCGCATCCCCGATACCGATCGGGTGCTGATTGTCGGCCCGGTTCCCTACCTCTCCTACCTGCACGAGCTGCACTGGGTCGATGTGGGGCTGCTGCTGGGGATCGGCCTATCCCTCGGCCTGCCCATCCTTCTGTGGTTGCGTCCCCACTGGCGCGGCTTGCAGCAGTTGGAGCAAACCGCACGTCGCGTGGGCGATGGGGATCTCTCCTGCCGAACCAATCTGCCACCGGGCAGCAGCCTGGCCCGGGTGGGACGCACCTTCGATCAAATGGCGACCCAATTGCAGGCCATGATTGCCAGCCGCAAGCAACTGACCGATGCCATCGCCCACGAGTTGCGCACCCCGCTGGTCCGGTTGCGCTATCGGCTTGCCATGCTCGATCCTGCCCCTGCCGAGCAGGAGCAGCAGGCGCTGGAGCGAGATCTGGGATCGCTGGACGCTCTGATCGAAGAGATGCTCACCTACGCCAAGCTGGACAGGCCGGAGCTGCCGTTGCAGCAGGACGAGCTGGAGCTCAGTCACTGGGCACAAGCGCATCTTGGCGACTGGCAAGCGCTGGTCCCCGAAAAGAAGCTCACCCTCGATCTGCCGCAACGCTACATGCCCTGGTGCGGCGATCAGCGTCTGCTGACGCGCGCGGTGGAGAACCTCATCGGCAATGCTCTGCGCTACGCCGAGAGCGAGGTTACCCTCTCCATCTCGCGGCTGCAGGAGAACTATCTGCTGGAGGTGAGCGACGATGGACCGGGGATCGATCCGGCGCTGGCGCCCCAGATCTTCGAGCCGTTCGTACGCCTTGATCAAAGCCGGGATCGTCGCACCGGCGGCACTGGTTTGGGACTGGCCATCGTGCGCAGCATTGCCCGTCATCACGGGGGCGATGTGGCGCTGCAGGCCAGTGACCACGGCGCCCGCTTCTGCCTCACCCTGCCTGTACATTTGGATACAAACCGTCACCAACCGCTCACTGAAGGGCCACCGCAACCGTCATAGGATGACTGTCATGGAGAACGCTCCATAACATCAACCCGAATAAGGAAATTGAACATGAAAAAGATCATTCCCCTGACCCTGGCTGCCGTCTTCGCTCTCACCTCCGGTTTCACCATGGCGGCCACCCCGACCAAGACAGCCACACCGCAGGCGACCCAGACCAAGGTGGTGAAAAAACACCATAAAGCCACCCACGCCAAGACCCCTGCCGTCAAAGTCGCACCGAAAACCAAGTGATCCAAGCGGTCACTGGATAGCACAGAGGGAGGCTGACGCCTCCCCTTCCATCTCTTCCCGAAATTTTCCTGACGAGCGCCTCCCTCGTCCAAACCGGATCCACGACCCGGCTCCCCCTTTGCGGGAAACGGTCAATGACCACAGGAACATGGCATGTGGCGTCATCTGCTTAAATGGCTAGGCCCCTTGTGCAGCTTGTTGCTGCTCGGCACCGCACTGACCGTGCTGTATCACCTGACTCAGGCATGGCACTGGCACGATATTCGTGTGGCTATCTGGTCCCAACCCCTGCCGCGACTGGCGGGCGCCCTGTTGCTGACCCTGCTCAGTTATGGTTGTCTCTGTAGCTATGACATGCTGGCGCTCCATGCGCTGGGCAAGCGCCTTCCCTGGCAACAGGTCAGCATCACCTCCTTTATCGCCTACACCTTCTCCAACACCCTGGGATTTGCCCTGCTGACCGGTACCTCGGTACGCTATCGCCTCTACTCCGCACTGGGGCTCGCCACCGGAGAAGTGGCCCGCGTGGTGCTGTTCTGCTCCATCACTTTTTTCCTCGGCCTGCTGGCGTGGGAAGGTGGCGCCCTACTGACCTGCGATGTATCACAGCTGCTGCCTGACTGGCCGCAGTGGGCAGATACCCTGCTCAGGCTGGCGGGCATGATGGCTCTGCTGTTGGTGGCCTGCTACCTCTGCTGGCCCACACACCGTCTCTCCTGGCGCGAACACACCCTGACCCTGCCCGGTTTCAAGGTTCGTCTGTCGCAGCTGCTGGTCGCGCTGGCTGACTGGATGGCCGCCGCCGCCGTACTGTTTGTGCTGCTGCCCGCATATAGCGTCCCCTACCCTGTGCTGCTCAGTGCCTTCGTGCTGGCCAGCTTCCTCGGAGTACTGGCCCACGTGCCGGGCGGGATCGGCGTGTTCGAAGCGAGCATGAGCCTGCTGCTGGCTAACTACCTGCCAACCGACAAGCTGCTCGCCTCGCTGCTGCTCTACCGCTGCATCTATTATCTGCTTCCCTTTCTCTGTGCCCTGCTGCTCTTTACCAGCCAGGAGATGTTGCAACAAAAAGCGCGCTGGCAGCGGCTACAGGGGCTGATGAGCGCAGTGCGCGAATTTCTTCCCGCCCTTATCAGCATGGGCACCTTCGCCGCCGGCAGCCTGCTGCTCTGCTCGGGGATGATCCCGACCATGCGCAGCCACATCGAAGTGTGGCTGCAGGTGTTGCCGCTCCACCTACTGGAGCTCTCCCACGTGCTCGGCAGCGTGAGCGGTATCCTCCTGATCCTGCTGGCGCGCAGCCTCTATCGCCGTCACGACGCCGCGTTTCGCATCACCCAGCTGCTGCTGGCTCTGGGTATCGCCTTCTCCCTGCTCAAGGGGGGGGACTGGGAGTCAGCCCTGCTGCTTGGCAGTTTCCTGCTCATCATGACCCCCTGCCGCACCCTCTTCTATCGCAAGGGGTCGCTGCTCTATCCCCAGTACACCCCAGGCTGGCTCATTTCGGTCGGCGCCGTGCTGCTGGGGGCGCTGTGGCTGCTGCTCTTCTCCTATCGTCAGGTGGAGTATGACCACGCCCTCTGGTTCCACTTCTCGCCCCACGGTGGGGCGGCCCGCGGCCTGCGCGCCATGGGGAGCGTGGTGGCCGTGCTGGCCGTTGCCGGGGTTGCCCAGCTGCTTGCGCCGCTGCGCATGGTCGGCGAAAAGCCGGACAAGGAGACGCTGGCGCGCGCTCACGAGCTGGTGGTGCGCGAAGGGGGGATCCACGGCTATCTGGCCCAGTTGCAGGACAAGTCCCTGCTGTTCCACCCCGCCGGTGACGCCTTCCTGATGTATGGCATCGAGGGCAACAGCTGGATTGTGATGGGGGATCCGGTCGGTCGCCCCGAGCAGATCGAAGAGCTGCTCTGGCAATTTCGCGAGCGATGCGATGAACACGACGCCAATCCGGTCTTTTATCAGGTCTCGGCCCGCTATCTGCCGCTCTATCTGGAGCTGGGGCTGATCCCCTTCAAGCTTGGTGAAGAGGCGATGGTCGATCTGGCTACCTTCGATCTGGCGGGCAGCCGCCTGCGCAACCTGCGCCAGAGCCACGCCAAGGGCAAACGGGAAGGACTGACCTTCGAGGTAGTCGAGGCAGGTGCCGTGGCCCCCCTGCTGCCCAGATTGCAGACCGTCTCCGATACCTGGCTGCAGAGCAAGATGGGCAAGGAGAAGGGCTTCTCGGTCGGCCGCTTCGAGCCTGACTACCTGACCTTGAGCCCGGCTGCGCTGGTATGGCACGAGGGGCAGATTGTCGGCTTTGCCAACCTCTGGGTGAGCGATAACAAGGAGATGCTCTCCATCGATCTGATGCGCTACAGCCTGGATACCGGCACCGCTCCCATCATGGATTTTCTCTTTGTCGAGCTGCTGCTGTGGGGTAAGGCGCAGGGGTACGCCAGCTTCAATCTGGGGATGGCCCCCATGTCCGGCTTCAACGATCACCCGCTCAACAGCTACTGGGCCCGCCTTGGCAATACCCTGTTTGTGCGTGGCAGCCGTTTTTACAACTTTCAGGGGCTCAGACGCTACAAGGAGAAATTTTCGCCCCGCTGGGAACCCCGCTACCTGCTCTGCAGCAGCAAGCTGGTACTGCCTAGAACCCTGACTCACCTGATCACCCTGATTAGCCGCGGCCCGCTAGGGCTGATCAAGAAATAGGAGGATGGCCAATGAGAGCCCTGATATTGCTGTTACTCAGTCTCGTACTGCCCATCTCGTCATTTGCGGCGCACGCCGCCCCGGTCAAGGATGACCTGAGCCTGATTGAGCTGCCGGTCAAGCAGCCATCCGACGCCCCCATGGTGATCTTTCTCAGCGGCGATGGTGGCTGGGCAGCCCTCGACAAGGGGTTGAGCGCCCAGTTTCAGCTGCACGGCATGCCGGTCGTGGGCTGGAGCTCCCTCACCTACTACTGGAAGAAGAAAACCCCGGAGCAGGTGACCGCCGATCTGGAGCGGATCCTTGATGATTACCAGACTCGCTGGCAGCGCCCTCACTGGCTGCTGGTAGGCTTCTCGTTTGGTGCCGAGATTGTCCCCTTCGTCATCAACCGGTTGCCGGAGCACTATCGTCAGGGGCTGGTCGGGGCCGTGATGCTCTCCCCCTCCACCAGCTCGGACTTCGAGATCCACGTCAGCGATATGCTGACCCACAAGGTGCGCAGCTACCCGACCGAACCGCAGGTGAAAACCATCCGCGACCTGCCGATGCTCTGCCTGCAAGGAACCGATGACGATAACGGCGACCGCCTCTGCCCCCGTCTCAACCAACCCAACGTCACCAGCATCACCCTGCCGGGAGGACATCATTTTGACGATAACTACCCCCAGCTCTATCAGGCCATCACCAAGCATCTGAACCTGCCCCCGGATCCGCTGACTGTGGAGCATTAATCGGTATCACCACGGAATGCCTTTTAAGTACCGAGCAGGGCAAATCAGCGAGCAATGAAAAGGGCCTCTCTTGCGAGAGGCCCTTGTACTGAATTGGGCGGAAACTGTAAAAGGATCGACCAATGGGTTGGCCGTGGCGTCAAAGTCACCGAGGCTTTTCACTACGATTGCCCAAGCGGTTCAGCCAGATGCTGGGCTATCAACAATGAGGATTTGCATTCCTATGCTGGCAACCACTCGGGATTGCGCCATAAAACAAAAGCCCTGATGTTTCCATCAGGGCTTTGCAATGTGGCGGTGAGGGAGGGATTCGAACCCTCGATACGTTGCCGTATACACACTTTCCAGGCGTGCTCCTTCAGCCACTCGGACACCTCACCAAATTTTTGTCTGTGGGTTTAACGTGTTCAGCCAACACGGTGCTCACTGCGCTGTTGCGCTGGAACGGGGCGTAATTTAGGGGAAAGCCCCGCCCGCGTCAATGGCTTTTTTCACCTGGCGAACCGTTCGAACACTTAATGCACAGATTCCGGTGCGACCTGGATTTCCGGCAGGTTGAGGAAGCCGGAACGTTCGCATTCGGCAACCAGTTCGTGGGTTGCGGCGATGGTGCTTTGCACGAACAGCAGGAACTGCTCGACGCTGAGTCCGGCCTTGGTAAAGACGGTGTGGCCGACCACCAGCCGCGGCAGGTTGTCATCGATGATATCGAGGAACACCTTGAGGGAGGGGTACTGCATATTGAGTCGGCCCAGTTCGGCAACCAGCGGCAGCATTGCGGAGGGGCGCACTTCCAGCTCGGAGGAGAACAGCAGGCCTTCCTCTTCCACGAAGATCCGGCTCTCCTGAATACCATCGACCGACTGCAAAGAGACAATGTGGATACCGTGACACTGGTCGCAGACATAGTGCTCGATACGAGCCTGTTGTAACCAACGCATTATCATTTCGGAGCTGGGGATATTCATCATTTCCACGACAAGATTGGGATCAAGGGGCGCAGTCTAAACCAATTTGCTATCAACAAAAAGCACGCCAACCCGATAACCCTGTGGCTCGCTTCTTTTTGGCAAGCGCTATGCATATACTCAGCCAAATCCACGATGACGCTTGCCCCACAGGGGGCCCCATGACTATCCAAGAAAAGTATCGCCTTCATCTGAAATCACTCTCGGATGAGCTGCTCACCCTGCAAAAACCCATCCGCATTCTGGATGCCATCAAATGGCCACGCCATCTGCAGGATCGCTTTCTGGCAAGCGGTGGCAGGGAGCTGCCCGCTATCGACAGGCACTTCTATGATGCCCTCCCCCTCGGCTTCGATCCGCGCAACAAGTATCTGGAGCTCAAGGAGCTGCGGGACCGGATCCGCAGAAAGTTGGGGCCACAGGACGATCTTGGCCGGATCCTGCAAGAGACGGTTGATCAGTACATGGTGGTGATCGAGATGCTGCGCCAGCGCGGCCAACCCGATTTTCAGCGTTACAGCCAGCTGCTTTATGGCTCTGCCAGCGATCACCTGCGCGGGGATCGCAAGACTCTCAAGGAGCTGGGCGCCCGCCTGTGCGATATCTTCTCCCTGCCCGGCGCCCGCCATCTGGTGCGCCCCTACCCCAAGGAGTTCGAAGGAGAGGCCGCGGTCGCCAAACTGCAGGGCAAGCTGTCGAGCTACTTCAGTGACGGCACTGTGCAGGTGAAGCTGAGCGATGGGATTGTCTCCGATGCCGCTGCCGGTGGCGACTACATCAAGCTCAACTCCCACGCCCGTTTCTCCGAGCTGGACTTGCAGGTGCTGGAGGTGCACGAGGGGTGGGTCCATGTCGGCACCACCCTCAACGGTCGCCAGCAGCCCTATGCCACTTGGCTGAGCGCCGGTTCACCGCGGATCACCGCCTGTCAGGAGGGGCTGGCTGTCCTGATAGAGACCCTCACCTTCAGCTCCTTTCCGGATCGGGCCAAGCGCATCTCCGATCGGGTGATGGCCATCGACATGGCCGAGCGCGGCGCCGATTTTATCGAGGTGTTTAAGCACTTCGTACAGCAGGGCACCAGCGAGCACGACGCCTACAAGATCACCCAGCGGGTCTTTCGTGGCGGCATGGTGGGCGGCGGCGCCTGTTTTACCAAGGATCTCTCCTACGTGCGTGGCTATGTGGAGACGGTCAACTTTATCCGCAGCGCCGTGCTGGAAGGGGTGCCCGAGATCCTGCCAATGCTGTTTGTCGGCAAGGTGACGCTTGATGATATTCCGGTACTCTATCAACACTATCTGGAGGGGCTGATTGCCGCCCCCCGCTATTTGCCGCCGATGTTTCGCGATCTCACCGGCCTCTATGTCTGGTTCGGTTTTGCCTCCGGCATGTCGCTGGTGGATATCGGCCGGGTACAGCACCATTTTCGCCAGCTATTTCAACGCCTGCCGGTGGCCGACCCCATCATTGCGCCGGTGGATATCGAGATAGACTGAACCACAGCGATACAAGTTGGGGAAAATAAAAAGGGCGCCAGATGGACGCCCTTCTCGACGATTCAAATATCGCAGCCGAATTACTTGTAGGCCCGACCTTCCAGATAGTGTTTGCGGCACAGTGACACATAGCGATCGTTGCCACCGATCTCCACCTGCTCGCCATCACGCATCACCTGACCCGCCTCGTTGACCCGGGAGTTCATGTGAGCCTTGTTGCCGCACCAGCAGATGCTCTTCAGCTCTTCAAACTTGTCGGCCAGACAGAGCAGATGGTATGAGCCCGGGAACAGCTCGCCGCGAAAATCGGTCTTGAGGCCATAGGCCATCACCGGAATATCCTGCTCATCGACGATGCGGGCCAGCTGGTAGACCTGCTCACGGGTCAGGAACTGGGCCTCGTCCACGATAAAGACATCGATATGTTTCTTCGCATGACGCTCTTTCACCATTTCAAACAGATCACAGCTGTCGCTGAACACGTCCACCTTCAGTTCAAGACCTACCCGGGCACTGATCACCCCGACCCCGAAACGGTCATCGATGGCTGGCGTCATCGCCAGAGGATGCATGCCCCGCTCCAGATAGTTGAAGTGCGCCTGAATGAGCTGGGTGGATTTGCCTGAATTCATGGTGGCAAATTTGTAGTGCAGTGAAGCCATGATACTGTTCCGAAACTGAATTTATGGGGCGCATGCTAACCAAAGCCCCTGACAAAACCAAGGGGCCCGCGGGCCCCTTGCTCTATAAATGTTACGCGGTGGCCAGCGCTGGCCGCGCTTTGGCCTTTTTCAGGTGATAGCTGGTAAAGAGCACAAACCAGAGGGCACTGACACTGAAACCGGCCAGGCTGGAGTGCATCAAGCCCATCGCCAGGTAACCGATGGCCGCACCGAAGGCAATGGCCAGTGCATAAGGCAGCTGGGTCATCACGTGATCGATGTGATGGCAACCGGCACCGGTGGCAGAGAGGATGCTGGTGCTGGAGATGGGCGAGCTATGATCCCCGAACACCGAGCCAGCCAGTACCGCGGCCAGCATCGGCAACATCAGGCTGATGTCGCTGGCGGCAGCCATGTCGCCGGCCAGTGGCAGCATGATGCCGAAGGTTCCCCAGCTGGTGCCGGTGGCAAACGCCATAGCACAGGAGAGGATAAAGACCACGGCAGGCAGCACTTCGATCGGCAGGTTGCCGTTAGCCAGCGAAGCCAGGTACTTGCCAGTCTCCACATCACGCACCACGGCACCTATGGTCCAGGCGAACAGCAGGATGTTGATGGCCGGCAGCATGGCCATGACGCCTTGTGGCGCGGCCTTGATCCAGTTCTTGGCACCCAGCTTCAGACGCATCGCCAGACCGATGGAGACCACCAGACTGCACAGGGCACCGTAGACCAGCGAAGAGCCGACGTTGGTGTTTTCGAACGAGCCGAGCACGCTGAACGGCAGCCCTTTCTCGCTCAGCACCGCAGCACCGGAATCAATCATGAAATAGATGGTGGCCGCAGTCAGGGTCAGGATCGGCAATACCATGTCGATCATGCCGCCGTTGCTCTCTTCCGGGCTCTCCATATCCAGACCGATGGGGCGGCCCTTGGACTCATCCCACAGCTTGCCTTCCAGCGCCCACGCTTCGTGTTGACGCATCGGGCCGATATCGAGCTGACAGGCGATCACCACCAGCACCATGATCAGGGTGAAGACGGCGTAAAGGTTCATCGGGATCATCTCGACAAACGCCGCGATGGGGCTCTGTTCGGTCAGACCGTGTGCCGCCATGATGCCGCCAACCAGGGCGATGATATAAGCCCCCCAGGAGGAGATGGGCATCAGCACGCAGACCGGCGCCGCGGTGGAGTCCAGCAGATAGGCCAGTTTGGCACGAGAGATCTGGAAGCGGTCGGTCACCGGACGGCAGATGGCCCCCACCGACAGGCTGTGGAAGAAGTCATCGATAAAGAAGGCAAACACCATCATGCCAGTCAGGGCTTTGGCGCCCTTGCGGGTCTTGGCACGACGCTCGGCCCACTCGGCAAAGGCACGGGTCGCCCCGGAGACGCTCATCAGGCTGATGAGGCCACCCAGCAGCAGCATAAACAGGATCATGTTGACATTGTCACGATTGAGCGCGCCATCGACCCAGAAGATCTTGAGCACGGTATTCAACATGTAATGCAGGGATTCGAGGGGTGAAAACTGATTGAGCAGCAAACTGCCGGTGACGATGCCCACACCAAGGGACAGCAGCACGCGGCGGGTCATGATCGCCAGCGCGACAGCCAACAGGGGGGGAAGAACGGACCAACCGGAGTCGGCGAAATGACTAATGTCCATGATCTCTTTGCACCTAAAGATTACAGGTGGAGATCTACCGAGAGGATCTAAAGAAACAAAACCTATGGGGAGGTTATACTCCTCAGCCCCTTCAGGTAGCGCTCCATAGTGGATGACTATGGCAGTCCTGCACCTATTAGATGCAGAACCAGCAGCCCGGTATGATGGCCTGGCCACTTCGGCGCTGACTCCTTTCCTTGTGCATCACAGGCATCACCCTCCGCACAAATACTCATAGGCAGCGCGCCTCTACTTAAAGGTATTCGCCGCACATTTTATCGAGATGGCAGCTTATAGCAAGTTTTTTGATTAAATAATCATAATAAACAAATCAAGGTCGGAAAATGGTAGTCAAATGATGCAACAACGCCAACTTTGACGCTATTTTCACCTACTGCGGCTTCATTGGCATCCAATCACCAAGCCTATTGCAGGCCATATTAAATATCTGTATTGATGTTCCCCACGGATATAATATTTAACCCGGCTTGACTTATTTAAATCACCAAGCAAGAATCAGCTGGAACATAATATTTTTCTCTGACTCGACGTGGTAACTCCTATGAATGAATTTTTAAAGGTACTGCTTAATATCCGCAGTCTGCGTGCGACCTGCCGCGAGCTTTCTCTGGAACAACTGGAAGAGGCACTGGAAAAACTCTCTACTATCGTTGCTGAACGTCAGCAAGATGAAGCTGCCGAGCGTCAGGCCCGTGAAGAGCATCTGCGGAAAATTAACGAATATAGCGAAATGCTGAAAGCCGCCGGTATTGACCCGGCAGAATTGGTAAGCGCTGTCGCTACCAACCCCGGCAAATCAGAAAAAGGCAAGCGGGCGCCACGTCCGGCCAAATATCGCTATCAGGATAATGGCGTAGAGAAAACCTGGACCGGCCAGGGCCGTATGCCTTCGGTCATTGCCAGCGCAGTGGCAGCAGGCAAATCACTGGAAGACTTTGCTATCTGATCTCAATCTCGTTGCTAATAAAAAACCTCGCCAAGGCGAGGTTTTTTATTGCCGCTTAAACGTGAAATATCAGATAGCTGATTGCGGGCGATCTGCTGCCTTGACCCACAGCACTTCACGCTCCCCTGCCACGCAGATGAGATAGCGGGCAACGGTAAAGAACCAGTCACTCATCCGGTTCAGATAGGGCAGCACCTCGGGATTGACCCGCTCTTCCCGGCTCAATGTCAGCAGCAAGCGCTCGCAATGACGCACCAGAGTGCGCACCACATGCGCTTGCGCCGCAGCACGGGAACCACCGGGCAATATAAATTGGCGCAGCGGTGGCAATGGCTCACTATAACGATCTATCTGCTGTTCAAGGCGAGTTGTCCAAGCGGCATTAACCTGCCAAATCGATTCATTCTGGGCGTCGCTGGAGAATGCCAACTCGCCCCCCAGATCAAACAACTCCTGTTGCAACAGCTGTAAATCAGCCAATAAGCCGACCTCTTGCGATGGGACGTCACAAATCAACAAACCAATATGGGAGTTGAGCTCATCGATATAACCGTAGGTCTCGACCCGCAAATGATCCTTGGGCAATGGGATACCATCGGCCAGCCGGGTCATGCCCTTGTCGCCCTGCCTCGTATATATTCTCATACCGACATCCTGTTAATAATGGGAATAATCATGGACTCGAGTCCATTGAGTTTGATTTCGTAAGCCAACGCTAGCGTCTGGCCCAATTTACCCGCCGGAAAACCGCTGCGCGCCATCCACACCAGATAGGGCTCGGGAATATCGATGATACGTCGACCCTGATATTTACCGTAAGGCATCTTGTTGGTCAGGGTCAGCAGTACCTGTTCGTCGGATAGCCAATCCATATTAATCGATATCCAGATATTTATGAGTCTGGATTGAGAGTCGCCAGTTACGCGCGATACAGGTATCCATCGCCAATTGGGTGGCCCGTGGTTTCTGGCTGATCGGCTGCAAGGCAATGACCACGTCCGGGCGCAGGGTAGCGGTAGCGAGCAGCGCATCCAGCTCTTCAATATGGTGCTCGGTGGCCACCGGATGCTTGATCTCGTTGGCCCGCTCCAGCGCCGAGACCAGCACAGGCAGCCCCCCTTTCATACCGATCTTGGGGGAGACGGTTACCCAAGTCTGCTCATGAGTCTTGATCTCGCTGGTGCCACTGGTTTCAATCTGCACCTGATAACCCGCCGCCAGTAATGCTGACGAGAGTTCGTGCAGATCGTAGAGGCAGGGTTCCCCACCGGTGATCACCACATGGCGTGCCTGATAACCCAGATCGCCAAAGCTCTTGATAATCTGCGCGGTGCTGAGTTGGCTCCAGCAATCGGATTCGTTGGAACCATCCAGTACCGCCGCCTTACCCACTTCACGAGCCGGATCAACAACCCAGGTATGACGGGTATCGCACCAGGGGCAGCCCACCGGGCAACCCTGCAGGCGAACAAAGATGGCGGGCAGGCCGGTAAAGATGCCCTCCCCCTGGATGGTCTGGAAAATCTCGTTGATTGGGTAGTGCATCTCGATCACGGCTTGTTGCAAAAGTCGCGGATTATACCCCAAGCCACGGCAAGACGCAGGCTCACTCTGCGCTTTTCTCGCCCAGCCCGGTTTTCTCAAACAGTCTGGCCATGATACCCGCCTTGTCGGCCAGATAGTTGTTCAGACCGCGACTGCGCAGTTCACACGCAGGACACGTGCCGCAACCGTCACCGGCAATGCCGTTGTAGCAGGTCAGGGTCTGCTGGCGCACCGTGTCGAGGTGACCATAGTGATCCGCCAGTGCCCAGGTTTCGGCCTTGTCGAGCCACATCAAGGGAGTTTCAAAACGGATGCCGCGATCCAGCCCCAGCGACACCGCCTGATTGAGGGCCTTGACAAACTCGTCACGGCAATCGGGATAGCCGGAGAAGTCGGTCTCGCAGACACCGGTGATCACCGCTTCGGCGCCCACCTGATAGGCATAGATGGAAGCCAGGGTCAGGAACAGGATATTGCGACCCGGCACGAAGGTGTTGGGTAGGCCATTATCCTGCAGCTCGCAGCTGACCGGGATGTCGTCACGGGTCAGGGCAGAGACCGCCAGCTCATTGAGCAGCGTCACATCCATCACCTTGTGGGCGGCGATCCCCAGAGCACTGCCCAGACGACGCGCGGTGTCGATCTCTTCCCGATGGCGCTGGCCATAGTCGAAGGTGATGGCGTGCACTTCATCATACCGGGCCAATGCCTGTACCAGACAGGTGGTGCTGTCCTGACCGCCACTGAAAACCACGACTGCTTTTTTCATCTTGATAACTCCTTGAATTGTCACGCGCGGCGGCCTTCGGCAAAGTCCTGCCACTGGGTATTCAACCGGTTAAACAGGGTCAGCAAGGGCGCATAGTGCTCCGGCCTCCCCTCCCACCGGGACAAGAGGTGATAGCCCGCCTCTATGGTAGAGAGGGCATCGGGAAAGGGTTTCTTTCGAATGGCATATTGACCGGCAATGGCACCAATGCCGATGCGGGGCAAGCGGGCCAGTGCCGGGTTGCTCTGCAACATGCGATAGGCTTTGCGCCAGGTGCCGTCAAGCAAGATAAAGGCGACGGATGCGGAGCCAGAGGATTCACTCTCCCACTGTTGGCGAAGATCGGTCAGCGAAATGGCATCCTCATCCGGCCAGAGCAAATAATAACGACGGGATTGGTCAGCCAGCAGCACATTGAGCCACTCATCGCGGGAAAAGTCCTCCCCCACATGGATCTCGCACTGTTGCAAAGAGGCCGCCAGCAGCGCGGCAGTCCCCTTGGGATGTGCCACCTCGTTGGGGTGCTGCAAGATGTAGAGGGGCGTGTGATTGTCAACCGGCACAATATAATCGCACAGGCAGGCTTTGAGGGCTCGGGTGCAACGTGTACAGTATCGACTGTTCTTGTCGTTGGACTGTTTCATGTTGTCAGACAAATCTGGATTGCTCTGGGTTATCACGCTCTCTCTCACCAGCTTGCTACTCTTCTTTACCGTTCCCAATCTTCAGCTCTCCTTCGATCGGCCCTTGATCGCCGGGGGCGAAGGGTGGCGGATCATAACAGGCAATCTGGCTCATACCAATCTGTGGCACCTGCTGCTCAATCTGGGCGGCCTCGCCATCCTCTATAGCCTGTTTCGCGACTATCTGGGTGGGGCTCACCTGCCGCTGCTGATGTTGCTGCTCTGGTTGGCAGTGGGCTTGGGGATCTGGTGGTGGTGCCCGCAGACCCAATGGTACATGGGGCTATCCGGCTCGCTGCATGGCCTGTTTGTCTGGGGGGCAATGCAGGATATTCGCCACGGACGCCGCACATCGGGCTGGCTACTGTTGGCAGGGATGGGACTCAAGCTGGCGATGGACTTCTACAACGCAGGAGAGAGCCCGATATCCACCCTGATCAATGCCAGGGTACACATCGGCTCTCATCTTATCGGGGCCGGTGCAGGCCTGTTGCTCGGCCTGCACCGCGTATCACTGAGTGAGCCTGTTACGCACCAGCCAGCTCGGCATTGATGCTGGCCAGCATGGCGGCCGGATCGGCAGCCTGCGTAATGGGGCGACCGATAACCAGATAATCGGACCCCGCCTCGACCGCCGCTTTCGGTGTCATCACCCGGCGCTGATCCCCGGCCGCTGAACCGGTCGGGCGAATACCCGGGGTCACCAGCTTGAAATCTTCGCCCAGCAAGGCTTTAAGCTCATGGGCCTCGTTGGCAGAGCAGACAACCCCATCCAAGCCGGATGTCTTGGTCAAGGTAGCCAGCCGGATCACCTGCTCGGCAGGGCTCACATCCAGACCAAGAGGGATCATGTCGGACTGCTCCATGCTGGTCAGTACGGTCACCCCGATCAACAATGGCGCCTTGTCGCCATAAGGCAGCAGCGCCTCTTTGGCGGCACGCATCATCCGCTCACCACCACTGGCATGCACGTTGACCATCCAGACACCGAGCTCGGCACTGGCTGCCACGGCTTTGGCAACGGTATTGGGAATATCGTGAAACTTCAGATCCAGAAAGACATCAAATCCCTTGGCCACCAGCTGGCGTACAAATTGCGGGCCAAACAGGGTAAACATCTCCTTGCCTACCTTGAGACGGCACTGGGCCGGAGAGATACGTTCAACGAACGCTAAGGCATCTGCCTCGTGCTGATAATCCAGCGCTACCAGTACTTTGGGATCTTGCATCTCACATCCTATTGCTTGTTATTCACCGTCCAGACCACGGATCGGCTTGATGGAACCCCACTGGCGACAAGACGGGCACTGCCAGAACAGCGAGTGAGTGGCAAAGCCGCACTGCCGACACTTGTGGGTTGACTTGATTTTGATCTGCTCGCCGACCAGCTGTTGCAGCAGTTCGAGGCTCTCCTTGGCAGGCCCCTCTTCCGCACTGGCCAGCTGAAAACCCACCAGCTGGTAAAAACCTTTCATCGACGGATGACGACGCAGCTGACGCAACACCAGCGAACGGGCCTGGCTCAGGCCATCACGCTCTTCAACCAGCTTGGCAAGGGCCAGGGTCACGCTGACACCGGCGTGATCTTCCACAGCCTTCTCAAGCAGCGGGATCAACGCAGGCGTGCGCCCCAACTGCTGATAGCACTCGAGCAATTTGGGCATTGCCTCGGAGGCAAAGTCGATATCCTGCTCGAACACCCGCAGCAGCTCCTTGCTGGCCTGCTCATACTCCCCCTCTGCCATGGCGAGCTCAGCGAGGCGCAAACTGGCCCGGGCACATGCCGGATTGATACTGAGCGCCCGTTTGAGCTTGGCCAGCCCCTCCCCTTTATTGCCCTCACGCAGCGCGGTCTCGGCTTGCTCGCAATAGAAATGGGAGATGGGGTCGGCCAGCTTCTTGCCCTGGAATTTTTGCAGACGAACCGCCACATCGATGGCCTTATCCCAGTCCCGCAACTGCTGATGGATGATCAACAGCTGTGCCAGCGCCGTCTCTTCATAGTCGCTGTCATCACACAGCTCATTCCAGAGCGCTTCCGCTCGGTCCAGCAGACCAGCAGCCAAAAAGTCGCGCGCAAGCTCCTGCAGGGCAAGCTGACGCTGCTCCCGGGTCAGTTGGCGGGTTACCAGGTTCTGGTGGATCTTGATGGCACGATCGACCTCCCCACGCTGACGAAACAGGTTGCCGAGGGAGAGGTGTGTTTCGATGGTTTCACTGTCCACCTCAAGCAGCTGGATAAAGAGATCCACCGCCTTGTCGGATTCATCGGACAGCAAATAGTTGAGGCCCGCCACATACTGGCGGGAAAACTGGTTACTCTGTTTTTGGGTGTCCTGGCGAACACTCCTGCGACCCATGTACCAGCCATAACCGGCGGCGATGGGTAACAGCAGGAAAAGCAGTTCAAGCATTGAGGAACATTATTCCTTACCCGGTGACCGGGCCAGCTCCAACTCGCGGGATTGACGACGCATGGTGCGGTTGAGGGTGCGGTTTTGCATTTTCAGGCGCAGGAACAGCAGGCCGAATACCAGCCAGCCCAGCAAAAAGCCGCCAGCAAAGAAGAAGCCCAACAGCATGGCAAGTGAAAACTCACCCTGAGCGATCAGGTAATTGAACTGAACCAGCTGGCCATTTTGTGAGCCCAGCGCCAGGGTCAGAACAAACACCAGCACCAGCGGAATGAGGGCCAAAATACGCTTCATAAGAGCTCCCTGTCAGTATCTAATGAGAGGCTGATTATCCTTAAAATCGCAGGCAGACTCTAGAGTGAATGGGAAAAGAGTTTAAGAAACAAGACGATTGGCACAGGAATCGGTGCCAAAAAGAAAAAAGGCATACCCGAGGTATGCCCATTTCTGCATTATTCAATGATGTTGACGCGCTCGCGCAACTCTTTGCCAGGTTTGAAGTGCGGGACATATTTCCCGGTCAGTTCAACCTTGTCCCCAGTCTTGGGGTTGCGGCCCACACGGGGCGCACGATAGTGCAGTGAAAAACTGCCAAATCCGCGGATTTCAATCCGGTCGCCGTTTTGCAAGGTCGACGCCATCTGCTCAAGGATCTCCTTGATGGCGGCTTCGACATCCTTGGCCGGCATATGCATGCGGCTGGCTGCCAGTTGTTCGATGAGATCTGATTTGGTCATAACGTTAAATCTCCTTCCCCGATCACATGCAATATTCATTTTGCCAGGATAAAAAAGGGCGGCGCAATGCCGCCCTTTTCTTGCATCAAGGATTACTCACCCTTGGCGGCTTTGAACGCTTCCATCATAGCATTGCTGAACACAACTTCTTCTTGCTGGTTCAGGTTATCGATGGCAACACGCTCATCAGCCTCGTCCTTAGCACGGACAGACAGGCTTACGGTGCGGTTCTTACGATCAACGCCCATGAATTTAGCTTCAACTTCGTCACCAACAGACAGCACCAGAGTGGCGTCTTCTACGCGGTCACGAGCAGCGTCGGAGGCACGCAGGTAGCCTTCTACGCCATCAGCCAGTTCGATAACGGCACCTTTGGCATCAACCTCGGTAACCTTACCCTTCACGATAGCACCTTTCTTGTTGTCAGCCAGGTACTTGTTGAACGGGTCTTCTTCGATCTGCTTGACACCCAGGGAGATGCGCTCACGCTCCGGATCCACTTGCAGAACAACGGCTTCGATCTCGTCGCCTTTCTTGAATTCACGCACGGCTTCTTCGCCCTGGTTGTTCCAGGAGATGTCCGACAGGTGAACCAGGCCGTCGATGCCGCCATCCAGACCGATGAAGATACCGAAGTCAGTGATGGACTTGATCTTGCCGGAAACACGGTCGCCTTTGGCGTGAGTTTCGGCAAACAGCTGCCACGGGTTGGATTTGCACTGCTTCAGACCCAGGGAGATACGACGACGCTCTTCGTCGATGTCCAGAACCATCACGTCAACCACGTCGCCAACGTTAACAACTTTGGACGGGTGGATGTTCTTGTTGGTCCAATCCATCTCGGATACGTGTACCAGGCCTTCAACGCCTTCTTCGATTTCAACGAAGCAGCCGTAGTCGGTCAGGTTGGTCACGCGGCCAGACAGACGGGTGGTCTCCGGGTAACGCTTGGCGATAGCAACCCAGGGATCTTCGCCCAGCTGCTTCAGACCCAGGGATACACGGGTACGCTCGCGGTCGAACTTCAGAACCTTGACAGCGATCTCGTCGCCAACGTTGACGATTTCGGAAGGATGCTTAACGCGCTTCCACGCCATGTCGGTGATGTGCAGCAGGCCGTCAACACCGCCCAGATCTACGAATGCACCGTAGTCGGTCAGGTTCTTGACGATACCCTTAACTTCTTGACCTTCTTGCAGGTTAGCCAGCAGGCTTTCGCGCTCGGAGGTGTTCTCGGTCTCGATCACGGCACGACGGGAAACAACAACGTTGTTGCGCTTCTGGTCCAGCTTGATGACTTTGAACTCGAGTTCTTTGTTTTCCAGGTGAGCGGTGTCACGGATCGGACGCACGTCAACCAGAGAACCCGGCAGGAAGGCACGGATGCCGTTCAGTTCAACGGTGAAACCACCCTTGACCTTGCCGTTGATGATACCGATAACGGTAGCTTGCTCTTCGTAAGCCTTCTCAAGCTGCAGCCAGGCTTCGTGGCGCTTGGCTTTTTCGCGGGACAGCTTGGTTTCGCCGAAACCATCTTCGATAGAGTCCAGAGCCACGTCAACGGTGTCGCCGACGTTGATTTCCAGCTCGCCCATGGCGTTCTTGAATTCTTCAGCCGGGATAGCGGACTCGGATTTCAGACCGGCGTCAACCAGTACGAAACCGTTCTCGATAGCAACGACAGTACCCTTGACGATGGAACCTTGACGGGTTTCAACGGCGTTCAGGGACTCTTCAAAGAGTTGAGCAAAAGATTCGATCATTGTTTATGTCACAAATGAAACATCCACTTGCAATCCGGCACAAGCGGGGCTGTTTTAAATAATCTGCGCCATCCTTGGTGCAGACGACCGGATGTCAGCTTGCGCTGGCATCACCAAGTTGTTGCTCTGCATAGGCGAGTACTGTTGCCAGCACTTCATCTATGGTCATGGCGGTAGAGTCTACCACCAGAGCATCTTCTGCCGGTTTCAGGGGTGCTGTAGCGCGATTTCTGTCGCGATCGTCACGTTCCCGAATCTCGGTTAAAAGACGCTCAAAGTTAACATCAAAGCCCTTATCTTGCAACTGCTTATAGCGACGCTGGGCCCGTTCTTCGGCACTGGCGTCGAGGAAAATCTTCACCTCGGCCTCGGGGAAAACAACTGTGCCCATATCACGACCATCGGCAATCAGACCCGGGGCCTGACGAAAAGCACGCTGACGGCGCAACAATGCTTCGCGCACCCGGGGGAAGGCGGCGATTTTACTGGCAGCATTACCCACTTCTTCGGTGCGGATGGTGCGGGAGACATCTTCCCCTTCCAGGATCACCTTGACCAGATCGCCCTCAACCTGAAATTGCACATCCAGATTGGCAGCCAGTGGCACCAGTGAAGCTTCACTATCCAGCTCTACATCGTGATGCAGGGCGGCCAGGGACAACACCCGATAGATGGCGCCCGAGTCCAGCAAGTGCCAACCCAGCTTCTCAGCAAGCAGCTGACACAAGGTGCCTTTACCTGCACCACTGGGGCCATCAATTGTCATTACGGGGGCCATCTGAGGCATAACTTCTCTCCTGCACTGTGTTGCTCCCATCCCGAAGGGGTGGGTTAATGGGCGCCGATTATACCCGAATGTGGTGAGCCTGGCAGTCATCAATCCGCACAAAGGGCCAAAACCCGTCGGACAGCTGTGCTTGTATCTCATTTGGAGATTTCATTAAGCAATGCAGGGACTTGTTCTTATGGTCGTTCCTGACAAGGCGCGCTAAACTGGCCCCCCTTTTTTGAGCCGTTAGTAGTAAGGAGCAACCTATGAGCAGCGTTACCCTCGTGGCCAAATCCAAATTGCCAACCCCCTGGGGCACCTTCACGCTGGTAGGTTTTCAGGAAACCGGCACAGGCAAAGATCACGCCGCACTGGTGATGGGCGACATTACCGGTGAAGAGCCCGTGCTGGGCCGGATCCACTCAGAGTGCCTGACCGGCGACGCCCTGTTCAGCCTGCGTTGTGACTGCGGTTTCCAGTTGCAGGCGGCCATGGAGAATATCGCCAAAGCCGGTCGTGGCGTGTTGCTGTATGTGCGTCAAGAGGGCCGTGGCATCGGCTTGCTCAACAAGATCCGCGCCTATCACCTGCAGGATCAGGGGGCCGATACCGTGGAAGCCAACGTGGCCCTTGGTTTCGCCGCCGATATGCGCGACTACACCATCTGCGCCGATATGCTCAAGCAGCTTGAGGTCAAGTCTCTCAAACTGATGACCAACAACCCGCGCAAGATGAAAGCCATGGAATCCTTCGGTATTCCGGTGGCCGAACGGGTACCGTTGCAGGAAGGGCGCAATCCCCACAACGAGTTCTATCTGTCGACCAAGGCCAACAAGCTGGATCATATGCTGAAGAAGTGAGCCTGAATTGACGAATGTCAGATAGTCAAACGCCTCCCGAACGGAGGCGTTTTTCTTGGGACGACCCTAGCTATCGCTGTGGTACGGTCAGATTGGCCAGCAGAGCTTCAAGCTCTTCGCCAGTGCGGGCAGCACAGTATTGTTCGACCCGCTCGCGGGTCAATTGCGGCGCGAGACGTTCAATCAGGTCATACAGATAGCCGCATAAAAATGCCCCTCTGCGCAACCCGATAGCGGCCACACCGCCTGGTAGCCAGGGCGCCGTTTTGAGCACCAGCTCGCCATCGCGCTGGGGCTCCCAGGCAAAGGTTGCCATCACCCCGATGCCCATCCCTTGTCTGACATAGGTCTTGAGCACATCGCTGTCGCTCGCACAGCAGGCGATCCGGCTCTCGGCATGAGCGCAATCAGTGCCATGTGCAGCAGAGAGCGCCCTTCCATCGGTCACCAGCGCAAACTCCACCAGTTCGGCCGGGGTCAGCGAGTTTGCTTTGGCCAACGGATGATCCTTGGGCAGCACCAAGCCCCGTTGCCACTGAAAAGAGGGGAGCATGAGCAGATCGCTCCCCTCCTCCGGTTCATCCGCCAGCAGCAGATCGGCGGCGCCATCATGCACGGCTACGCGGCACTGCGCCGCACTCCCCTGCATCACAGTTACGGCAACTTTGGGAAAGCGGGCCATAAAACCCTTGAGGATGGCGGGCAAAATATAACGGGCTTGCAGATGAGTAGCGGCAATGGTGAGGGTTCCCTGCTCCGGATGCACATGCTGCCTGGCCATCACCTTGATGGTGGCCACCTTGTCCAGCACCTCCGCGGCCACTTTGATCACGTCCCGACCTATGGGGGTGATCTGGGTCAGGTGTTTGCCGCTGCGCTCGAAGATCTGGATCCCCAGCTCATCCTCCAGCATCCGCACCTGTTTGCTGATCCCGGGCTGGGAGGTAAAGAGGCTCTCGGCGGTGGCCGACAGATTCAGCCTGTGGTTCGCCACCTCGACGATATAGCGCAATTGCTGCAATTTCATGGTGTAGCCCTCAAGCGAACCCACCGTTAATAGTAACAAACTTTCAGCAATGGCCCGCCGCCATCAGGCCGGGCGATCCTTGAGTAGGAAATCGCGCAAGGCACGGTTGGCCATGGATAGCGGATCGCCACGCCGCCACGCCACACAGAGGTCGAGGTAGATGGGCGGGTCGAAGGGCACGCCACTCAGATCCGGCTCCTCTTCCAGCACCATCCGCAAGAAGGTGGTCACCGCAAAACCTTGCCGCACCACCGCCTTGAGCAGAGGGATAAGATTGCTCTCGAAGGCGATATCGGGTTCAACGCCCAGGCTCTGGGCTAGCGCCTCCATATGCTCCCGGTGGTAAAAACCACGGCGAAACAGCGCCAGCTCCTGAGCAAAGAACTGCGAGAGGGTGACGGCCGGTTCGCCGCGCAAGGGGTGATCGTCCCCCACCACCATCAACATCTCTTCGCTCAGCAGATGTGCCCCCTCGATGGCGGGGGGAAGATCACTGGTGATGAGAATGGCCAGATCGAGGGAGCCATCCACCATCCGGCTGAGCAGCTCACGGGTGCCGGCCTCTTCGACCCGGATCTTGAGGCCGGGATAGCGATGCTTGAAGGCCATCAGTCGAGGGGGAAAATAGTAGGAGCCCATCATATAGGGGATCCCGATCCGCACCTCCCCCCGCTCTAGCCCCTTGAGCTCGGCCATCTCGGCCTCGGCCTGATGCATCTGCAACAACAAGCGCTCGGCATGGCGACAGAGCACCTCTCCCTCCGGGGTGAGCCGTACCGCCCGGTCCTGTCGATCAAACAGCCGCAATTCGAGCTGCTGCTCCAGCTTGGCGATGGCCATGCTGATGGCCGGCTGTGCCACATGCAGACTGTTGGCTGCCTTGGTAAATGAGCCGGCATCCCTGACCGCCAGCAGATAGGTGAGCTGTTTCAGATCCATGTATCAATTCATCTTATGAGATGGATAACTTAAATATATTATATTTATAACTGCATGGACTCTACCCTGACCAAAAGTAGTCAGGACAATACGCAATGATTGAAGTTGGAAGTCGCGAGTGGATACGTGCAACCCTGGCCCTCAGCCTGGGCTCTTTTCTGGTGTTTCTGAACCTCTACCAGACCCATCCCCTGTTACCCCTGATTGCCGAGGTCTTCTCGGTCAACTCCCTCTCGGCCAGCTGGACACTGGCAGGATGCACTGCAGGCCTCGCCGCCTCCCTGCTGATCTGCGCCAGACTGGCGGATCGCCATGGCCGTCGGCAGGTCATGCTGGGTACCCTCACCCTGGCGATCCTGCTCTCACTGTTAATCCCGCTGGTTGAGCAGTTTGGCACCCTGCTGCTGCTGCGTATCCTGCAGGGCGCGCTGCTGGCCGGGTTACCAGCCACTGCGATTGCCTATATGGGGGAAGAGTTCAGTAAACGGGGGCTGCTCTCGGCGGTGGGGGTTTATATTGCCGCCAACTCCCTCGGTGGCATTGCCGGTCGGGTGGTCGGCGGTCTGTTGGCGGGCTGGTTTGGCGACTGGCAGCATACCTTTCTGGGGATCGGAGTGATCAGCCTGTCACTGCTGCCGCTGGTCTTCTGGCTGCTGCCCCATCAGACCCGCTTTGTGGCGAGCGCCCCCGTTCGCGGCCAATTTGCCCGCGCCTTGCAGCAACACCTGACCAATCCCTTGCTGGTAGGGGCTTACCTTATCGGCGGGCTCAACTTTATGGTGTTTCTGAACCAGTTCAGTTATCTCACCTTCCTGCTGGCCAAGCCCCCTTTCTCCTTGCCCACCCAGTGGCTCGGCATGCTGTTTCTCACCTATCTCTCGGGGACGGTGGCCTCCTCTCTGAGCGGCCGATTTGCCAATCGCTGGGGGGCACAACGCATGCTGCTGGTCGGGATCGCGCTGATGGCTATCGGCAGTCTGTGGCTGCTGCAGGCTAGCCTGCTCGGGATCCTGAGCGGCTTGCTGGTCTCCAGCTTCGGTTTTTTCCTGGCTCACGCCTGTGCCAGTGCCTGGGTGGGTCATCATGTCGAACACAACCGGGCCCTCGCCTCCTCCCTCTATCTGGTGGCCTACTATCTGGGGGCGAGTCTGGGGGGACTTTACCTGCACCCCTTCTGGGAGCAAGGCGAGCTGGGCGGTCTGGTCATGGGAATTGAACTGGTCCTCATCCTGACGGCAGGCTTGAGCCTCTGGCTCGGCCGTCTCAAGCAGCGAAGCCAATCGCCACTGCCCGCCCAGCAACCCCACCGACACGGGTAACGGGCTCAGCGCAAACAGGGTCACCCACGAGCAGATAGCGCTCTCGCAACCCAGCACCGCCAGATAGCAAAAGGGGTCACACCGGTGACCCCTTTTGCTGCGTTATTCAAGAGCCTGTCAGGCTCGCACCGCATTGAGCGCAGGATCACTCCTGATCGAAATAATCCGCAGGCACCGCGACCACAGCACCGGTCGCCACCTCTTCGGCGATCACCTCAGCCAGCGAGCGTAAGTGAAACTTGATCTGACCGGAGGGCAACATCAGGCCGATATCGGGGTTGCGGGTATCCTGCATATTGCCGGTTTTGAATGGCTGCTCGGGATAGCGCGCTACCAGATCCTGCAGTGAAGTAACCACCAGCTCGATATGTTCCAGTCCTGCCTGATGGATGCGCCCCGGTTTCGGCGCCGCCAGCTCGATACAGGGTACCTGCACCTCACCAGCCAGCAGTGGCTGATGCAACTGATAAGTGGCAATCGGGCGACCGCCGATCATCCCCTCCACCAGCAAGGAGCCCGCTTCAGCCAATACAGCACACAGCGCGCGGTACTCCTGCAAGGTCGCCGCCCGATAACAGAGGTGATCGACCGTTGGCTGGGAAAATGTGACGCCAGCAGCGGCCAGTTCGGTCAACAGCTGAGAAACAAATGGGGCCATTGGCCCCAGTGTGGAATCGAGTGGGTGGGACATGCTTACCATTTCTTCTTGGGTTGAAACAGGACATCGAGCTCGTCGGCTTCCTTGTCCTTGATGTTTTGCAGATCCTGCGCGCTGTTTTGCTGCTGCAGCTCTTCAAGCTCCTTGAGCCCCTGACGCATATCCTCTTCACGAGCCAACAGATAGGGATCCTTGTCGCCAATGCTGGCCATTGCCGACAACCCCTTGGTATAGAGCTGGCGGCAAGTACCATATTGGCCCTGAATGCGGGCATCCATCGCCCGCTTGACCAGATTCGAGATGTTGATTTTGAGCTGCATCAGCTCGAGACGACGATCTTCCTGAGCAAACCCCTGCGGATCAATTTTGCCCTTGTTGTGCTCGACACGCAGTACGGCACGTAGCTTTTTTACCAGCTGCAACATCTGGATCGCCTGACGATCAGACTCGGGGGTTTTGAAGTGCCCCTCATCCTGCGCACTGTAATTTTCCTGCACGTTCTTGATCTGGATCTGCACATCGGCGATGCGCTGCTTGATCTGGTTGTTGGGCATCACCTGGGCGATGGCGCGATAGGCATCAAGGATCCGGTGCTGCAACAGCAACACCATGTTTTTGGAGAAAGGCACCAGATTGACGTTCAGCAGTACCTCTTCGGTCTCGTCGGCTACCGTCTTGTGTCTGGCAACGGCGTGACGCTTTTCAGCCTCCGCCTTCTGCTTATATTGCTGTACCACGTTATAGGCGATAACCAAAAACAGGAGCGCGCCGATAGACAGCAATACCAAAGTTAAAATCATAGGATGTCCAAACCCCTGTCCCAATCCAATTGCGTGATCCTACAACAGCTTATCTACTTAAGGTAGCCTGTAGATCCCCCCTTGCCCACGATTTGTCGCCAAGCTGTATACCCGGTCTCAGGGAAAGATTTCAGGATCACGGGAAAATGACCATGGTGGTCATCACTCCCATAGTATCGCCCATCAGCGCCATTACTTGAGGTTAAAGCCCTGCGATTGCAGGAATCCCAGCATGAAAGGGCGGGACTCCTTGCCCAGAATGGCGCGGATCTGGCTACTCCAGGTCTGCTGTTTGTTGTTGCTGCTGCGGGCCTGATAGTAGTCCGCGATCTGCTGATCGTACCGGGCCAGCAGGTCGCGATCCAGCTCGTGCTGGTAGCGCTCCTGATGCACCACCAATCCCCTGGGCAGGCGGGGTTTCTGCTCCGGCTGCTGGGCAGGGTGGCCAAGGCAGAGGCCAAACAGCGGGATCACCTGATGGGGCAAGCCCAGTAGCTCGCTCACCTCGGCAGGATGGTTGCGAATGCCGCCGATATAGACCCCGCCCAGTCCCAACGACTGCGCCGCCAGCAGGGCATTTTGCGCCATCAGGGCGCCGTCAATGGCACCGATCAACAACTGTTCCGCATAACCGGTCTGGGCCTCGGGCACGATCTGGCTGTGACGATGGTAATCGGCGCAGAACACCAGAAACTCGGCCGCCTGCACCACATAGGGTTGATTGCCCGCCAGCATGGCCAGCTGCTGACGCGCCTCGGGTTCACTGACTCGCACAATACTGGTCACCTGCAAAAAGCTCGAGGTCGAGGCGGACTGGGCGGCGGCGAGAATGACATCCAGCTGCTGCGGGGCGATCGGCTCGGCAGTGAACTGACGAATGGAGCGATGGGAAAGGATAAGATCGATGGTCTGATTCATGGCACCTCCAAAATGAGGTAACACCATAGCGAAAAAAACGAGGGAGCCCAAGGCTCCCTCGCACACCCAGCTTAAGGGGCCGGATAGACGTAAGGGGCTTGCAACCCGAGCGGGAAGCCGAGCGCCCAGTAGAGCAGCAGGAAAATCGTCCAGCTCACCAGGAAGGCCAGCGAGTAGGGCAGCATCATGGAGACCAGAGTACCGATCCCGGTGCTCTTCACATACTGCTGGCAATAGACCACCACCAGCGGGAAGAAGACCATCAGCGGGGTGATGATATTGGAAGCAGAATCCCCGACCCGATAGGCCGCCTGGGTCAGCTCGGGGGAGATCCCCACCGCCATCAACATGGGCACTAGGATCGGGCTGATCAGCGCCCACTTGGCGGAGGCCGAGCCGACTACCAGATTGACGCTGGCTGTGAGCAGGATCATCCCGACGATAGTCACCTCACCGGGCAGCGCCAGCGCATGGAGCACTTCGGCACCGGAAAGGGCCAGCAGAGTGCCCAGATTGGAGTCACCAAACGCCTTGATGAAGAGCGCGCAGAAGAAAGCCATCACCATGTAGGAGCCCATCTTGTTCATGGTGGCCGACATGGCATCGATCACATCCTTGCCGCTCTTGAAGCTGCCTGCGACAAAGCCGTAGACAATCCCGGGCAGGATAAAGAGCAGGAAGATGAGCGGCACTATGGACTTCATCACGGGGGCAGCGAAGGTGGTCAGGGAGCCATCGGCAGCACGCAGCGGGGAATCGTTCGGGGAGAGCGCCAGCGCCAGCAGCACGATAGCCGCCAGCATGGCAAACCCGGCCCAGTTGAAGGCTCGGCTCTCTTGCGCGCTGTAGCGCCCCATCTCGTCGGCACTCTCCAGATCCTCGTTAAGCGCCACATGCTTGAGGCGCGGCTCCACCACCTTTTCGGTAATGAACCAGCCGACGCAGATGATCAGCAGCGAAGAGGCTCCGGTAAAGATGATGTTGCAAAGGGTGTTGACCATATAGTCAGGATCGAGCAACTGAGCGGCGGACTGGGTAAAGCCCTGCAGCAACGCATCCCCGCCGGAGGGCAGGAAGTTGGCGGCAAAACCGCCGGAGACACCGGCAAAGGCAGCGGCGATCCCCGCCAGCGGATGGCGTCCGGCAGCGTGGAAGATGATGCCACCGATGGGGATCACCAGCACATAACCCGCATCTGCGGCGGTGTGGCTGACGATCGCTACCAGGATCAGCATGGGAGTGAGAAAACGGGCAGGCGTCACTTTGAGCAACTTTTTCAGACCGGTATTGATAAAACCGGACTGCTCGGCCACCCCGACCCCCAGCATGGCCACCAGCACGATGCCCAGCGGGGCAAAGCCGGTGAAAGTGGTCACCATGGTGGAGAGAAACTCGGCCAGACCGGCACCGGTCAGCAGGTTGTTGACCACTACCGCCTCCCCGGTACGGGGGTTGACCAGATCAAACTGGAATTGTGACAACACCCAGGAGCCGACCCAGACGATCAGCAAGGCGTAGAGGAACAGCATGGCGGGGTCGGGTAATTTGTTCCCGGCTTTCTCGACGCCATTGAGGAAACGGTTCAGCCAACCTTTGGGAGGGCTGGCCGGACGGTCATTGACAGCAGCATGACTCATTATTGCGATACTCCTTTCCCTAGAAACGAGGTCGCATGCTAGCAATTCCAGCCAATCCGTCTCATGACCGATCGCAAAAGAATGATTAATTTTGATTAAATATTGCGGAATAAAATTCCAAGTTGTGGCCTAACGCACACTTGTTACTCTGCCATCACGGCATCTAACAGTGGATAACGCCCAACCTGACACTCCACCACGAAACCGCTTGCCTCGACTTGTGCCACCGTCAGCGGCTTGCTGAACAGATATCCCTGGAACACATGGCACCCCTGGGTCTGCAGTGCGGCCAGTTCGTGAGGCTCCTCCACCCCTTCCGCCATGATCCCCAACCCCAGATTGGTGGCCATGGCGGCGGTCGCCCGGATCACCGGCAGGTTGAGGCCGACCACGAAAGAGCGATCCAGCTTGATCGTATCGATGGGCAGGCGATTGAGATAGGCAAGGGATGAGTAGCCGGTACCAAAATCGTCGATGGCAATCTTGATCCCCAGTTCACTCAAATCATCGAGAATATCGAGGCACCCCTTCATATCCAGCATAAGCACGGTTTCGGTCAGTTCCAGCGTCAACAGGGAAGCATCCACTCCGTGCAGAGCCAGCTGCTGGCGCACTTGCCCGGGCAGTGCCGACGAGAGCTGGAAACCGGAGAGGTTGACGGAGACTGGCACCCGGTGATGGAGGCGCTTCTTCCAACTGGCCATCTGGGCAAGTGCGGTAGAGAGCACCCAGCTGCCGATCTCGCGGATCAGCCCCATCTCTTCGGCCAATGGGATAAATTCCACTGGCGAGACATGGCCAAGCACCGGGTTATACCAACGCAGCAGCGCCTCGTAACCGATCAGACGCCGTTTGGCGACATCGACCTGTGGCTGGTAACAGAGGCTCAGCTCCTGACGACCGATAGCCTTGGCCAGAAACTGCTTAAGATTGAGCTTGCGCTGCAGGGTCTGCTGCATGCTGGGGGTAAAACGCTGCCAGCGCAGCCGCCCCATCTGCTTGGCCTGATACATGGCCATATCGGCGCGGGTGATGAGGTTATCACCATCGTCCGCATCATCGGGATAGATGGCAATGCCGATACTGCCGCCGATGGTTACCTCCGGCAGACCGCTCAGTTGCAGCGGCTTGGTCATCTGGGAGAGCATCTGATCGGCCACATCCTGGGCTCGTTCACTCTGGTTTCCCAAGGGAACCAACGCGGTAAACTCGTCCCCGCCAAGACGGGCCAGCTCAACATCGCGGGGGCAAATCTGTTTGAGGCGACCGGCAACCCGCTCCAGCAAGCGGTCTCCCGCCTTATGGCCGTAGTTGTCGTTGACCAGCTTGAAGTTGTCCAGATCCATGAATACCAGCGCGAAACGCTCCCCCAGCCCGCAATAGGCCTCGAGAGATTTCATCAAGCCATAACGGTTGAGCAGGCCGGTCAGGGAGTCATGCCAGGCGAGGTGGCGATGCTCCAGCTCCTCGAGTTTGCGATCGGTAATATCGCGCATGGTGAGCAGGATCCGTGCTCCTTGCTGGATATAGCGGAACTGATACTGGAACCAGCGCATCCCCTTGAGGGTTCGGCACTCCCCTTCGGTCACTACTTCATCGAGTCGGGAGAGCTTCTGGTAAAAACTGTCGTCACTACCGGAAAAAACCTGGGAGAGCGTGGCGATCCGGTGACCGAAACACATCTCGAAGTGATAGTTGCCGCTTTCGAACGCGCCATTGCTATCGAACAGGCAGGCCAGGGTATCACCGGTTGCCAGCGAGGACTCCTGATAGAGGGTATCGGAGTCGAGCACCGCCTCGGTCATCATCATCAGACGGCCAGCCAGCTGAATGCCGGAGAGGCGTAGATAGATCTGCTTCTTGACCCCCTTTGGGGAGATAGTCCACCACTCGTTGTAACTTCGCCCCTGCTGAAAATCACCGAGGTAGCGTTGCAACAACAGCGCTATGGCTGTGGCCATATCAGCCGAAAAATCCCTGGAACAGAGCTCGTCAAGGGAGGTGGCCTCCCAGAGAGGAAGTGCTGCGCGGTTTGCCCAGAAAATATGGTGATGCTCGATGTCATATACCCAGATAGGGGTATGCAGAACATCCATTGTCTTCAGTAACCCTTCGTCAAGCGTATTCATCTGGTCAAAATCATTCATGCTGGATGGTCACTGGTGAACCGGAAAACAAATGGGCAAACCGCCGTATGCAGAATGCAAGGTGACAACACCTCTCGGCCACTATTTCTCGCGATGGCCAAAAGCAGATAACTGATTTCAGAAATCAACAACAGGAGAGCCAATCCAGCCACAGAAAAAAGGACTCAGCCAATACTCCTGTCAATCAGAACAAATCCCTCGTTCGTTTTTAACTTTTTTTCCCAGCAAAAACAAGCACTAAGAATTGCACTCTGGATACTTCAAAAAACATTTTTACGATTCACAACAAACACTTATTTACTGACAAAAAAGTCAACTAAAAAAAGTGCCGGCATTTCCCTCGTAAAACTTTCATTTATTAACCAGCGCGTTGAATAAACAGACAAAAAAGAGCAAAACCGGCCCCAAATAGCGACTTAACAAGGAACTTAAATACCTCAAAACCGAATATCTACCTTCACCAGACCGGCATGATGAATATGCGACTGTCATCACATTCACATCGCCGAAAAAAAGAACTGCTCTTGACCAGCGCGATCCTCTTTTTTCCTGAGGATGGGTCGTATTGTAGTCATACCATGTCGCCTCTCTCTCTTGAGCTAACGGGTGACATCTCGCAACAATGACTGTGGCGCAGAAAATAATCCTCATTCGAGAACAATTGAAAATTTAAACTGGTATCAGTAGAAATCGAATCCAGATCAATTAAACGCTGAATTACCCTTGCCAAGCGATAAGGCTCTTTTTATGGTTGCCCCCTTGTTACACCCAGAACAGCGTTTATGAAGCACATCGAAGAGTTCTACCTGTTCGTCAAGGTGGTGCAAGAGGGAGGATTCTCCCATGCTGCAGCCGCACTGGGCATGCCAACAGGCACCATCAGTCGACGCATTTCCCAGCTGGAAGAGCAACTGGGTTGCTCCCTGCTACATCGCTCTACCCGTAAACTCCGTCTTACCGATGAAGGGCTCAGATACTACGAGCGTCTCTGCACACCGCTTGCACAAATCGAGCAGGCCACCAGCGAGATCCGGGGTAAAGAAGCAGACATCACCGGGCTTATCCGGATAGCCGCGCCGATCGCGCTCTCCAACACCATCCTCATCGATATGCTGGCCGAATTCGGGCTGCACTATCCCGAGGTACAGTTCGATATCACCCAGACCAATGATCACCAGCACCTGTTCGACAATGATCGGGATCTGGTGTTCTTCAACGGTGAGCTGCCCCAGTCGCTGCCCAATGCGATCTGTCTCGGTCATATCGAGTACGGCCTGTTTGCCTCGCCACTCTATCTGACCAAGAAGGGAACCCCCTCCCACCCCAGCCAGCTGGAAGAACATGATCTCATCTACTGCTGGCCACACCAGCACTGGCAACTGACCGACAAGGATGGCCAAAACATCTGCATCAAACGCAGCGCCAAACTGACCGTCAACCAGACTCAGGCCGCCGTGCGCGCAGCCCGGCGTCATCTGGGGATAGTCAACGCCCCGCTGCACTATCTGAGCAGCTTCCTCCATGACGAGCAGCTGGTACCGGTACTGACCGACTGGCAGACCGGCAATCGCCCCTTCTACATGTTGTGTTGCCAGCACCAATTCGCCCCGTTGCGTGTTAAGATGTTCGCTGAATTTGTTGAGAAATACTCCGCACGCTATCGTAACCGGCAATGGGATAACCAATTTTCACAGGGTGACAACCTCCCACATTGCATCTGACTGTTAGCGGGCCACACTTATAGCAATCCTTGCCAACAGAGCCTGCCTAACGCCATGAATGTATTGATATGTGATGACTCCGGGTTCGCCCGCAAACAGCTGGCACGAGCGCTACCGGCTGACTGGAAAGTCGATTTGCACTATGCGGCGAATGGCCTTGAAGGGATCGAACAGGTGCTGATGGGCCATGGGGATCTCATCTTTCTCGATCTGACCATGCCGGAAATGGACGGTTACGGCGTGCTGGAGACCCTCCAACGGGAGGGTCTACGCAACAAGGTGATCGTGGTCTCCGGGGATATCCAACCAGAGGCCTATCAACGGGTCATGGGGCTAGGGGCGCTCGATTTCATCAAGAAACCTGCCGCCCCAGAAACCCTGCTCGCCCTGCTCAAAAAGCATGATTTCTGGAGTGCCACCCCGAGCGGTCAACCAAGCGCCCCCGAGCAGCAGCCAAACGGAGTGGTAGCCGATGCAGGCGTCAAGATCACCCCCGAAATCCGCGATGTCTATCAGGAGCTGGCCAACGTCTCCATGGGTCAGGCCGCCGACTTGCTGGCTCGTCTGCTCAACGCCTTCGTGGTACTGCCCATCCCCAACGTCAACGTGCTGGAAGTATCAGAGTTGCATATGGCCCTCTCGGCCGCTGCGGATTCAGATACCCTCTCCGCCGTCTGTCAGGGGTTTATCGGAGCTGGGATCGCCGGTGAAGCGCTGATCCTGTTCCATGACTCCAGCTTCAAAGATTTGGCCAAGCTGATGAACCATCAGGGGACGCTGGATCGCACCGCCGAACTGGAGCTGTTGATGGATACCGCCAACGTGCTGATCGGCGCCTTCCTACGCGGCTACGCCAACCAGCTCGACACCCCCTTCAGTCAGGGGCACCCGGTGGTGCTCGGCCAGCACAGACCCATCAACGAGCTGATCAACACCAACAAGAGTCGCTGGCGCCGCACGCTCGCCATCGAGATCAACTACCGGATCCAGGATTACGCGGTGCAGTGTGATCTGCTGCTGCTGTTTACCGAAGATTCCATCGCCACCATGAACAACAAAATCATGCACATGCTCTAGGAGTGACTATGGAAATCCGTGAATTTCATTGGCTGATGAACATAGTCCAGAACCTGGACGTAGGCCTGGTAGTGCTCGACAAGGAGTACAAGGTACAGGTGTGGAACGGCTTTATGGAGAGCCACAGCGGCCGACTGGCCAGTGACGTGCGCGATGGCGTACTGTTCGAGCTCTTCCCCGATGTGGACAGAGCCTGGTTCGAGCGCAAGGCCAACATGGTCTTCAAGCTCAACAACCGCGCCTTCAGCACCTGGGAGCAGAAGCCCTATCTGCTACGTTTCTCCAACTATCGCCCCATTACCGGCTCGGCCCCCCATATGTTCCAGAACCTGACGCTGGTGCCACTGGCCGATTTCGGCGGTCAGGTGACCCACATCGCGGTGATGATCTACGACGCTACCGATGAGGCCATGCTGATGAGCGGCCAGCGGCAGGCTTGAGCTTGCAGCAAATAACAGAGGGCGCCGCGGCGCCCTCTTTTATTTCGGTATGAACAGGTCTCGGTATAACCTCTACCTCACCAGCCGTCTCAACGCGCCCCGAGATACTCGGTGAAGGCGTCGATCACCTCTTCAATATCGTCATCGTTGATTTGCAGATGGGTCACCAACCGCAGCTCGCCGTAACCGGAGAAGAGGATCCCCCTCTCCTTCATAAAAGCGAGCAGAGGGGCTGATTCCCCCTCACGCAGCCGCAGGAACACCATATTGCTCTGCACCAGCGAGAGGTCGAGCTCGATGCCCGGCAGTGCAGCCAACCCTTCGGCCAGCCGTTTGGCACGGCGGTGATCATCGGCCAGGCGGGTCACGTGCTGCTCGAGGGCAAACAGACCGGCTTGCGCCAGAATCCCCGCCTGACGCATGCCGCCCCCCAGCATCTTGCGCAGTCGGCGCGCACGGGCGATGAAGTCGTGTCTGCCCACCAGCAGCGAGCCCACCGGTGCGCCCAACCCCTTGGAGAGACAAATCGAGATGCTATCAAATGGAGCGGCGATCACCTCGACCGGGGTCTCGCTGGCCACGGCGGCGTTAAAAAGCCGGGCGCCATCGAGATGAAGCTTCAAGCCGCGCTCGGCAACGAATGCCCCCATCTCCTGCAGATAGGAGAGCGGCAGCACCTTGCCGTTGTGGGTGTTCTCAAGGCAGATCAGGCGAGTCTGGACGAAGTGGGCATCATCAGGGGCCAGCGCAGCCCTGATATCATCGAATGCCAGCGTGCCATCGCGCTGCATCGGCAAGGGTTGCAGGGCTACGGAGCCCAGCACGGCACTCCCCTGCGCTTCATAGCGATAGATGTGAGCGGCGTTGCCGAGGATGGCCCCCTCACCGCGCTGACAGTGGCTCATCACCGCCAGCAGGTTGGACATGGTGCCCGATGGCACAAATAGCGCCGCCTGTTTGCCCAGCAATCTGGCCCCATGGGCCTCCAGCGCGTTGACGCCCGGATCTTCACCATAGACATCGTCACCCACTTCGGCGTGGAGCATGGCTTGACGCATGGCGTCAGTAGGCTGGGTGACGGTGTCACTTCGTAAATCGATATAGCGCATGAGATCCCTCCTGAAACAGGAGAGTGACGTTAGCCATGCGCCCCTCGCTTGGCAAGGGGCGCATGAGCAGAATGTGAAGCCAATAGACGTCCGTAGAACCCGCAGGCGGGATTTACCAGGGCAGCGGCTGACCGTTGAGATCCAGTAGCTGGCCCGATTGAGTCAATGATAACCCCTTGATGAGATTGAGCAGTTTCACCGCCACCTCGGCAGGATCCTGCAATTGATCCGCGGGCAACTCGCTCAGAAAGGGGGTATTCATCGGGGAGTCCATCAAGCCGGGCGCAACGGCCACCACCCCTGCTTGCGGGAAACGTTGCGCCCACTCAAGGGCCAGGGTTTTCACCCCCATGTCGAGGGCCGCCTTGCTCATCCGGTAGCTGTAACGTCCCCCCTCCAGATTGGCGGTGATGGAGCCCGCCAGATCGGAGATGGCGCAGAGCCACAGCGGATGGTCATTGCCCATCAACCGGCTGAAACGGGCAGCCAGCGCCAGTGTTGGCCAGGCATTGGCCAGCAGGCTGTCGCACAGCCACTTGGGGTGCACCTCTTCGACCCGCCGCTCCGGCATAAAGCTGACGTCGTGCAACACGCCGATGGTATTGATCACCACAGTGGGAAGCGGATCGCAATCGTAGAGGGTAAACAAGGCATCGAACGAGATGGCATCGACATCTGGCAGCGGGAAGAAGTCCTCCATCTCGATCCCTTTGGGATAGTTGCGCCCGGCCAGCAGGAATGACTCCCCCCTTGCCATCAGCTCTCTTGCCAGCGCCGAGCCCAGCGCACCACTTCCGAGGATCAAGTAGCTCATCGCCCATTCCATGGAGACTTATCTTGCTTAGAGCGTATCAGAATAATCAACCGGCCGTGACACGACCAAAGGGTAATATGCTCCTCATCACGCTTCCCCCAGATGGCGGCCAAACTCCCGCGCCAGCGCCAAGTCGAGAAAACCGTCCGCTTTCTTGTGGGTGCGCAAAAACTGGTAATAGGCGAGCAGGATGACCAGTGCCTCCTCATCGGGCAGCCCCACCCCGGGTTGCTGCTCGCCCAGCAGTTGCTGCGCCGCAGCCAGCGCCTCCCTGTCCACCACTTCCGCTTGACGGTATAGATAACCGCATCCGGTCGCCAGCCACTCCAGCGAGCAGTTGGCCCCCATGGCGATCTGGTTGGCCCGCGCCAGGCCAGGCTCGGCCCCCTTCAAATATTTGCGGATCAGCGCTTCACTGAGCCCCACCTTGCGGGCAAAGGCGCTCACGCTCATCTCCCCGATCAGGCTCTGCAAGCGCTCGGCAAATCCTTCCATCCAATTATCTCCCCAACTCTCTTCGGTCAGAACCAAAGTTCGAATCATGCCACTGCCCATTATTGCTTTGCCAGCCACATGAGGCCAAGATGCCCGCAGTCATCTATGTTGCACATCGTTTTCGCATCGTGTTTTTCAAGGAGTCAACCATGTCTGTATCCCGTGTCGCCCTGCATCCGCAAGGTCCCACCTTCTCTCGCCTCATCATGGGTTACTGGCGCCTGATGGAGTGGCAGCTCTCTCCGGCCGCTCTGCTCGATCTGATGAAATATCATCTGGATCTGGGGGTCACCACCATCGATCACGCCGATATCTATGGTGGCTACCAGTGCGAAGAGGCCTTTGGTCACGCCCTGCGCCTCGAGCCTTCCCTGCGCAGCCGGATGGAGATCGTCACCAAGTGCGGTATCGCCCTCACCGCCAAGCCGGAGCATGCCCTCAACCACTACAACACCGGCAAGGACCATATCATCGCCAGCGCCGAGGCCTCGCTGCGCAAGCTCGGCACCGACCATCTGGACCTGCTGCTGATCCACCGCCCGGATCCCCTGATGAACGCCGATGAAGTGGCCGACGCCTTTATCACCCTGAAACAGGCGGGCAAGATCAAGCACGCCGGGGTATCCAACTTCACCGCCCGTCAGTTCGAGCTGCTGCAATCGCGCCTCCCCTTCCCGCTGGTCACCAACCAGCTGGAGATCTCGCCGCTTCATCAGGAAGGGGCCCTCGATGGTACCCTGGATCAGTGCCAGCAGCTTGGCATCAAGCCGATGGCCTGGTCATGTCTCGGCGGCGGCCGACTGTTCAGCGATGACGCCTATGCCCCGCTGCGTGCCGAACTGGAGCAGATCCGTCAGGAAGTGGGCGCCCAAACTATCGAGCAGGTGGTCTACGCCTGGGTAATGATGCTGCCAAGCCAGCCGCTGCCATTGATTGGCTCCGGCAAACGGGAGCGGATTGCTGCCGCCGTGGCCGCCGAATCTGTCGAGCTTAACCGCCAGCAGTGGTTCCGCATCCGCAAGGCGGCGCTCGGTTACGACGTCCCCTGATAACAGCAAAACGTCCAGAAACAAAAACGGCATGGGGGAAACCCATGCCGTTTTTTTATTGCCGAGGTACCTTAGCGGTGGCGCTGTTGCGGGCGACCACGGGGAGCATCTGTCTTCGGTTTGGCCTGGTTGACGGTGATGGTACGGCCACCGACTTCTGTGCCATGCAGACCAGCGATGGCCTTTTCGGCATCACCATTGACCGGCATTTCAATAAAACCAAACCCCTTTGACTGGCCGGTATCGCGGTCGATGATGATATCAACCTTGTCGACCTGTCCAAACTGGCTGAACAGGGTTTTCAGTTCGTCGGCCGTCATCCGGTACGACAGATTTCCTACGTAAATCTTCATGCCATCCACTCTCGATTCAAGGTGCCTTCTCTATGCAATTCCCAGCATAACGGTAAGGGCACAACCCCTATGCCGGACCTGCCATGGCTTCATGCCGTGGCCTTCTCCACACTGTCGTCAAGTGATTGATCTCTTGGGTTAACAGTGCAGACAAGATCAATTCGAGTCACTGGCAGTATCTGAGCTTTGCCGGGAATTGTCGAGAAAATAGTCGACTCAGGCCGATTGCAGATCTGACAACCGTTGCGCCAGCATCCGGCGACCGTGCCAGGCCCGTTTAAAGCCGAAGCGATAGACAGACGGGCTCACCAGATGCAGCTCCCCTGCCTTGAGATCTAGCAAGGCCATGGCCGCCGCCAGCTCCTCTTCACTCAGCTGCAGATCGAGGCTGAAGTCGAGCCACTGGCCGTCGTGACCCACTCGCCGCTCCCGCTCGAGCGCCACCAGCTGGTTGCGGGGCAGCGCCAGCGCCTCATCCTTGTTGCCATTGAGCAGATAGATATGCTGTTCGTCCCACCCCAGCTCCGCCAGGCGCCAGGGCTGCCAGCTGCGGGGCAGCGAAACCATGATCCCGGTGATGCCACCAAAGACCACGCCCACCCAGTTGAGCAGCGCCATGGCGCCCCAGCCATCCCACAAGGAGGCCGCCACCACGCCCCAACTCACCAGCAACAGCAGAAAAATGACGCAGCGATAGCGAACCGCTGGCGGCATCAACAGCTGCACCTGCGAACCGGCAAGCAAGGATGTAATACGCATGAAAAGCTCCTGTCATCACGAAATGGCGCCATTGTGAATAGCCATCAGGATGCTGACAAGGGGGTTTTCTTTGTCATCCCCCTATAAAATCAATACCATGGCGTAAATGATTCTCAGTGGAACCCGCTTCTTGACCAGCTCGCAACCCTGTGTGCGCTTTTGTGGCGTCGACAAATTCTATGGCGACTTTCAGGCTCTTCATCACATCGATCTCACCATTGAACGGGGAGAGAAGTGGGTCATCTGTGGCCCGTCAGGCTCGGGAAAATCGACCCTGATCCGCACCATCAACGGGCTGGAGGGGATCGACGACGGCCAGCTGTTCCTGTTTGGCGAGCCGGTAACCCCCGCCTACTTGCGCCGCCTGCAAGGTCGGGTTGGCATGGTGTTTCAGCAGTTCAACCTCTTCCCCCATATGACGGTGCTGGAAAACCTGATGGTGGCGCCGGTGCATACCCTGGGGTTGCGCCCTGAGGAGGCCAAAGCCCGGGCGCTCGGGCTGCTCGAGCGGGTGCGCATTCAGGCGCAGGCCGACAAGTACCCTCACCAGCTCTCCGGCGGCCAGCAGCAGCGGGTCGCCATCGCCCGCTCCCTCTGCATGCAACCCGAGCTGATGCTGTTTGACGAGCCCACCTCCGCCCTCGACCCCGAGATGATCCGCGAAGTGCTCGATGTGATCCGCGAGCTGGCTGACGAGGGGATGACCCTGATCTGCGTCACTCACGAGATGGGCTTTGCCCGTCAGGTGGCGGATCGGGTGCTCTTTATGGATGAGGGGAAAATCATCGAGTCGGCCCCGCCCGCCCAACTGTTCAACGCCCCTCGTCACCCGCGCACCCGGGCCTTCCTCGAACAGGTGCTCAGCTATCATGGCTAGGCTCAATCGCCCCCGCCTGCTCGGCTGGTTGTCAGGCACTGTGATGCTCTCTGCGCTACTGGGCTGGGCGCTCTATAGCGGCGCTCGCCAGATGGGCTATGAGTGGCAGTGGCCGCGGGTGTTGCCCTTTCTCGGCGAGTGGGATGAGGGGACCTTTTATGCCGGCCCCCTGCTAAACGGCCTGCTGGTCACTTTGCAGGTGGCGCTGCTCAGTCTGTTGGGCACGATGGCGGTCGGGGTGTGCGTGGTTAGCCTGCGGCTGCTTCCCTCCAGGCTCGGCCCCTGGCTCGCCATCGCCTATCTGGCGCTGGTGCGCACCACGCCCCAGCTGGTGCAGCTCTATATTCTCTATTTCTTGCTGGGCCCCATGCTGGGATTGGCCCCCCTTGCCTGCGCCGTGTTGAGCCTCTCCCTCTATCAGGGGGCCTTCACCGCCGAAGTGCTGCGTGCAGGTGTACAGGCCATTCCCAAAGGACAGTGGGAGGCAGCCCAGTCGCTTGGCTTGTCACGGGCCATCACCCTGCGCAAGGTGATCCTGCCCCAGCTGGTGCGCATCACCTTGCCGCCGCTCACCAACGAGCTGGTCTCCCTTATCAAACATTCGGCACTGGTGAGTGTGATCGCCATCTTCGATCTGACCAACGAAGGGCGTACTCTGGTTGCCGATACGTTTCTGACCTTTGAGGTGTGGTTTACCGTGGCCGCCCTCTATTTGCTGTTAACCCTGACGCTGTCAGCCTGTTCGCGGGCACTGGCCCGTCACCTGAATCCGGATCAACAAGGACGCTAACCATGAATCTGTCATTCAAGACCACCCTGTCGGGCGCAGCCCTGCTGCTGGCAAGCCTGCTCACTCCGGCACTGGCAGAAACTGCCCCCTCCGACACCCAGGCGCAGATCGAGCAGAGCGGTACCCTGCGGGTCGGCATGTCCACCTTCGCCCCCTGGGCGATGCGCGACAAGCAGGGGGCCCTGATCGGTTTTGAGATTGACGTGGCCCGTCGCCTCGCCACAGATAACGGCTGGCAGGTAGAGTTCGTGCCTACCGCCTGGGATGGCATCATCCCCTCCCTGTTGGCGAAAAAATATGACGTCATCATCGGCGGCCTCACCATCACCCCCGAGCGGGAGAAGAGCGTGCGCTTCACCCAGGCCTACTCCCATTCGGGGGTGCAGCTGGCCGCCTCCAGCACCCTGGCCAAAGAGAAGAAAACAGTGGCGGACTTCAACCAGCGCGGGGTGATCCTGGCGGTACGCCGTGGCGCCTCACCGGTACAGGTGGCAAAAGAACACTTCCCCAAGGCCACCCTGCGCCAGTTTGATGACGAGTCACAGGTATTTCAGGAGGTGCTGAACGGCCGCGCCCACGGCGCCCTCTCCTCTTCCCCGAAACCCGAGCAAGAGGCGCTGCGCCACCCGGATGCCCTCTTTATGCCGTTTGCCAAACCGCTGGCAGAAGGGAGTGAAGGCTTTGCCCTGCGCAAGGGGGATGATGCCCTGGCTGAGCAGTTCAACGAGTGGATCGCCGCCCGTCAGGCCGATGGCTGGCTCAAAGCGCGCCATGACTACTGGTTCAAGTCGCTGGCGTGGGAAGCGCAGGTCGCCAATCCCTGATGCTGATTTCTCTAAAAGAGACCATCCGGCGCATCATCCGTGGGGCATGTCGGAACATCAACTGGCTGGATGGGGCGATCGCCCTGATCCTGCTGCTGGCTGGTCTCTGGCTGGCCAGCCGCCTGCACATCGGGGTGGCCTATCAGTGGCGCTGGCATGAAGCCTTCGACCTGCTGTTCACCCCCGGCCCTCACGGCGAGTTGCCCTACTTTTTCAGCGGTCTGCTCACCACCTTGCGTATCGCGCTGCTTGGCATGGTGCTGGCGCTGCTGCTCGGCACTACGCTGGGGGTGGCGGCGTTCAGTCGTCGCCCGTTTCTGGTTCTGCCAGCCACCCTGTTTATCCAGCTCATCCGCAATCTGCCGCCGCTGGTCTTTATCTTCATCTTCTACTTCTTTATCGCCAACCAACTGTTGCCCGCGAGCGGTCTATCAAGCTGGCTCGGCAACATCTCTATTTCTCCCTGGCTGGAAGTTTTGTTTGGCCCGCCGGCTCGCTGGGAGAACCTCATCTCAGGCACCCTCTGCGTCGGCATGATCAGCGCAGCCTTCGTCGCCGAGATCGTCCGTGCCGGGCTTGCCGCCATCCCCCGTGGCCAGTGGGAGGCGGCGCAGAGCCTCGGACTCTCCCCCTGGGTGCGGCTGCGCCATGTGATCCTGCCGCAGGCCATGCTGCTGATGTTGCCCCCCCTCACCGGCCAGCTCATTGCGTTGGTGAAGGATACCGCCATCGTTTCCCTTATCTCGGTGCAGGAGCTCACCTTCGTCGGCACCGAGATGGCCAACTCCAGCGGACTGGTCTACGAGATCTGGCTGCTGGTGGCCGCGGCCTATTTATTTATATGTTTGAGTCTGTTCGTATTGCTGAGCCGACTCGAAGCAAGACAAGGAGCACGCACATGCTGACGTCCCTGTTGCTGGCGACTGTATTGCAAGCGGAAGCCATCGGTGGTTATGCCGCCGGTTGCCTGAAAAACGGCGTATCCCTGCCCCTCGAAGGGCCGGGTTATCAGGTGATCCGCACCAAACGGCTGCGCTACTACGGCCACCCCGACCTTATCCACTACCTGCAAGCGCTGGCCAACCAGACCCGCATGGCCGGGCTGCCGGATCTCTATATCGCCGATCTGGCGATGGCCCGTGGCGGCCCCTTTACCTCCGGCCATCGCAGCCACCAGACTGGCCTTGATGCCGATATCTGGTTTCGCATGGCCAACCGCCCCATCAGCAAGTGGGAGCAGGATGCCCCCAAGGAGTGGGCACTGATCGACGAACCCAGCTACAAGATGTTACCGGGCCGCTTTGGCCCCCAGCAGCTCACCCTGCTGCGGCTTGCGGCCAGCAAACCCGAGGTGGCCCGCATCTTCGTCAATCCGGTGATCAAATCCGCGGTCTGCCAACAGGCTGGTAACGAACCTTGGGTCGCCAAGCTGCGCCCCTGGGTGGGCCACTTCAGCCACTTCCACGTACGGCTGCGCTGCCCGGCAGGCAGCCCCGATTGCGAGCCCCAGGCTCCCATTCCGCCCGGCAATGGCTGCGGGGAAGAGCTGGCCTCCTGGCTCAAAGACAAGCCCCAGCTGCCCAAGGTCTCCGGCATCAACAAGCGACCTGAGCTACCTGCGCGTTGTGGCAACTGACCCCAAGCTGGTATGGTGGTGCACTCTTGGTCGTACACCATCCATGGCGCACTATCGACTCGAAATACCAAAGGAGAACAACAAGATGGCCACATCACTCTGGCGCAGAACCACGCAGAGCCTGTTGACCCTGACCCTGCTGCTCGGCCTGACCGGCTGCGGCATGAACAACATTCCGACCCTGGATGAGCAGGTCAAGGCGAGCTGGGGACAGGTGGAAAACCAGTATCAGCGCCGCGCCGATCTCATTCCCAATCTGGTGGCAACCGTCAAGGGCTACGCCAGCCATGAGCAGGAGACCCTCAAGGCGGTCACCGATGCCCGTGCCCGGGTCGGCAGCGTGCAGGTGAGCGATCCTGCCCAGCTCAAGGAGTTTGAAGCGGCGCAGAACCAGCTCTCCAGCGCCCTCTCCCGCCTGATGGTGGTGGTAGAACGCTACCCCGAGCTGAAAGCGGATCAGCAGTTCCTTGCCCTGCAGGCTCAACTGGAAGGAACCGAGAACCGCATCTCGGTGGCACGCCGCGACTATATCGAGGCGGTGCGCCAGTTCAATACCGAGATCCGCACCTTCCCCGGCGTTATCTGGTCCAAGCTGCTCTACTCGGATCTGGAAGCCAAACCCAGTTTCAGTGCCAAACCCGGTGCCGATGAGGCGCCCAAGGTCAGCTTCCAATGAAGATGATGCTGCGCTGGTTTCTTCCCTGTCTGCTGCTCTGGGCCACTGCCCTGCAAGCGGCACCCGACTTCCCGACGCTGAGCGGACGGGTTGTGGATGAAGCCAGTCTGATGTCCCGCAAACAGGCCCATCAACTGACCCAGCAACTGGCGGCCTTTGAAAAACGCAGCGGCATCCAGCTGGTGGTGGTCTCTGTCGACAGCCTCGATGGGGAGACTATCGAGGAGTACGGCTACCAGCTCGGTCGCCACTGGGGGATCGGCCAGAAAGGCAAAAACAATGGCGTGCTGTTGCTGATCGCCCAGGATGAGCGCAAGGTTCGCATCGAGGTGGGCTATGGATTGGAAGGCGCCCTGCCCGACGCCATCGCCGCCAACATTATCCATGGCCGCATCCTGCCCGCCTTCAAGCGCGGCGATATGGTGGCCGGGATCATGGCGGGCAGCCAGAGCATCATGAAGGCACTCGCCGGAGAATATCAGCCGGTCGAGCAGCCAAAGAGTGACAACGGTGGCGGCCCCTGGCTGTTTATTCTGGTGGTGATTGCGATGATCGTGCTCCACAACCTGCGCGGGGGTGGCGGCGGTGGGCCGGGAGGACGACGTCGGTCGGCCTACATGGCCGGTGGATTGGGTGCCGGCTCCTTTGGTGGTCGCTCCGGCGGCGGATTCAGCGGTGGCGGCGGCAGTTTTGGCGGCGGCGGAGCCTCCGGTGGCTGGTAACAGGAGTAAAGAGACAAATCATGATTTCTAAACAGTTCTTCCACACGCTTCAGGCCAAGGTGCGCGAAGCGGAGCTAGAGACTGATGCTGAACTGGTCACCGTGCTGGCCCCGGCCAGCGATGGCTATCGCTACATTCCCACCCTCTGGGCGGCGCTGCTGGCGATGCTCACCCCGCTGCTGGTGTTCCAGCTCGGCTTCTGGCTCGGCTGGTACGAAATCCTGCTGGTGCAGTGGTCGGTCTGGCTGCTGCTGAGCCTGCTGTTCCACTGGACCCCCATCAAGATGCGGCTCATCCCGAAGAAGGTTCGCCAGCACCGGGCGGCCCTGATGGCTCGCCTGCAATTTGTCGAGCAAGGGCTGCACCGCACCCGCGACCGGCTCGGGGTGCTGATCTTCGTCTCGGCCGCCGAGCACTATGTAGAAATACTGGTGGATGACGGCATCGCCCAGCATATCGACAACGGCCAGTGGCAGGAGATCATCGACGACTTCGTGGCGCGCGTGCGCAACAAGGAGATCGAACAGGGTTTTCTGGAGTGCGTGGAGCGCGTCAGCGCCATTCTGACCGATGCCTTCCCGGCCACCCGGGATCAAAACGAGCTGCCGGACAGTCTGATCATCCTCGACAAGCCCTGATCCGGTTTAAAAAATCGGCATTCTGCACAAGGGTTAGGCATTCGGAAAAGATTATGAAAAATAAGGGGAAAAGAGGTTGACCCACACAGCCCTTTCCCCTAAATTACGCCCCGTTCCAGCGCAACAGCGCAGCGAACGAAAATTTGGTGAGGTGTCCGAGTGGCTGAAGGAGCACGCCTGGAAAGTGTGTATACGGCAACGTATCGAGGGTTCGAATCCCTCCCTCACCGCCAAATTAAAAAACCGACCTCATGGTCGGTTTTTTGCTTTCCGGAAAACACAAACATCGGTGCCGACAACTGCAACAACGACATAAACAGGTGAGCACTCTCGCCAGACCATCGCCTGTATGAGCAACACCTCCCCGGCACTTCCCATGGAGCAGCTGGTTGGGCATGGGCTTGCTCATCGCCGTTGTGTCATTAGCCGGCATGCCCCCCTTTTCTAACGCTCAGCGACGGGTACCCAGCAAACCACCCTCAGGGCGATGGTGAGGCATGCCACGTCGGCGTCATCTATCTCCTCAGCATGACAGCTTTATGGCAGCCTGAGCGCTCACCACAAGGCTCTGAGCACAGTTTTCCTGTTATCCTCGGCGCACCAGCACCTTACCGCCTCGCGAGAGGCTGGCACAAAAAAAGGCCGCTCAATGAGCGGCCTTCTTCATAACGGGATCAGCAATCAGCTTTCGCGGCGCTTGCCACCGAATTTGCGATCTTTGTTGAAACCACCTTCGCGGCGATCCTTGTTGAACGGACGGTCACCCTGCGGACGGCGATCCTTGTTGAAAGGACGGTCGCCACGGAACGGACGATCACCGCGCGGCGGACGGCTGCTGGTGTTGCCACCGGCCGGCACCTCGGTGTAGCGAGTGATCTGCAGCGGACGCTGGCAAACACGGGCTTTCTTGATCACTTCCAGCACATCGGCGCTAATGCCCTTGGGCAGGTCAACGGTGGAGAAGTCGTCAGCGATGTCGATGTTGCCGATGAAGCGGCTCTCGATATTCGCTTCGTTGGCGATGGCGCCCACGATCTGGCCCGGCTTGACGCCGTGATGGGCACCCACGTCGACACGGTAGCGCTCCATCTCCACGTCCGGGTTGTCTTTCAGCGGACGCGGCTCCAGGGACGGCATGCGACGGGCCGGACGATCGCCACGGTCACCGAAGTCACGACCGCCGCGATCGTTGAAGTCACGACGCTCGAAGCCACCACGATCGTTGCTGTTGTTGAACAGCGGATCCGGGATGGAGTCATCCAGCAGCAGCGGTTGGTCGCCCTGTACCAGCTTGGCCAGTGCGGCAGCCAGCTCCAGCGGATCGGCAGAATCTTCTTCGATCAGCTCGTTTACCAGGTTGTGGTAGATCTCGAGCTCTTCGCCCATCATGGTTTCGCGGATGCGCTCTTTGAACTTGGCCAGACGATGCTGGTTGATGTCCTCGGTGCTCGGCATCTTCATCGGCTCGATGGCCTGACGGGTTGCGTGCTCGATGGCGCGCAGCATGCGGCGCTCGCGCGGAGCCACGAACAAGATGGCCTCGCCCTTGCGACCGGCACGACCGGTACGGCCGATACGGTGAACGTAGGATTCGGTGTCGTACGGAATGTCGTAGTTCACTACGTGGGTGATACGCTCAACGTCCAGACCACGGGCAACCACGTCGGTGGCGATCAGGATGTCCAGCTGGCCCTGACGCAGCTTGTCAACGGTACGCTCACGCAGCTTCTGCGGGATGTCACCGTGCAGCGCTTCACAGGCGTGGCCACGTGCGGCCAGCTTGCCAGCCAGCTCTTCGGCAGCGTTCTTGGTACGTACGAATACCAGCAGGGCTTCGTAGGATTCCACTTCCAGCAGGCGGGTCATGGCGTCCAGCTTGTGCAGACCGGTTACCTGCCAGTAACGCTGGCGAATAGTGGTAGCGGTAGCAGTCTTGGAGGCGATCTTGATCTCTTTGGGCTGCTTCAGGTGCTTCTGGGCCACGCGACGGATCTGCTCCGGCATGGTGGCAGAGAACAGAGCAACCTGACGAGAGCTCGGGCACTGCTCCATGATCCAGTCCACGTCGTCGATGAAGCCCATACGCAGCATTTCATCAGCTTCGTCCAGTACCAGAGCTTTCAGGCCGGAGAGATCCAAGTTCTTGCGACGGATCAGATCCATCACGCGGCCCGGAGTACCGACGACAACCTGGGCACCACGACGCAGGGCGCGGGTCTGGGTTTCGTAGGAGGCACCACCGTAGATCGGCAGCACGTGGAAATCAGGCATGTGGTGTGCATAGCGTTGGCACGCTTCAGCCACCTGCAGCGCCAGTTCGCGGGTAGGCGCCAGCACCAGGATCTGGGTGTTGCGGTTACCAGCTTCCAGACGAGACAACAGAGGCAAGGCAAAAGCAGCGGTCTTCCCTGTACCGGTTTGCGCCTGCCCCAGCAGATCGTGTCCCGCCATCAGGTGGGGAATTGCTGCGGCCTGGATCGGTGACGGGCGCTCATAGCCCACGTCCTGCAGCGCTTTCAATACAGGCGCGGCCAGTCCAAGCTCACTAAAAAGGGGCAGTTGTTCGGTATCAGACATAGATTCTTCCAGATTAAGGCAGGCGGCTAACACCGCGGAATAGCAAAAAGGCGGCGATTATAGCGCCACTTTGTTCTGCTGTCTTGAAAAATGTGATAAGCCTCTCAAGACGTTGGCAATTATAGAGGGATCTGGCGAGTATGGCTTGCTTATTTTGCACTCATAGTGCGTTATTGCAGATCACTCCTCTCTGGAGTCCTTGCCCCGCTTGTGTTTGAGCACCGCCATGGTCAGTCGGCTGGTGCACAATAAACGCTCACGTTCGTCCCGAATTTCAATCTGCCACACCTGGGTCGTTGCTCCCAGATGGAGCGGCGTGCAACGCCCGGTCACCACCCCTTCCCGCTTGGCTCGCAGATGGTTGGCATTCACCTCCAGCCCCACACAGTAGCTATCTGGCCCGACAGCCATATTGGCGGCAATCGATCCCAAGGTTTCCGCCAGCACCACGGATGCGCCGCCATGCAGCATGCCAAGGGGCTGGTGCGTACGGTGATCCACCGGCATGATCGCTTCCAGCCAATCGGAGCCAAAAGCCGTGTAGACGATATCGAGATGGGCCATCAGGGTGTTGCGAGAGGTGGCGTTGAGCCCCTCCAGACTCATGGGTTTACGCCAGATGGGCGCAATATCGTGGCTCATTGCGAGCAGACTCCTTATGTAAGCGATGAATGCGTACCGATATGAGTGAAACGCCCTCCATCGACAAAATGGTTCGGTTATATGAGTTGTTGGTTACCGGGTGACATGTTAACAACGCAGCCCCGACTCGGAACTGCGTGTTACACAATCATGCCCTTAAGCGGGATGTCACCAGGGGTAGGTAACGCCGGGCCACTCAGCCCAGGGCACTTCTCGCCCCGGCAAGCGGGGGTCTGGCCACTGCCAAACGTTGGCGAGCCAGTCGCGCAGCTGAATCTCCAGCTCCTCATCCGTGATTGGCGCCTCGGCCACCTTCCAGAAGAAGAGCTCCACCGCTACCTCAGGCAACACCGAGGGGTAGAGATAAACCCCGCCCCAAAATTGCGGCTCCCGATCCGGGCTCCAGAGGCCATAGGCAAAGGAGCGCTTGGCCAGAAACTCCGACTGCTGCAACTCCAGATCCCCTTCGTGCTGGCTCAGGCTGAAGTTGGCGGAGGGCCAGATATCATTCGGGCGAAACAGCTGATGGAGCTGCTCACGCTCGCGCAACATGGCGACAAACTCCACCACCGCCTGAGCGGGGGTGGCGGGTAATAGCAAGAAACGCGGGTGCCGATAGGCCTTCGGCACCCGAAACCGCTTGGGAAACGTCAGCATCAGAGCAGCTCCAGCAGGGCTTGCAATGGATGTTTGAGCTTTTCCCCCTCCATCCGCTTGACCTGACTGCGGCACGAATAGCCGGTCGCCAGACAGCGCGCTTTGGGTAGACGGGCTAGCGGGTCAGCCCAGCTCAACCCATAAATGCCCTTGGAGTTCTCCACCTGTTTGACGTCGTGACCATAGGTGCCCGCCATACCGCAGCAACCCACAGAGACTGGCTGCAAGCTGGCCCCGAAGCGGCCAAACAGGGTGCTCCAGTCGCCGTGAGTGGAGGGCTTGGCGGTCTTCTCGGTGCAGTGGGCAAAGAGATACCAGGGCTCGCCCCCCTCCTCGCTCTTGGTCTTGTCAGTGCGAGCAGGCAGTTGATCTGCTGGCAGCGAGAGCAGCCACTCCTGCGGCAACAACACCTGAAAATCACCGCGGGCCGACCCCAGCGCCTTGGCATACTCGTCGCGATAGCAGAGCACCATGGCCGGATCCACCCCCACCATGGGAATGCCAAGCGCCGCCACCTTGTTGAGGAACTGGGCGCTGTTGGCCGCTGTACGGGCAAAGGCGCGCAGGAACCCCTTGATATGCTGGGGTTTACCGTTGGGTTTAAAGGGCAGCAAGTAGGGCTGGAAGCCGAGCTTGCTGGCGAGTTTCACCAGGTCGCGCACCACAGGGGCGTCGTAATAACTGGTGAAGGGATCCTGCACGATGAGCACCACCTGCTTGCGCTGCTCGACGCTCATCCGCTCCAGTCCCGGCAGATCAAAATAGCGGGCACGGTTATCGTGCAGGCTCTCGGCAAGGGTCGGCACTGAGAGCAGCGGCACATCCACCATGCCGATGCTCTTCTCGGTCGCCTTCTGGGCCCACTCTTTTTCGAGGAAAAAGTTGACCAGCTTCGGCGCCTTGGCAAGCAACGGCGCATAGCTCTCCACCGTGCCGACGAAGTAATCCTTGGGGGCGCGCAGGTAGCGGCCATGATAAAGCTGCATAAAGCGGGCGCGAAAATCTGGCACATCCACCTTGATCGGGCACTGGCTGGTGCACGCCTTGCAGGCCAGACAGCCAGCCATCGCCTCCATCACCTCGTGGGAGAAATCATACTCGCCGCGCTGTTTGGCCCAGCTGTTGCGCACCTTGTCCACCAGCTGTTTAAAGCGCACACCACCGGATTGCAGCGCCACCTCTTCCGCCAACGGGTCGAAGCCCTGCTCTGCCAGCTGACGCAACCATTCACGCATCAGGCCCGCCCGCCCCTTGGGGGAGTGGCGACGATCACGGCTGATCTTGACCGAGGGGCACATGGGGGAGTCGGTCTCGAAGGTGAAGCAGAGACCGTTGCCGTTGCAATCCATGGCGCGGGTGTAGCTGGTGCGCACCGCGAGCGGGATCTGGCGATCATACTTGCCGCGTTTGGGGCCATCCACCGACACCAGCTCGGCGCCGCTACCATAGGGGATACAGATCTTGCCCGGGTTGATGCGGTTGCCCGGGTCGAATACCCCCTTGACCCGCTGCAGCTCTTCCCACAGTTCGCCAAAGAAGGCGGGGCTGTATTCGGAGCGAAAGCCCTTGCCGTGCTCGCCCCACATCAGGCCGCCATATTTGGCGGTGAGCGCCACCACCTGATCGGAGATGCGGCGCAGCAGCACCTCCTGCTCGGGATCGCACAAATCGAGCGCCGGGCGCACGTGCAGCACACCGGCATCGACGTGGCCAAACATGCCGTAGTCGAGGCCGTGGGCGTCGAGCAGGGCACGAAACTCCATGATGAAATCGGCCAGTGACTCTGGCGGCACGGCGGTATCTTCGGTGAAGGCGACCGGCTTCTTGCGTCCTTCAGCGTTGCCCAGCAGCCCCACCGACTTCTTGCGCATGGTGTAGATGGTCTCGATGCTCGGCAGGTGGTCACACACCTGATAGCCGATGATCCCCGCCTCCCCCTTGGCCAGCAGGTCGTCGATACGGCGGCAGAGCTCCGCCACCTTGGCCTTGTGTTCTGCCTCGTCGGTATCGGCAAACTCGACGATGTTGAGCCCCTGCAGATCCTTGCCGGGCACATCCTGAATAAGTTCTTTCACCGAATGCCAGATGATGTCGGCACGGGCCAGCCCAAGCACCCGGGAGTCCACCGTCTCCACCGACAGCGCTTGCGCCTGCACCATAAAGGGGGCGTTGCGCAGAGCCGAAGGAAAGCTGTCGTACTTGACGTTCACGAGCGTACGGTAGCGCGGGATGGGGGTGATATTTAGTTTGGCCTCGGTGATAAAGCCCAAGGATCCTTCCGAGCCGCACAGCACCCGACTCACATCCAGCGTGTCGGTATCGGGTTGATAGAGGTGCTTGAGATCGTAACCGGTCAGAAAGCGATTGAGCTTGGGGAAGGTCGCCTCGATGTCGGCGCGACGCTCCTTGCCGATGCGATAGAGGGTGCGATAGATCTCCCCTTCCCGATTCTCCAGCGCCAGCTTGTCGGCCAGTCGCTCACCGGTCAGCGGCTCGGTGGCCATGATGTCACCGTTCTCCAGCACCGCCTTGAGACCCAGCACGTGATCCGAGGTTTTACCGTAAACGAGGGACCCCTGCCCCGAGGCGTCGGTGTTGATCATGCCCCCTAAGGTGGCGCGGTTGGAGGTGGAAAGATCCGGCGAGAAGAAGTAGCCATGGGGCTTGAGATAGGCGTTGAGCTGGTCTTTCACCACCCCGGCCTGGGCACGCACCCACCCCTCTTCCAGATTAATTTCCATGATCTGGTTCATATAACGGGAGAGATCGACGATAATGCCGCCGCCCAATGACTGGCCATTGGTGCCGGTACCGCCACCGCGAGGGAAAAAACTCAGGGAGGCGAACGCCGGCTCAGCCACCAGCTTGAGCATCACTGCTATGTCATCCGCACTGCGCGGATAGAGAACCGCCTGAGGTACTACCTGATAGACGCTGTTATCCGTCGCCATCGCTAATCGGCTTGCATAAGACTTTTCGATATCACCACGAAAGGCGCTGCGCCCTAGCAACTCTAGGAACGACAGGGTTGTGGGTGACAAACTGTCCTGGTAATCGAGTCTCGGGATCATGAATCCTTGTTCCCTTATTTGCTTGATGCCGGCACGCCGGCGACAACGACTGGCCAGCCGCCTGTCAATGGCAGTCAGGCCAGTCCGCTCACATGTGAGCGGGCAGTATATCAGCTAGAAAACCGCTTGCGCTTGGCAATATTCACCATTTGAAAGGAGGACTTTTATGGCTCACCACAGCCATGTTATCAGTACGCTGGTCACCACCGAAAAACAGGCGCTTACCCTGTCGCTGTTCGGTTGTATCACCTTTGCCATCTTCGGCATCGGCTACGGCCTCTTCGTCGGTTCCAACGCCATCATGCTCGATGGTATCTTCACCCTGTTCAGCATGGGCATGACAGGCCTCGGTCTTGTTACCGCCTATCTCGTTACCCGTCCTTCCGATGCGCGCTTCCAGTATGGCTACGCCCACTTCGAGCCCATCACCAACGTTATCAACGGCTCCATTATTCTGCTGCTCTGCCTTGGCGCTCTCTATAGCGGCATCACCACCCTGCTGGATGGCGGACGAGAGATCGATCTCGGCCACGCCCTTATCTATGCCGCCGTCTCCACCTTCTTCTGCGCCATCATCTATCGCATCGAAGCCCAGGTTGCCGAACAGGTAGACTCCGAGCTGGTGCGGGTCGACTCCAAGGAGTGGCTGGTGGATACCCTGCTCAGCGCCACCCTGCTTATCGGTTTCGTGGTCGCCATTGGCCTTGATGCCATCGGCTACGGCCAATACAACCGCTACATAGACCCGGTGCTGGTCTCGCTGCTGGCCCTCTGTGCCACCCTCATTCCCATCAAGGTGCTCGGTCGCAACCTGCGGGAAGTGCTGAAAATTGCCCCCAGAGGGGATGTCTCCCAACTGGTCGAGAGCGAAGTCGAGGCGCTGCGCCAGCGCCATGGCGTCGAGTGCTACAGCCATCTGGCCAAGAGCGGGCGCCGCTTCGATCTGGAATTGAACATTCTGGTGGCACCGGGCCAGGAGTGGCCGGTCGAACGGCAGGATGCCCTGCGCCAGGAGCTCTGGTCCCGCCTCGGCGATAGCCTTGGGGATGCCTGGCTGTCGGTCTGTTTCACCCGCGAAAAGCGCTGGTTGTAACGACCGCACGGGGGAGCGCGGCACCGCCGCCTCCCCCTGTCGCATCACAACCCCCGATTACGCCCACTGACGCGGCTCTTGCCAAATCGGCGCCAGCCGCTATCATCAGGGCTCATTTTTCACCCGAGGTTTTATTGCCCATCATGGACAATCCCCGAAGTTGCCCTTCGTCTCTCTCTGTCAAAGCCTATCTTTTTCTGCTTCATCAGCGCCTCTGAATAACACCTTTGCCTTGCTGTTACTGCGGCCATCGTGCGCCGTGATCACTCTCTGCTCTGTCTGTTTTTATTGAGGTCATACAATGGAATTGCTGCTGGATCCCCATATCTGGATCGGTCTGTTTACCCTGATCATTCTGGAAATCGTGCTGGGGATCGACAACCTGGTCTTTATCGCCATCCTGGTGAAAAAACTGCCCCCCGCCCAACGGGACAAGGCACGCATCATCGGCCTGTCGCTGGCCCTGCTGATGCGACTTGGACTCTTGAGCGTCATGTCATGGCTGGTCACCCTGACCACCCCGATTTTGCACCTGTGGGATCACCCCTTCTCCGGTCGGGACCTGATCCTGATGGGAGGCGGCCTGTTCCTGCTGTTCAAGGCTACCTCCGAGCTGCATGAGCGGCTGGAAGCCAAACCCCAGGATGACGGCCCTGTCGGCGCCTACGCCAGCTTCGGCGTGGTGATCGCCCAAATTCTGGTGCTCGATGCGGTCTTCTCGCTCGACTCCATCATCACCGCCGTCGGCATGGTGGAACACCTTGGCGTCATGATGGCCGCCGTGACCATCGCCATGGTGGTGATGGTGCTCGCCTCCAAGCCGCTGACCCGCTTCGTCAACGCCCACCCGACCGTGGTGGTGCTCTGCCTGAGCTTCCTACTGATGATCGGTTTCAGCCTGGTGGCGGAGGGCTTTGGCTTCCATATTCCGAAGGGCTACCTCTACGCAGCCATCGGCTTCTCGGTGCTGATCGAGTTTTTCAACCAGCTGGCCCAGCGCAGCGCCATGCGTCACGAATCCAAGCTGCCCCTGCGTGAGCGCACCACCGCCGCCATCTTCAAATTGATGGGGAGCAAGGCGTATCAGGACAGACCGGATGACGATCTGGATGCCGCACCTGCCGAACCGCTCAGCTTTGGCGAGGAGGAGCGCTATATGGTGACCGGCGTGCTGTCGCTGGCCGAGCGCTCCATTCGCACCATCATGACCCCGCGCTCCGAGATGGCCTGGATCGATATCAACGACTCCAGCGACGAAATCCGTGCCCTGCTGCAGCGCGAGCCCCACAGCCTGTTCCCTATCTGTGACGGGGATCTGGACGAGGTGATCGGGGTGGTCAAGGCGCGCGACCTGCTGTTTGCCTTGAACGAAGGGCAATCCTTGAGCGAACTGGCCAAGCAGAACGACCCCATTATCGTGCCGCAGACCATCAACGTGATTAAGCTGCTGGCGGAGCTGCGCAAAGCCAAGGGGAGCCTTATTCTGGTCTCCGACGAGTTTGGCGTGATCCAGGGGCTGGTCACCACCCACGATCTGCTGGAGGCCATCGTCGGCGAGTTGCCGGACGAGGACGAAACCCCGGATATCGTGCGCGATGGCGAAGGGTGGCTGATCAACGGCAGCACCAACATCCACCATGTGGAACAGGTGCTGGAGCACGAGGGGCTGGTGAGCGAAAGCGACGAGTACGTGACCCTGGCCGGCATGCTGCTCTCCCACTTCGGCACCCTGCCCACCCCGGGTCAGCAGTTGCAACTGCAGCAGCTCAACTTCGAGGTGATCGAGGTGAGCGAGCGGCGCATCGAGCGGGTGAAAGTGATGCCCGCCGCGGCTTGAGCCAGCCACCGGCAGAAAACAGAAGAGGGCCAGACGGTCCTCTTTTTTATGCTTCAACTTTATGCCTCAACGCCTCCTTTCCTGGCGGGTTGCACTGATTGCTGCATCAAGCACAATTCTCTTGTGCAATTACCCCTCTTTTTCACAACAAGATGGCGGCATAAAGTGGCCTCACTTCCACCATGAGGAACTCAAGATGAGCCACGATCACCTGTTCTGCCCGCTGCGCCTCGGCCAGCTGCACCTTGCCAACCGCATCGTCATGCCCCCCATGACCCGCTCCCGTGCCAGTCAGCCCGGTGATGTGGCCAACGCCATGATGGCGAGCTACTACGCCCAGCGCGCCGAGGCGGGCCTGATCATCAGCGAAGGCACCCAAATCGACCCCATGGGCAAGGGCTATGCCTGGACGCCGGGGATCTACAGCGCCGAGCAGGTCGCTGGCTGGAAACTGGTGACCGATGCCGTGCATGCCAAGGGGGGCACCATCTTCGCCCAGCTCTGGCACGTGGGCCGGGTCACCCATCCCGACAACATCGGCGGCGCCCAGCCCATCTCCGCTTCAGCCCTGCCCGCAGTGGGCGTCAAGGTGTTTGTCGATAACGGCAGCGATGCGCCGGGCTTTGTCGAGACCGTCACTCCGCGCGCCATGACCCAGGCCGATATCGATGCGGTGGTGGGCCAGTTCCGTCAGGCGGCCCGCAACGCCATCAGCGCCGGTTTTGACGGCATCGAGCTGCACGCCGCCAACGGTTATCTGATCAACCAGTTCCTCGACTCCGAATCCAACGCCCGCACCGACAGTTATGGCGGATCGCTGGAGAACCGGCTGCGTTTCCTCAAAGAGGTGACCGAGGCGGTCAGTAGCGAAATCGGGGCCGAACGTGTCGGGGTGCGTCTTGCGCCACTCACCACCCTCAACGGCACAGTCGATGCCAATCCGCAGGAGACCTATCTGGCGGCCGCTCGTCTGCTGGGCCAGCTCAACGTGGTCTACCTGCACATTGCCGAGGCGGACTGGGACGATGCCCCCCTGATGCCGGAGCACTTCAAGCAGGGTCTGCGGGATGCCTTCCCCAACACCCTGATCTATGCCGGCAAATATGATGGCGAGCGGGCTCGCGCCGCCCTCGAAGCCGGCTGGGCCGACATGATTGGCTTTGGCCGCCCCTTCGTCGCCAACCCGGATCTGCCGAACCGTCTGCGTCACGGCTATCCACTGGCCCCCCACGATCCGGCCACCCTGTTTGGCGGCGGCGAAAAAGGGCTGACAGACTACCCCGTCTATCAGGCCGAGGACGCAACCACCAGCCGCTGATTGCCGATGGCCAACCGGCTATGTAACGCAGGCTCCACAGGTTGGGGCCTGCCGTATTGTTGCCCATTCGCAGCAGTGGCAGTTTCTCTGTCTTGCTGTTGCAATGATCTCGTTGTTCTCTCCCCTCGCTTTCACAAGGAGTCATCATGAATCACACCCAAGCCTGGTGCTGGCATGCCCCCGGTGAACCGACCCAGCTTACCCTCGCCGCTCTGCCCCTGGCACCGCTCGCCCCTGACGAGGTGCTGGTCGCAAACCGGGTCATCGCCTTCAATCCGGTGGACTGGAAGCTGATCGAATATGGCCACTCCAACTGGCAGGATGGTCAGGTGCCCGGCGTCGATGGCATGGGCACTATCGTGGCCCTCGGCGCCAACGTCAGCCATCTGCGTCTCGGCACCCGGGTCGCCTATCACACCGACCTGCGCCACCACGGCAGCTTTGCCCGCCACACTAGAGTACCGGCCCGCGCCCTGCTGCCGGTGCCCGATGCCCTAAGTGACGAGGCGGCCGCCGCCCTGCCCTGTCCCGGCCTCACCGCCTGGCAGGCGCTGGCCAAGTTGCCGCGCCTGCACGGGGAAGCGCTACTCATCACCGGTGCTGGCAGCAGCGTCGGCCGCTTTGTGGTGCAGCTCGCCATCCAGCAAGGAGCGCGGGTCTTTGCCAGCGCCAGTCCACGCCACCATCAGTGGCTCAAACAGATAGGTGTGCAGGGGGTGGCCGATTATCGGGATCCCGAGTGGCTGGCCACCTTGCAGACTGCCAACGGCAACGAGCCGTTTGAGGGGATCATCGATCTGGTCTCCAGCCAACAGGCCGAGAGCCTGCTGCCCGCCCTTGGCTACTACGGTCACATGGTGACTGTGCTCGGGCGCATCCCGCACAATCCGCTACCCGCCTTTAGCCATTGCCACTCATTGCACGAGATTGCGCTGGGCGCCCAGCACGCCTTTGGCACCGACAAGCAGTGGAGCCGACTGGTGGCCGCCGGTGTCGCCATGATGGCGCAGATGGCGAGTGGCGAGCTGACCCTGCCGCCACTGGTGGTCGGCGACTTTGAGGCACTGCCGACCCTACTCGAGCGTTTCAAGCGCGAAGGACAGGGCGAGAAGTTTCTGGTGCGAGTGGCTTAACGCTGACTTTCCCTGATAACCACACCGACCATTGAAACGAAAGAGGCCCGCCAGTGATAGCGGGCCTCTCTTTATATAGTGCATGTCATCTCGACTTCATTGGCGCCTGACTCAATGCAGGATCACCCCGTGAGTCGCGGCATAACTGCGGATCTCCCGGGTCAGGCGCGCCTTGTCGGCCAAAGAGAGCCAGCTCGCCTCCACCGCATTGAGCGACAAGCGGCAGAGCTGGCTCATGGTCGCGCCAAGGCCATCGGCCAGCGCCGCAAAGTTGGCATTCATATAGCCGCCAAAGTAGGCGGGATCGTCCGAGTTGATGGTGACGCAGAGCCCCTGCTCCAGCAGTCGCAACACATTGTGCTGGGCCATATTGCCGAACACCTTGAGCCGGGTGTTGGAGAGGGGACAGACGGTGAGCGGCAGCCGGGTATCCGCCAGATAGCGCAGCAACTCGGGATCATCGGCCGAGCGCACCCCGTGATCGATGCGGCATACCTGCAGCTCGTTGATCGCCTGCCAGATGTAGTCGGCAGGCCCCTCTTCACCGGCATGGGCCACCACCGGCAGCCCCAGCTCGCGGCATTTGGCAAAGACCCGGGCAAACTTGGTCGGCGGATTGCCCCTCTCCCCCGAGTCGAGGCCGATGCCGTGAATACGTGACAGGAAGGGCATAGCCTCTTCCAACGTCGCAAAGGCCTCCTCCTCGCTCAGGTGGCGCAAAAAGCTCATGATAAGGCGCCAGCTGATGCCAAACTCCTGCTCTCCGATCTGCAGCGCCCGCTCGATGCCGCCCAGCACAGTAGCAAAAGGGACACCGCGGGCGGTGTGGGTCTGCGGGTCAAAGAAGATCTCCACATGCACCACCTTGTCGGCAGCACAACGTTCAAGATAGGCCCAGGTGAGGTCGAAAAAATCCTGCTCGGTCACCAGCACGCTGGCGCCGCGATAGTAGAGGTCGAGAAAAGATTGCAGGCAGTCAAAGTCATAGGCGGCGCGCACGCTGGCGACATTGGGCCAGGGCAGTGGCACACCGTTGCGGCGGCCCAGCTCAAACATCAACTCGGGTTCGAGGCTGCCCTCGATATGCAGGTGCAGCTCCAGTTTCGGCAGTCCGGCGATAAATTGCGCGGCGGTGAGGTGTTCGGTTGTGACTGGCTTGGGAATCGGGGTGTCCATAGCGACGGCTCCATCAGCAAAGTGATCCGGCGTCAGCCCCTCCACCAGACTGACCCGACGACAGCTTTATTGTGCACCGAAGTGGCAAGACAGGGGAGACTTGTCATCAAACAGACTTATAATGGCGTCACAAAAATCATAAATGATTGAACATCTTAACGATTGGCGGCTCGCCTGCGCCCTGACAAGGAGTTTTCATGAAGAAGAACGTCATCTGCGATATCGACGGTGTCATCCTGCACAACAACGATCTCATCCCCGGTGCCGACCGTTTCGTCCATCGCCTGCTGGAGCAGGGCAGCAAGCTTCTGTTCCTTACCAACTACCCGGCCCAGACCCAGAAAGATCTGCAAAACCGCTTCCGCTCCGCCGGGATCGAAGTGCCGGAGGAGTGCTTCTATACCTCCGCCATGGGCACCGCCGACTTTCTCAAGCGACAGGATGGCAAGAAGGCCTATGTGATCGGTGAAGGGGCGCTGACCCACGAGCTCTACAAGGCCGGTTTCACCATCACCGATATCGACCCGGACTTCGTGGTGGTGGGCGAGACCCGCAACTACAACTGGACCATGATGCAACAGGGGGCCAAGTTCGTCGATCAGGGGGCCCGCTTTATCGCCACCAACCCCGATACCCACGGCCCCATGATGCACCCGGCCTGCGGCGCCCTGTGCGCCCCCATCGAGCGGATGACCGGCAAGAAGCCGTTCTATGTCGGCAAGCCGAGCGCCTGGATCATCCGTGCGGCGCTCAACCGGATGGAGGCCCACTCCGACGACACCATCATCATCGGCGATAACCTGCGCACCGACATTCTGGCGGGCTTTCAGGCCGGTCTCGAGACGGTGCTGGTGCTCTCCGGGGTGAGCAAGGTCGCCGATATCGACCGCATGCCGTTCAGACCGAACCACATCTTCGACTCCGTGGTCGACATCGATATCGTCTAATCACCACCCAAGCGTTAAACAGGGCAGGTCTCTCCTGCCCTTGCAGGATCTGTTATGGAACCCATTCTGATCGCCGTGGCCTTTGGCTGCGGCATGGTAGTCAATCTGATTGGCCTGCCCCCCCTGCTCGGCTTTCTGGCCGCCGGTTTTATCCTCAACGGCATGGGATATGAAAATACTCCCGCCCTGAGCGAGGTAGCCGATCTCGGCGTCACCCTGCTGCTGTTCACCATCGGTCTCAAGCTCAATATCAAGACCCTGATGCGGCGCGATGTGTGGGGCACCACCAGCCTGCATCTGCTGCTCTCCACCCTGCTCTTTACCGTGGTGCTGCTGGTCTGCAAGGGACTGGGGCTCGAGCTTGCCCTGTCGCTGGACTGGAAGCTGGCGCTGCTGCTGGGCTTTGCCCTCTCCTTCTCCAGCACCGTCTTCGCAGTCAAGGTGCTGGAAGATCGCAGCGACATGAATGCCCTCTACGCCCGTATCGCCATCGGGGTGCTGGTGATGCAGGATGTGTTCGCCGTGGCCTTTCTGGCCTTCTCCAGCGGCAAATGGCCCAGCATCTGGGCGCTCTGGGTACTGGGGCTGCCGCTGCTGCGCCCGCTGCTGTTCAAGCTGCTGGAGCGTGCCGGGCACGGCGAGTTGCAGGTGCTGTTCGGCGTGTTTCTGGCGCTGGTGGTCGGGGCAGCCGGTTTTGAAGTGGTCGGCCTCAAACCGGATCTCGGGGCCCTCATCATCGGCATGCTGCTCGCCTCTCATCCGGCGGCGGCGGGATTGGCCAAGGCGCTCTTCAACCTCAAAGACCTCTTTCTGGTCTGCTTCTTTCTCACCATCGGCCTCAACGGCCTGCCGACCCACGACACCATGTTGCTGGCGCTGGCGCTGGTGCTGGCCCTGCCGCTCAAAAGCGCGCTCTACTATCTGGTCTACAGCGGCGCACACCTGCGGGTGCGTACCGCCCTGCTCTCGACCCTGGCGCTCACCAACTTCTCGGAGTTTGGCCTGATCGTCGCCGCCATCGCCGCCAAGGCGGGCTGGCTCTCCCACGAGTGGCTGGTGGCGGTCTCGCTGGCGCTGGCGGCCAGCTTTATGATCTCTGCCCCGCTCAATGCTCAGAGTGAGCGCATCTACCATCGCATCGGCCACTGGCTGCGAGGATTGCAGGCGAGCAACCTCCATCCGGAAGACAGGCCCATCGAGCTTGGCGATGCCGAGGTGATCATCCTCGGCATGGGGCGGATCGGTCAGGGAGCCTACTTCGAGCTGGAGAACAAATACGGCAACGTCATCCTCGGAGTGGAGAACGACAGCGAGAAGCTACCCACCCTGCGAGCCCAGGGGATGAACGTCATCGAGGGGGATGCCACCGATACCGACTTCTGGGACAAGGTGCTGCTCTCCAATCAAGTCAATCTGGTGCTGCTGGCGATGCCCCATCACTCGGGTAACCTCTACGCCATCGAGAAGCTGCGCAGCCATGGATTCAACGGCAAGATCGCCGCCATCGTCCGCTTCGAGGATGATATCGCCTCCCTGCAGGAGCAGGGGGTGGATGCGGTGTTCAACGTCTACAACGAGGCGGGCAGCGGCTTTGCCCGCCATGTGATCCGCCGCTTGCAGCCGCTCTGAGTCGTCGGCCTGCGGCCCTTGGCAAGTGAGGATGCATCGTTTAAGTTATGCACAACCTCGTTTAATAAAACGAACAAACGCGGGGCCGGGATGGCCCCGCGTTCCTATCTGCCGAAGCCAAGGAGGCACCATGAAGACCCTCAACGACTGGATTTTGCTCGATCGCCACGATGCGACCCCCACCCCACTGATGCCCGCCCCCGAACGCATTAAAGCGGGCAACCCGAGTCAGACGGTGTGGAACCACTACTCCGATCCCAGCCAGCAGTTTCACATCGGCTTCTGGGCTTGCGAGCCTGGCTGCTGGGCCATCCACTACACCGAGCACGAATATTGCCAACTGCTGGAGGGGGATGTGGTGATCCACGACAATCTGGGCGGCCAGCTGGCCCTCAAACCCGGCGATCAATTCGTGATTCCGGCAGGTTTTGTCGGCGAGTGGGAGACCCTTACCCCCTGTCGCAAGGTCTACGTCATCTTCGAACCCACCTCGGCTTGACGTTCACGTCACCCGGCCCCGTTGCAGCAACCCTTATCCTGTTGATCTGCTTGACGCTTACGGCATGATTTTCTGCGGTTTTCCCGCTTGCAAAAGGTTTTTCCGCTAGGCATTGTGTCTGACGAGGAATGTAAATGGAATTTCGAGCCCAAACGTGGGGGGCTCATATAAAAATCAAGAGGATTACCGCCAATGTGTTCAATTTTCGGCATTCTGGATATCAAGTCCGATGCAGTAGCCCTGCGCAAATCGGCGCTGGAGATGTCCAAGCGACTGCGTCACCGCGGGCCTGACTGGTCCGGCGTCTACAGCTCCGACAAAGCCATCCTGGTGCACGAGCGTCTGGCCATCGTCGACCCGGGCAATGGCGCCCAGCCGCTCTACAACCCCGAGCGCACCCATGTGCTGGCGGTCAACGGCGAGATTTACAACCACAAGGAGCTGGAGAAAACCCTCAAGGTCGACTTCCAGTTCCAGACCAAATCCGACTGTGAAGTGCTGCTGGCCCTTTACAAGGAGAAGGGCCCGGCGTTTCTCGACGATCTCAACGGCATCTTTGCCTTCATTCTTTATGACGCCGAACAGGATGCCTACCTGATTGGTCGCGACCACATGGGGATCATCCCCCTCTATACCGGCCGTGACGAGCACGGCAACTTCTATGTCGCCTCCGAGATGAAGGCGCTGGTGCCGGTCTGCAAGAGCGTCGAAACCTTCCCGCCGGGACACTACCTGTGGAGCAAGGATGGCGAGCTCAAACAGTGGTACAAGCGCGACTGGATGGAGTACGCCGCGGTCGAGCATAACGTCAGCGACAAAGCGGAGCTGAAAGCGGCGCTGGAAGCGGCGGTCAAACGCCAGCTGATGTGCGACGTGCCCTATGGCGTGCTGCTCTCCGGCGGGCTGGACTCCTCCGTCATCTCCGCCATCACCAAGCTCTATGCGGCGCGCCGCATCGAGGACGATGGCAAGAGCGAAGCCTGGTGGCCGCAACTGCACTCCTTCGCCGTCGGTCTGGAAGGGTCTCCGGATCTCGCCGCCGCCCGCAAGGTGGCCGACCATCTGGGCACCATCCACCACCAGATCCACTTCACCGTGCAGGAGGGTCTGGATGCCCTGCGCGACGTCATCTATCACCTCGAGACCTATGACGTCACCACCATCCGCGCCTCCACGCCCATGTATCTGATGGCCCGCTACATCAAAGCGATGGGGATCAAGATGGTGCTCTCCGGTGAAGGCTCCGACGAGTTGTTTGGTGGCTACCTCTACTTCCACAAGGCGCCCAATGCCAAAGAGTTCCACGAAGAGAACGTGCGCAAGCTTGCCTCTTTGCACCTCTATGACTGCCTGCGTGCCAACAAGTCGATGGCCGCCTGGGGTGTGGAAGGTCGCGTGCCCTTCCTCGACAAGGAGTTCATGGACGTGGCGATGCGCCTGCAGCCTGCCGACAAGATGTGCGGCAAGGGCAAGATCGAGAAGCACATCCTGCGCGAAGCGTTCGAAGATCTGCTGCCCCACGAAGTGGCGTGGCGCCAGAAGGAGCAGTTCTCCGACGGCGTGGGTTATTCGTGGATCGACAGCCTGAAAGCCATGGTGGAGCAGGAAGTGACGGATCAGATGTTCGAGGCGGCCGCATTCCGCTTCCCCATCAACACCCCGCTCACCAAGGAGGCCTACTTCTACCGCGCCATCTTCGACGAGCACTTCCCGCTGGAAGCCGCCGCCCGCACCGTGCCCTACGGCAAGTCGGTCGCCTGCTCCACTCCTACCGCGCTGGAGTGGGATGCCAAGTTCAAGGAGATGGCCGACCCGTCAGGCCGCGCCGTGATGGACGTGCACCAGCAGGGCTACTAAGCCAGAGCGGGGCGACCCCATCGGCTAACGCCAGATAGCAAAAAGCCCTTCACCATGGTGAAGGGCTTTTTATTTTTAAATGTTCCAGATGCAATCAATATTGATAAATGAATATGCCACTTAGCTCATCTTGAAATAAATCCACAATAATTGTTGCTCAGATAAAATGGGGCACCATTTTATGACTCACAAGTCAAAATCTGGCCTGAAATATATTTCACACAGCTTGCCAGATTATATCCACCACAAATGTGTATTAAAAAAACGTGACAAAATGACAAAGTACAATGCGTAATGGCGATCATATTTCGCTAATATTACAGCGTCCATCGCAATGAGAAGGTGGTGACCGCGACATGGTCTCCCCCAGGTACCCAATCAACCTTGGGTGCATAACCGACTTCCAATGCAACTGACTTGTAACCCAGTATCACTATCGGCAAAGCGGCAAAACCATCAATACCCGAACCGTTGAGATAACCAGCCTGCGCCCCTACCCCAGCAAAAACATGTTCGGTGAGATACCACTCTTTCCGATAAGAGAAACCCGCATAACCAGCTGTATTTTCTAGAGAATCCCGATAAAGCCCGCCGCGCAGCGCAAGTTTTCCCGTGTCGTTGTCACCCAAGAACACCCACGCCAATCCCAATCCCGGGTTAAAACCATTAAAGTCACAGGTTTTGCTTTTTTTTCCTGATCCCTGCGAACAATCACTGTGTATTGATGCCCCGTGAATAATAAGTGAAAGATCATGTTCAGCTGCCATGGAAAAAGTCGGCAACCCCAAGAGTCCAATGGATAACAAGCAACCGTGAATGTTCATGTTAACCTTCCTGGTTTTATTTACCTCTCACTAACACACTAAATCAAAAATAGGCAGACATCAAACGAGTAACATCAGAGCGGTTGAACCGATAGATGTAAACGGGTCGCTAATACCATCGAGAGTGGCCAGCCAGGGTAATGTAAGGCACATGGTATTATTCACCCTCATACGGCGTTCCGGCGATACAAGCTCATCACGCATATTCGGCGCTGAAAGCTTCATTTTTTCCATGACCGCCAGCGCACTCATTTTCAGATGACGGTAAAAACTGGCATTGAGCTGGGTCAGATGGAGCAAGGAGTGGCGCACCCGTTTGAATGTCTCGGCACATACCGGGCTCTGCGAGTGCCAGAAGGAGGCCAGCGAACCTTTGGTGGTCAGACCGTCAATATCATAGAGTGCCCGCCCCATGCAGAAGGTGGGTACATCATGGAGCAAAGCAGAGAGACCGACCGTGCTGTTGATGGTGATCACCCCTTTGAGCAAGGGATACAGGGTTGGCAGCGGCAGTTCATAACCGTAAAAGACCCTCCCCTCCAGGCCAAGCACCGCAATGAGTCTGTTTATCTGGGCACGATAACTGACATAGCCCCGATCCATGGGGTGGTGCTTGAACAGCAACACATCTTCGGGTTTGGCATGCTCCGCAAAGGAGTTGATCACCTGCGCAACCATCTCCTCCACCCCGCTCAGGTCAGAGTGCTCCCGGATCTGAAAATCCTCGGTCACTTGCAGTGGCACAAAGAAGATCCGCCCGGCGTGCTGCGGCAACGCCTTGAGCAGGGCGCGATCCTGGCGCAAGTTGCCGTATTTCACCATGGCGCCACAGACCCACCCCATCGCCTCCTGCACCAGACTCCAGGGACGGTGATTCACAAAGTGGGGATAACGCCAACGGAACAGCGACTTGTTGATGTGGTAGCGACTGGCATACCAGGCGCGCACCGCAAAGGTCTTGCCCACCTTGAGCGAGCTGTCATAAGGCACAGGCCAATCCAATTGGGCAAGTTGATCGCGCCGCTCATACCAGGGGCTGAAGGCATTGACCCCCCCCTGCTCCAGCGTGACGAAATCGGGTCTGAGATAGCCCTCCTCCATCGCCCAGAATGGCACTCGCTTCAACTTGCAGATACGGCCAGCCTCCAGATGGTAATAACGGCAGTCCCCGTAACAGATCACCGTATCGATACCCTGCTGCTTGAGCACCCGGCGGAAAAAGGCGTTCCAGCTTTCCGGTTTCCCGCGAAAACGCAGATTTTTTCCGGCACAGGGCCAGCACTCATCCCCGCCATTGAAATGGATCTTCACCACCTGATGTCCCGCCTCGGTCAACTGGCGACTCAGGGTCTGAAAGAAAGGGCCAAGCGGGCCTTGCAGTAACAAAATCTTCATTGACGACTTATCTCAAAAACGGGGAGAGAGAGGGGCGCTGCATGAGCGTCTGGAACAAGTAACCGAGCTTGAGCTGCCAGCGTTGCCAGCGGCTCGCTTTTTGGGCCGATGAGTGTCCCTGCTTCGCCAGTTGGTGGATCAACTGCTCCGGACTTATCCAGAGCCCGGTCTGCCAATCGAGATAGAGCGGATAGGCAACCAGCGTCAGATAGACCAGCGCCGCCAGCGGCAGACTACGTCGACGACGAGCAGGCGGATTGGCATCCGTGGTCAACCCCCAGCCACTGTAGAAGGGTTGGCCCCAGGTCGTCACCTTGACCCCCTGCACCAGCGCCTCGAAGCCACTGAGCGAGGTCATGGTATGCAGCTCATCCACATGGGGATAGAGGCTGGTGAGCCCAATATCCAGCACCTGGCTATCGACACACTCCGCCAGACAAGCCGCAGAAATCGCCCCACCACGATTGCCCGCCACCACATCAGGGTGTGGCTTGTAGAGAATATGAGCATCGGGTTTGGCCGCTCGCACCGCCCACAGCAACTGCTCATTGCTGCGAATATGGGGGCTCCCGGTCAGGATGGAGGCATCGCCATCCACCTGACCCACCACCAGCACCAGCTCACGACCATCATCGGGCCTGGTGTAGTGCTGTGGCTCGCCCACATTGTATTTGCTGACCCTGTGTTCCCGTAGCAAGGCGAGCAGCGCATCCCCGCGCTTGACCTCCGCCTCTGTCAACTCCTGATAGTTGAGCAACTGTTCCAGCCCGCTGGGAGTGCGACTGTCGAAATAGATCCCGACCGGGTCCAGTGACAAGGAGGAGGGACGACAGAGATTGGAGCCCAGCCCCCTCGAGCGAATAAAACCATCCTCGACCCGGATTGCAGAGGCGAGATCGGGGTGGCGGCTACCCCACACCAATATCTGCTCGTCACCGGTCAACCGCTTGGGTGGCTTGCGCACAAAGCGCAACTCATCGGCCAAATGCTGGCAAAACGCCTGCATAAATGCCCGCTTCCACAGCGAGAAACCGACCAGATAAAGCCTGCGCCAGCGCGGCGCGGGACGGCGCTGATTGGCAATAATGGCGACCACCTCCTCTACCTCGCAACGCTGGCCCAGCACAGGGTCGAGATAGCGGGGATAGCGGATCAAGGCTGCCGCGACCAGCTGGGCGAGCGACACTTTTACGTTGCGCCGTTCACACTGCTTGCTGTCATGGGTCAGCCCCCAACCCGCATAAAACGGCATACCGAAGCAATAGACCGGCTTGCCAAGCAACAGGCCTTCAAAACCAAGCTGGGATGACACCGTATAGACCGCATCCACCACATTGAGCAGCGCATGGGGATGGCAGTGATCGGCCACAATCTCCACATCATCCAGGTTCAGACGGGCCAACACCCCGCGCTTCTTGCCAAGGCGAGTATCGGGATGGGTGCGCAGCAACAGGCGCGCATCGGGATGATTGCGGCGCGCCGCCTCCACCATCGCCACAAAATCAGCTTCACTGGCCAGCGCCCCCGGAATGGAGAGATCCCCCGCCACCTGATCGACCAGCAGGATCCTGGGTTTGGCGCTCTGCTGCAGACGAGTGGCAAGCCCTGATGGCAAGCCGCCATAGTCCCCGACGGCAGAGAGGGCGGTCACGCTGCCGCTGGCAATCGACTGATCGGGGGCAGTGGCATAACAGTTGTATTTGGTGACCCCGAGGCGTACCAGCTCATCGATCAGTCGCTCGGCCCGTGCCAACATCTGTGGCTCGCACGGGGTGGCAATCAATTGTTCAAGCTGGCTGGGCTGGCGGGCATCGTAATAGATCCCCACCGGATCGGCGATCAATGAGACCGCCTTGCCCCCCCTGGCGGGGTGGCCGATATAACCGATAAAGCCGTCTTCCAGCTGCCAATAGGGCAAACTCAGGGTCTTGGCCTGCTCCTTGATCTGGTGGGTATTAGCCTTCTGGCCCCAGCCGACCAGCACATCCCCCGGCTGTACGGCATCAGGGGAAGCAAAGCGCGCCAAGGGTTGTCCCAGACAGGCGCTGATTTGAGTGCTGCGGGCCAGTATGCCGCTGGATTGTGTCCATAGAGTCATGCAAATTGCTCAGATAAAAAGTTCAGCGAGATGTGGGCTTAAACATATCTCTGAAAAAGGCCCGAGGGTTGAGGTAGAGCTTGCGCAGCTTGCGCCACAGTGGCCGCTTGCGCTGCACCCCCTCTTGCCAGCGCAACAGCCCCGGATATTCGCTCACCGGATAGCCCGCCTCCTCCTGCAAACGGATCATCCACTCGCGAAAATCCGGCAGCTCCCCGCCAAGGTCGTTACAGGGCACCACGGGCCCTTTCAACGGGCCTCGCTCTGCTTCACTGCGAGCCAGCATCTGCTCAAGCAACTGATCATTGTTAGCCCGCCGTTTGTGGTAAGGGTGAGTCAGGGGGCGCGGATGCCACTGGTGAACCAGAAACCGGCCGGCAAACAGATGGGGCAGCGCATAATAACTGAAATAGCGCCGAAACCCCTGATAATCCCCCGGATGCTGTGCCTTGATATTCAGGGCATAGTCATCCGGTCTCGGCCCGATGGGATAATGACGGGTGAGCCGGTCAATCAGTTCGAGATCTTCGCCGCCATGGCCGACAAACTGCTCGTCAAAGCCCCCCAGTTGCAAAAACCACTCGCGATTCATCAGCAAGCAACTACTGGCCAGGGCGATTCCCTCCACCCGGTGATTCTCCCCGCGCAGAAAGGATTCCAGGCAGCCCTGAAAATCCCCGTCAAAGCGCTCCGTTTCTTCCTTGGTCAGATAGAGGCAGGGGTACATCTCAAAAGAGGGTTGCCCTGAATGAGCATACAGCTGGCAGCGGTCAGGAAGTTGCTTGGCCAGTTGCGGTGAGCAAAGGAGGTCTGCATCCATGATAAAGAGCGTGCGTGCGGTACTGTGCTCAATACCATGGCTACGCGCCAGTCCAGGCGAGTAGATAGGAAAAGGCTGTGAGTCTTCCAAGATCCGGGCATCAAGCTGCCCTGCTAGCAGATTGCGCTGGTTAGTCGGAATCAAAATATCCAGATCGCCTGCGATATGAAGAGACTGGAGGCATGCCTCCAGTCTCTTCACCGCAGAATCCAGACTACCCCGCCCACTTTGCTGAAAGTGGAACGGTGTAATAACACTGAGATCTCGCGACATGGTGTCCTACGCTCAGTGTGCCAGCAATTCTTCGAGATAGGCTCGCAGCGTGTCCGACAACTCGGGATGGCGCAGGCCATATTCAATGTTGGCTTTCATATGGCCCAGTTTGCTGCCGCAGTCATAGCGGATACCGTCAAACTCGTAAGCCATGACCTCTTGCTCCTTGAGCAAATCGGCAATGGCATCGGTCAACTGGATCTCGCCACCGGCCCCGCGCTGGGTCTGCTCAAGTAGCTCAAAAATGCGTGGCTGCAGTACATATCGGCCAACGATGGAGAGGTTGGATGGCGCCTCCTCACGGGGCGGTTTCTCCACGACGCCATTGAGTTTATACAGGCGTTCGCTCACCGCTTGTGGTGCAATGACACCATACTGGCTGACTTTTTCCATCGGCACGGCTTCTACAGCCACGACCGAGCAATGGCTCTCGCCAGCGAGGGCAATCATGGTGTCGAGGCAGGGAGTCTTGTCGCAGTGGATCATGTCGTCAGCCAGCAATACAGCAAACGGCTCGTTACCAACGATCTGCTTGGCACACAGTACGGCGTGGCCCAGTCCAAGGGCTTCAGTTTGACGAACATAGAAGCAGTTGACGCCGGCGGGGATGATGTTCTTGACGGTATCGAGCAACGCCTTCTTACCTGCTTGTTCGAGCTTGTACTCAAGCTCGAAGTTGCTATCGAAGTGATCTTCGATGGCACGTTTGGTCCAGGATGTAACAAAGATCAGGTCGGTAATACCGGCGGCAATGGCCTCCTCAACCGCATACTGGATCAACGGCTTGTCGACCACTGGCAACATCTCTTTCGGGCATGCCTTGGTGGCGGGAAGGAAGCGGGTACCCATACCCGCGACAGGAAAAACGGCTTTCTTAATCATATTAATCCCGTATTTATAAACTCTTGGCTAACTCCAAGTATCTTAAAGTTATCTCTTTACTACATGGATTGTGGCCTTCGGAGGGGTTACGATATAAGTACGTAATCAGCCCCCTCTCCGTGAGCTTGCTGTTTTTATATTGGTCGCGCATCCATTGCATAAATGGTGCACAATGTCGTTCATAATGGAAGATGTCATCAAGGTTCTGCATGAATATAATGCTTGGCACTTTTGATGTGGCTTTGAAAACATCAATTGCATTAAATTTCATTGGGAATTTTTTTCGATACTCATCAACGTTCATTCCATTGTAAATTGTGTCTAGTACATCTTTTACCTTTGATTCGTAAAATAATGTCCAATCCGTTTGAGGGTTGTTTACAACTACAACAGGGCTATTGAAATATGGAGAGAGCATCAATGATGCAAACCCTCCTGCTGACGAGCCATAAAGAATCGGCTTCGAAATATCGAGACTCATCTTTACTGCGATAAATTTAACCAGTTCGGAGAAGCGGTAAAAATAATTCGTTTCCATAGAACATTGAAACCAGCCAATACTTAACTGGTTGTCAGTAAGAGTTGGGTCAGTAGCAATAATTATATTGTCTTCTAACTCATCCACCCAACTGACTCGTTGGAAGTTTGGCTGGGGTTTTGACTTGTCCACAGCGCCTTGACCAAAAATATAAAGTTGTGTGCTGTTGGTCTTCGATTTTTTAATAAACACATTATGAGTGATGTGGGTATCATGAATAACATAATGCCCATCTTCAACATATGTGAAGTTACTGACGCCGTGAAACTCAAAAATTTCCATTTAGATGCCCGATAAGTCTCGTTTCAACTCAGAACAAATTACTTGGCAATTCTTCAGGTATTCCTCATCTTGGATGGTCCAAGTATGGGCACTGGTATTGGCATAACGCATCTGGATAAAATTGTATTTATCCGATGAGTATATGGTGAAGCCATTTTCCTTGCAGTCCTTAAGGAAGTTGGTGTCTTCACCGCGATTGCGGCTATGGAATTTAACCTTGTCAAAGACCTGTCTACGAATCACCAGCGTGCCGCCCGAAATAAAATCGGAATAGCGATTATCCTTTCCGGGCTGTTTGATTGCCATGATGTTCTTGGATTCCACATAGCAGAAATAGGAGTCTTTACCTACTACGTCGGCACCGCTGAAGTTGAAGGCCAGCAGGGCATCCACCAGATAGTTTGCTCCGTAGATATCGTCATCATCCATCTTGGCAATATAGTCACCCGATGCATTGGCAACACCGTGATTGAGGCAATCACCTAGCGTCATGTCTTGCGGCAACTGATGTACCTGAACATTCGCCAGTCCCTGGACTTTGCTCTTCACGGTTTCGATGTCGAAATCATCGTTGTTGAGGATAATTAACAGCTCTTTGTTGGCATGGGTCTGACGCTGATAGTTGTCAATCATCATGTCGATGTTCTTGGGACGGTTGGTACACATGATGATGGATACCTTGTCGCCCTGATCGACAGAGCTTTCAACTCCAATTGTCTTCAGGATCTGTTCGAAACGTTGCTGATAAGAGTGATGCTGCAGGCAGTGACGGGCGGCTTGATGACCCAGACGTTCACGGTCGAGATCGGATTCCAGCAACTGCTGAACAATGTTCTTTGCCTCATCCTTGTTGTTTACGATGTGAACATGTTCGCCCAACATCGCCTTCATGCCATCGGAGTGGGTCGACACCACTGGCGTCCCACATGCCAGGATTTCGAAGACCCGACGAGAGAACATGGTTGGTGAGTCTTGTACCGTGTTGATATTCAGGAACAACTTGTACTGGCGATAAGCGGTGACCATCTGGTCGTAGCTCAGAGAACCCACAATAAACGGCTGATATTTGGCCGGGAAGATACGAGACTCGCGATGCTTGGTGGCGTGCAACATGCGATCGTAGACGTGCAACTCACGATGCATGGCCCCATCGAGCACGATCTCGGTCTGAATACGGCGGGTATCATGGCCATTGTTGTACCAGCTACCGGCGAAGCAGGCTTCATAGGTAGGCAGCTTCTTGCGCTTGTCACGGATCGGGTTGTGAATCGCCGGCTGCGCCGCAAAGGCTAACGGGTAAACCCTATCGTGGCCGACACGGGCCTTGTACTTGTCCACGATCCCGCCATCGGTGGTAAAGATGTAGTCACAATCAGCTGCCACATCGATAAAGACGTCGTAGTTGGTCGGATCTTCCTTGTTCCAGAACACTACGGGAATGTTCTTGGACTGGCAATACTTGATGGCTTCGCGCAGCGGATCGCCCAGGTGCTTCTTGTAGCTGGCCATGGTGTAGGTCCACTCGCCATCATTACCATTCCAGGCTGACTCGACGAAGAACAGCACGGGGTTGGCTGCATCGATCTCGGCTTTCCAGTTCTTCTTGGTCAGCGGAATGAAGTTGGCTTCGTAGCGGAAACACTCGTAAGTGAACTTGTCGCTGATCGAAACGACATTGATATGCTGGTTGCGCAGACGGGCACGAGGTTCGAATGCGGGCCAGGTTATCTCGTCATTGGGACGAGCTTCGTTGAAGATGCCGACCTGTTCCAGCAACTGCTGCCTGATGGTACTGTCCATGGGCGAATGTTCAAATTTCCCCTTGCGCTTGGCCGCCCGAATTTTGATGAGCTTTTGCGGCAGTGACAAAAGCCCTGATAGCTTGTTGCGCTTGGCTTCTGCCAATGTTTTGCCAAGACGATAATACAGAGATTTCTCCACTTGCTGTTTTTCATAAAGTGCCGTAGCCAGCTTATCTTTTAATGCTTCCAGATTGGTTTTTTGAACCATTGGAGAATCTGGCAGCGCATGTATACGTTTCTCAAAGGCAGATGTCAACGCTTTGGCTTTGAGCTCAAATATACGGGCTATCTCTTCTGGAGATTGGCAATTTTCGAGTGTAATCGCATTAACCGGCAGCATCTCTTCCGCAATGATCTTGAGTGGTTTGATGCTGAGAGTTCCTTGACCTTTGAAACGCAAGGCAATACTGAAATAGCGTGCGTCAGGAACCGTTTCAAACTCTATCCGATTAAGGCCGTTATAGACTTGCTGGAATTTATGCGCGATACGTTTTTCTTCATCGTATTGAATGAGGAACATGGCACAATCAGGACGCAGCTCACCATACTGGGCATCAATAAACACTTGATATTTATGACTACCACTGATGCGCCATACCTCTTTGTTCAGTGGCAACCCATTAATATTCATACTGCCTGTCTGCAAATAAAATGAGTCGCCATCAACCAGATCCATGGTCAGAGTTGCTACGCCATTTTTATCAACCGAGATTGACTTGTTACGATCATTATCAGCAGGGAGTAGCCATGCATCAGCACTTTCTATATTACTGATGTTTTTGAAAGATAACAGGGGATAGGACTGCTCAACCCATTCAATCTTGTCAGTTTTACGAGCCAACTGTCGATAAAGATAATCAAGGTGCTCATCATAGATAGAGAATACTGTATTGAGCTGATTATTTTCCGGATGGGGTGAGTGCTTATTTTTACGAGAATTTTTTTTAGCAAGACGGGTTGACATATCAGAGTTCTTTTTTTCACACAGTGGCCGGACTAAGCCAGCCACTGTTTACGAGTGGATTATTGAGCTGCGTTAACGAAGTCAAGCAATTGGTTCTTGGCAGCATCGCTACGGTTGAGACCAAGGAATTCTTTGTGTTTTACCAATATCACAATCATATCGGCATGTTGCAACGCATCAGACAAAGAGGCCAGCTTAACATTATTGCGGTTCTCCAGTACCGGCGGCAATGCTTCGATATTGGGCTCAACTGCCAGGATCTGATATGCCGGGTTGTTCGCCAGGGTCTTGGTGATATCCAGTGCCGGGCTCTCACGCAGATCGTCGATATCCGGTTTGAAAGCCAGACCCAGACAGGCAATTTTCGGGTTGCTCAGACCGGCAACCGCTTTTTCTACCTGCTCCACCACATAGTGCGGCTTGTAGTCGTTGACCAGGCGAGCCTGGTGGATGATTTTGGCAGTCTCAGGATTCTGGTTGACGATAAACCAGGGATCGACTGCGATGCAGTGGCCACCCACGCCGCAACCCGGCTGCAAGATATTGACTCGCGGGTGACGGTTGGCAAGGGAGATCAGCTCCCACACATTGATGCCCTGCTGGTCACAGATCAGTGACAACTCGTTGGCAAAGGCGATATTGACGTCGCGGAAGGCGTTCTCGGTCAGCTTGCTCATCTCGGCGGTGCGCGCTTCGGTGGCGATGCACTCACCCTTCTTGACAAACATCTTGTAGACCTGAGTGGCGGCTTCGGTACTAGCCTTGTCCATGCCACCGATGATGCGATCGTTCTCCACCAGCTCGCGGATCACCTGACCGGGCAACACACGCTCCGGGCAGTGGGCAACAAAGATGTCAGGGGTCTGGCCTTCTGCCACAGTGTGCGGGAAGGTCAGATCGCTGCGCTCTTCGGCCAGCCATTTGGCCATCTGTTCGGTGGCCCCCACCGGAGAAGTGGACTCCAGTACCACCAGATTGCCTCTCTCCAGCATGGGCGCCAGGGCACGGGAAGCACTCTCGATATATTTCAGATCCGGTTCGTGATCTTCACCCTTGAACGGAGTCGGTACGGCAATCAGGAAGGCATCCGCCTTCTGCGGGCTGGTGTGTGCGCTCAAGTGGCCATCCTGCACCGCTTGCTTGACCAGATCTTCCAGGCCCGGTTCCACGATATGGATCTTGCCCTGATTGATGGTGTCTACCGCATGCTGGTTGACATCGACACCGATAACCCGAATGCCGTTACTGGCAATGACTGCTGCTGTTGGCAAACCGATATAACCCAGACCAACGACGGAGATGGTTTCGAATTTCATTATTTTGTGCTCTCAAAAGGAAAACTGGGGGCAATATGCCCCCAAGGACAGTTATGTAATCTGTAAATCAGGCCACTTGCAGGCTGCTATCGATCTGCTGGCCGAGGGCGCCGCTCAAGCCGATGACGGCCTCAACGATGCGCTGACTAGTTCTGCCATCCCCATAGGGGTTGTTGGCATGGCTCATCACCTGGTAGGCCAGCTCGTCATCCAGCAGGCGAACGGTTTCTGCAACGATAGTCTCGTCACAGGTCCCCACCAGACGAACTGTTCCGGCCTTGACTGCAGCAGGACGCTCTGTGGTGTCTCGCATGCACAGCACCGGTTTGCCCAGGGTGGGCGCCTCTTCCTGAATACCGCCCGAGTCGGTCAGGATCAGGTAGCTCTGCTTCATCAGATAGACGAACGGCAGGTAATCTTGCGGCTCGATCAGATGCACATTGTCGAGCCCCTTGAGGTTGCGGTTGACCGGCTCTTGTACGTTGGGGTTGAGATGAACCGGATAGACGATTTGCACATCATCCCGCTGGGCCAGCACGGAGAGCGCCTTGCAGATCCGCTCAAAGCCATCGCCATGGTTTTCGCGGCGATGGCCGGTGACCAGGATCAGCTTCTTGCTCTTGTCGAGGAAAGGGAAGCGCGCGGCCAGTTCAGCCTTCATGCCAAGGTTTTTATCAATGCGTTGGGAAACCTCAATCAGGGCGTCGATCACCGAGTTACCGGTGACGAAGATGGTCTCCGGAGCGATGTTCTCCATGATGAGGTTTTTCAGCGAGCTGATCGTCGGGGTGTAGTGTTGATCGGCGATGCCACCAGTCAAACGACGCATCCCCTCTTCCGGCCAGGGAGAGTAGATGTTGCCGGTGCGTAGCCCTGCTTCAACATGGCCAACCGCGATACGGTGGTAGTAGGCAGCCAGTGTCGCCGCAAACGACGTAGCCGTGTCACCGTGCACCAGAATGCGGTCCGGTTTGAACTCGGCAAAAACGGGTTTGAGCCCCTGCAAGATGGCGGTCGTGACATCTGTCAGATCCTGGCCCGGCTTCATGATGTTGAGATCATATTCCGGCTCAATCTCGAACAGGTTGAGAACCTGATCCAGCATCTCCCGGTGTTGCCCGGTCACGCAGACCCTGACGTCAACCTTGCGATTGGCCTGGAAAGCCTTGACGATAGGGGCCATCTTGATGGCTTCCGGTCTGGTACCAAAAACGATCAATACTCGCTGCGCCTTAATTGGCATAATAATCACTCCCGTGTGAGCTAATTGGTTTTATCTATCCGAAATTAACTAATAAAGACTGAGTTCACTGTTGAGCTGTGTCAGCCTGTGTTGCCAGGTGTGTTGGGCCAGCACGATTTCCATCGCGTTTTGACCCAATTCGTCTCTTAGTCGAACATTATTTTGTAATTGTTCACACCATTCGCGCGCCGCAGCACCATCCTGCACTGCGACAATGCTCTTGCCAAAAATGTTACCCATGGCGATCGAAGGGGTGCTGATAATAGGGCAGCCAGCAGCGGCCAATTCAAACACCCGACGGGATAGCATTGTTGAAGATTGACTAATCGTATTGAAGTTCAAATATATTTGATATTGCTGATATGCCTTGGCAACTGACATTTGGGTGATCGCAGGTTTACAGTAAGGTTGTAGTTGCTCAGGATAGCTGCAGCCATTTCCCTTCTGCCAAAACCGGTCAAAAATAATCAGATTTTTATCTCGCAATGCCAGAAGAATATCCTCCTGAACCCTGCTTCGCTCAGCCAGCTCGTTACCATAATAGCCCCCCAGAAATGCGACCTCCTGACCCCGCACTCCCTTCTCTGCAGGGTGATACCAGCGTGGCTGGGCAGCAAACATCAGCACACCGACATGCTGAAAACGCTGATGGGGGAGCGCATGATAGCGCTCCAGTGAGCCGGAATCCGTGGTGTAGACCACATCAAACAACGCGGCAGCATCAGCAAAGCGTTCGAAGTGAAACGGATCCTCTTTGTTCCAGAAAATTGTTGTAATTTTCCGCTTGTGGCAGAATTCCAGCACCCTCCGCAGCTCTGGTTTATTGGGCGAACTATTGGCATAACTGGCTATTTTCCCTTTCCAGCTATCCTTATAACCACGCCAGGCTGATTCGACAAATAAAAAGTCAGGTTTGTAAAATCTTAACTTCCATTGCCAATCTATCGGTGTTATTTGAATTAAATCTGCGTCTGGAGCCAAACTGAATGTAGTAAACTGGTCGGCCACTAAAGCAATACATGGTCGTTTATTATTGCCCAAAGAAATTGATCCACACATATAATAAAGTGAAAATCATAGCCACCTATTATCTATATAGCGTGGAATATGAATAGCATGCTGGTTTTTATCAAAAAACCAATAAATTTATATACAATAGTCGCTTGGCTATATTCTGACAGGCAGACCTCATTCCTCAACGTTATCTCTTTGGCAGATGATATTCTCATCTGCCAAGAATACAGTTCTGACCTATCTTGCATCACCTTATCAATCCTGGTGTTCACGCAAGGTAGCCAGCCCCATAACAATCAGGCCATAGAAGAGGCAAAGCAGAACACCAATTGTGACCAGGTTATACAAGCGGCGTGGGTATTCGGCTTCTTCCGCCAAGGTTGGCTTCGTCACGACCAGCAGGTGTTTCAGCTTGCGATATGCCTCAACGCGGGCTTGCTCCAGACTGATAAGGCCCGTCTTGTAGAGATCAGCAGCCAGAGTGGCCTGGGTTTTCAGATCCATATATTGGGCAGTGATTTCGTTCATTGCCTCAGGTGCCACCTGAGTGCCAGCACCGGCGTCATTGGTGGTCAATTTCGCCTTTTCCTGTTTCAGTTGCTTGCTTAACGCATCAACACGACTTTGCACCGATACCACCCCTGGTGCGCTCTCTTTCATATAACTGCGCAATTGCTTCAGTTCTGCCTGCTGGCGCACCAGTTCGGCTTCAATTTCACTGACCACACCAAGGCGTGCAGTGCTGGTCGATTCCGGACTGATTAGCTGATGGCTATTTTGAAACGCCAGTACCTTGGCTTTCTCTGCCTGCAAGCGTTGATGGGACCGGTTAACCTCTTGCTCGACAAATGCGAGCTGATCCATGGCGACCTGGTGGCCCAGCTTGTTGATAAAACCTTCCGCCTCTTTCAGCATCATGTTAACTACCTGCTGGCCATAGACGGGATCAAAAGCCTGCAATTCGATAGTTAATACCCCGGAGAGTTCATCAAGACGCAGGGTCAGGTGATCACGGTAATATTCAAGAAACTCTTCGCGGGTCGCCTCCCCCGATAAACGGGAGAAGAAGTCGGCATCATGGCTTTGGTAGTGCGCTTTGAGCGCCAATTCGCGATCCAGCTTGGCCAGCAGATCCCAGGAGCGCAGGTACTCTTGTACCAGCAATACGTCCTGATGATTGCTACCACCCAGCCCCAGCATAGACAGGGCATCGGGCAACATTTTGATTTGATCTGCCTGCTTGATAATGATGTCACTTCGGCTGACATAACGGTCTGAAGCAATCCCACCAAAATAGATCGATGCCATGGTAAAGCAGGCTACAACCCACAAAAAGCTGCCCAGTTTCAGACTCTGTTGCCAAGACCTGTGGGCAATTTTATAACCGTTGGAATCAATGAAGAAACGCTTCGGCTCTTTGCCAAGTTTGCGAAGCTTCCGCACGAAGCGTGATGGCTTTTCTGTTCTGATAGGTTGTGTCATGTTTAATTGTGCTTATTATAGATTTTGATAAATACGGATGGCATCGTCGATATTGTCAAATACCTCCAATCTGCTATTTCGTAATAAAATACCCATATCACACTGCTGACGAAGGTTTTTCATATCGTGCGACACCATAATCAGGCTGGCTGTCTCACGCTTTTTGTTAAATACATCGATACACTTCTGCTTAAAACGCGCATCCCCCACCGAGGTGATCTCGTCAGTCAGATAGATATCGAAATCAAACGCCATGCTAACCGCAAAGGAAAATTTGGAACGCATACCACTGGAGTATCCCTTGATTGGCAGCTCGAAATGCTGACCTATTTCCGAGAACTCCTTGACCCATTCCTCAACAGCAGCCGTCTCGCTCACCCCATGAATGCGGCAAACAAAACGGGTATTTTCACGCCCCGTCATGCTGCCCTGAAAACCTCCCCCCAATGCCAGTGGCCAGGAGACCCGGCAATGCCGGCTCACTTTGCCTCGGTTGGGCATATCCATGCCCCCAAGCAGCCGTAGCAGGGTCGATTTGCCCGCCCCGTTGACCCCCAGAATGCCGATATTGCGATCCCGAGGCAGGGTGAGCGAGACATCGCGCAGCACATAGTTACGGCCAAATTTGGTCGGGTAATACTTGGTAACAGAATCAAGAACAATCATGTGGATCACTTTAACTTGCAATCAAGCGACGATGGCTTAACCGATAGCAACTCATGGCGAAGGTGAGCAGTATCAGGGTGACAGCAGCCAGATACTCCCAACTAACATATGGGCTGCTATAGCCGGCAATCCAGCCACTACGAATAAGCTCGAGGGCATGCACCAGCGGATTCCATAAAAACCAGTGCCGATATTGAGCCGGAATGGTGGCCAGCGGGAACATGACACAAGAGATAAACATCAATGGCATCATCAGCAGGTTGAGGAATTTGTCGGCCTCTTGCACCAAATTGCAGATAACACAAAAAACAATACCGAGGGAAAACGAGAATACCATCAGCAGCAGATAAATAAGGAGCACCTGCAGCGGGTCGGCGGGGATGGCATCAAAACCAAACCAGATTAGCCCCAATATCAATACCCCCCCCACCATCATCCCCACCATGGTTTCGAGCATAAAGCGCGCGATGAAGGTTGAGAATGGGGTGACCTGACGGTAGCAAAACAGCCCCATATTGGAGCTAACTGCCGTTTGCAGTTTACTCACCACATTTTTAAAAAAGATAAAGGGCAAATACCCGGCGGTGATAAAGAGTGGTGCTGGCGCGCCGCCAAAGCCACTGTGGTTCCGCAGGCCAAAAATCAGGCTGAAAAAACCAATCATTAGCAGCGGATCCAGCAGAGCCCAGGCATAACCCAACCGGTAACTACCAAAGCGGGTTTTAAGCTCACGAATAAGCAGGCCAAAGACAACATCTCGCAACACCTGCAAGGATGTGCGCGGCGTTTGATTAAGAATCGGTTTATTCATTAGTTCGCTTTACCCATAGCAGACTCGCCCATTGGCGAGTCTGCTTTTTTACAGCAAGAAGCGGCTTAGTTAATTGCTACGTTAGCAGCCACGGCGATCTGATAAATGATTTGGGTAATATCCTTGACCGATTGCATGGTTTTGCTGTCAACCTTGGGCAACACCAAAATCTGATCACCGGGCTGGACACTCCCCTTATCTTTAAACTCCACCAATCCGTTGGCATGAACCACGGCAATCCGCTGGTCATTCGCACGCTCGGTAAATCCACCCGCCCAGGCCACATAGTCATCGAGAGTCGCATTGGCGTTATAGACCACAGCCTGTGGCATCAAGACTTCCCCACCGACCTGAATCAGGTCCGTTCTGTTCGGTATGACAATCTGGTCACCCTGTTCCAGCTGAATGTTCGCAACAATCCCCTTGTCTGCGACCACAACCTTGCCAAGAGGCTGGATTTTTCTGGCCTTTTCGACAAAGCGCATCACCAGTTCTGCCTCTTTGGCACGGATCGACGCTTCACCATCCGAGCTGGCAGGAGCAGTAAACACACTGCGCTCCAACCGGTTGAGCGACTCTTCCAACATCTCTTTTTGCCGCGCAGCGACACTCTTGCGCATCAGGTAGATGGATTGGTAATCGGCAAGCTGTGGGTCAATGGGAATATGGTTGAGCAGCTCATGCAGCTTGGTCTGCTTGCGCACAGTGAAATATGAGGGCCCCATATAGCTACCTGCGACCTGCACATCATAAACCTGTGCATGCATGTCATCATTGAACAAGACTTTGTCACCATCCTTAAGCTGGAGGCTGGCAAAATCCTTGTAAGGTAAATAGATGGAGAATGGACCACTTGGACGGTCACCTATCACCCCGACATGACTCACCTTGGCAAGCGGCAGTGCGTAGTTAACCAGCTCCGAGCCTAGCGTATTACGCTGAGTCAATTCGAAACGGAAGGGATTACGAACCTTGCCCGCGACATTTATCATCGGGCCCTGTGGCTCTACCAGGATGACATCCTGATCTTTAAAAGAGAGCTTGGGCATTTTGCCCTGCTGCATGAATTCATACAGATCGATTTTTTGGATGACCTGGTTCTGGCGTAATACCTTTATTTGGCGATAGCTGCCGCGCTCCGAGTCGATCCCCCCAGCCCGCTTTAGAAAATAGAGCACACTGTCAGAGGATTGACCCGCATACTGGCCTGGCCGTATTACCGGGCCAGTGACAAACACACTCACGGGAGTTGTTGTCAGCAGATTGACGTAGATATTGACATTATTTGTAAAAACATCGCCAATCCTGCTGGTCACCAGATTATTGACCTGGCTGGCAGGTACATTCTTGACATTTATCGGGCCGACATCAGGGATGAAAATATTGCCCTGATTATCTACCGTCACTACATTTGAAAAATTGACGGCACCCCAGATCCAGATATTAAGCTTGTCCCCTGGCGCTATCAGATAATTGTCATTCAAGCCATCGCTGCGTTCGGTCTCATAGCCACCGGCAAACAGATTGGCGCCATAGGGAGGAGGTAATCCAGCCTCTGCCAGGGGCAGTAATTTACGTACATCTGCCTCACCGGGTAACAACATCCCTTGACGATTCTGTTGGGTAAAACTCCCGGTCGTTGAACTTGTGTTGGCCTGCCCACTCAGTGCTGCTTGACCACCAAGCTGGGTGCCGGTGTTTTCAGCAGCCTTTCCTGAAAGGGTGTAACCAAATGATGATCCATTTGCTTGCGCTAAATCCGGGGCGGCAATGGCCATGGTTGCGCAGGATGTACTGATGAGAAACAGAAGTGTGCCGAGCTGATAAATTTTCATTTTGTTCAAAACATGTGCCTTCATTTTATTGCTCAGCAAGAAGGTTGCTGACAGAGGTCTGTTCCAGTTGAGGTATCAGATACCATTGTTCTTCAGTCTTGCATGCCGCGCGCCTTTGCGAATGGCCTTGCATGCTGTTAAACAACAACTCAACGCACTCAAGACCCAGAGCCGAAACATAGCGTTGCCCCAGGGTATAGGTAACATTGTTTCTACTGAATGCAGCGCCTTGTGGCAGTGTATTCAGCGCCTGCTGCAGATCGGGAGGCATGGCATACAATTCAGTAGCAACTGACGGGTTGACGAGAGGACGAGACGCTTCTACCTGCTTTGGCTCATATGCACAGCCACCAACTTGTATGGCTAACGATATGGCCAATAACCGGGTTGCAAAATTCATGTGTCAATATTTCCCATGGAGTCAAGTGTTGATCTGTTAAAGCCAGGTCGCCTTATGGTCTGGCAACGCTATTGCCGATCGACTCATTATCTTTCATGACCAAAAAACGAACTGACATGTGGCTGTTCATCCCCAGCCCTGCAACTGCAAAAGCGGGTTTTGAGTTCCTCATCAACAGACAATCTGCCGAGACTGCGAAGCGATACCAGGCAGTCTGAACAAGAGGGCTTTGCTCAAAAAATTACCATTTACAGCACACATTTCAGAATGTTCTGAGTGAATCGAGCAAGACACGATATATGATGGATCTCAGACAGAACAGCAATAGTCTCATCAGAAGTAGGCATGAGCTCTAAAATGAGCAATGCTGCTCAATTGCTGTAAAGATGTAGCGATGTTGATGCGAAACACTGTTTTTTTGCCATAGCTACCGCACGGCAATGACATCTTCCCGGACAAAAAACAGACAAAATGGATGTAAAACTAAAACAGGAGGGAAAATAACGATGCCTGCTAGCTCAAAAAGCAGACAGAAATTGATTGCAATGTAAGCACCCACCCCGTGCATGAGAACGTCACAATGTGACGTATATCATGTTTATTCTCATTTTTTTCGAATGCTATCAATTAGCCACAATTGGGTCAACACTCAAAAAACTCACCTGCATTCTTCACACGACAAAGAGGGACACAAGACTCTGTTTTTAAAAGATTTACACTCAAAGCAGCATTGGTAATAAATGTATTCGTACGGTGTAAATATTTTTGACGACAAGCAAGATTAATTTAGAAATTTCTTAATTATCCCTCGCTCCTCCAAAAAGAAATTAATTTTTGTGAGTCGCATCCATTGAACTTTCAATTAAAATATGGTTGGCAATACTTTATTCGAGTTCGGCAACCTCTCTGATATCCCCATCAATCCACTCAGCCATTGCCTGAAAAGTGACCGCCATTAACATCACACATAACAAACTGTTCAAATAACGTTCAGCCAGACTCCGTTTTTCCCCCGTTATTGAGAACATAAAAGTGATAGACCATTTATTCGCCAACATGGTTTTTTTTAGTTTTTCTGGCCGTGATTGACAGGGTTATTGCCTGTTGACTATGCCTGATATGTGTCCGATTGAATCGGCACCACAGGGTCTCAACGACATTGGAGGGGGCATGGACGCTAACACTCTATCAAGGATTGGCCTGCTGGTTTCACTGCTCACCAGCACAGGGGCCGTGGCCAATGACAATATTCTTGCCCTGCAGCTGGGCAAGGCGTTCAGCAATGAAAAGCTTGACATCAAGATCGCCGATGCCAAGTTTCACCACATGTTCTGGCGCTGGGGAGACTCGGCCTGTCAATTTGGATTGGGAGTGCGTGGCGGTACCCTCAAGGTAGAAGATGAAGAGACAGCAAGACTGGGAGGCGGTGCCCGTATCGAATGCCAATGGGGTAACTGGGTGACCTGGATCCCCGGCGAAATGGTCTGGCTCGATCAGTATCAATTTGGCACCCGCGGCCACGGCTACAAGGATTACGGCGGTCCCTTGCAGTTCGCTCTGGGTATCGGCCTCGGTTACGCCATCACCAAGAATTGGCTGATCGGCTATCAGTATGAGCACATGTCCAACGCCTATATGTATGACAAGAACCCGGGGCTGGACAGCCATACCCTCCATATCGAGTACCGTTTTTAGCCAGACAGACTTCGTCGTGCTCATCTGAACACACTCTGCAAAAAAGCCTTCACTCCCGTGAAGGCTTTTCGTTATGTCGTCTTCTGATAACAAAGGTGACAGTGAGAAGATCACCATACTCAAGACATGGATGACGACACGCTCTGCCGCCTTACCACATCATGGGGGCAATCAGTCCTTTTTCGCCTTGTTGGCGAAGAAGATATCGGCCTGAATATCCTGGGTGCGTACAGTGAAGATCTGGTTGGTGAGATCGTCGGTCAGCGTTTCCGCCTCCTTCATCACCCGCAGATTGAAGTCGTTGAGCATGCTGTTGGCGGCGGCCTTGTCGGTTTTGACCGTTTTCAGGTAGCTGGCTTCCATCTCTTTCTGCTCTTTGGCGATCTTCGCCTCCCAGCTCTGGTACGCCTGCTTCACTATGGGGGCCAATTTGGGGTAATCGGTCATCACCAGGGTCTGCAGTTTGCGATATTTCCAGTAGATGGAGTCGCTGTCGGCCTTGTCACTGCCCATGGCATAGTGCGCCGGATAGGCTTCCAGACCGCTGTAGTAGGGAACGAAGGCGGTCAGATCCGCCATGCCGAGGCCCAGATAGGTCACCTCCCCCACCTCACGCGGCATCCAGGGGCGAACCTGCATCACGTGAGACTCGTAAGTGCGGAACACACTGACGGGGCGCCACGGCTCCTGACCGTTCAACCCCTTGCTGTAGGGATCGTGCTCGGTGCCGTCATAGTGATTGCGCAGCACCGCCTTGACCTCCTCCAGCGTCATCTTCTTCTCGGGGGCGAGGGTGACCGGGAACTGACGACCGGCATCCACCGCCTGCTTGAGCGAGGGGTTGAACATCTGCTGGATGGTCCAGACCCGCGGATCGTTATAGGTGCGGTCCCGCTCGTCATCGCGGGTATAGGCTTTCGAGAAGTTGAACGCCCCATCCTTTTGCGGATGGTAGAGCCCCTTCTCGGTGGCAAATTCGATCAGATTCTTCGATCCCATCGTATCGGCACTGGCGGGATCGTACTGCTGCAAGCGGCCCTGATTGCCGGTAGCGAAATAGTGATTTTTCGGCAGTCGCTGCGCCATCCAGTGGTGGCCGGTGGCGGTCTCCAGATACCAGAGCTCGTTATCATCCACCACGGCGACGCCAAATCCCTCCCCAGCACCAATGGTCTCGATGATGTTACCAAGCAAGGCGATTGCCTCGCGGGCCGACGTAGCGCGGGAGAGCAGCACATCGGGAATGTCGTCTTCGGTAATCCCCTTATCTTCCACATAGGGATCGAAGGCGAGCGCGTCGGGTGAGGCAAAAATGGACTCGGTGCCGCTCACCCCTACCCCCTTCTCATTGAACCCGGTGGCGCCGTGCATCTGGGTCTTCCAGTTCGGTACCGTGGTATAGCGCAGGGAGTTTTTCGGCAAGGGGTAGCTGAAATCATTGGCACCGTTGTGAGCCTTGGAGCTGTGCATACCGCTCTGCCCCTGCTTGGCCGGATGGATTACGAAATGCTGGGCTTTCAGGGCATCGCTGTCGGCGCTGCGGGCCACCATCATGGAGCCATCGGCGCTGGCTTCACTGCCGACCAGCAAGGTGGTACAGGCGAACGCCGACGAGAAGAGAGCAAGGTTGATGGAGAGTGCGACGACGCACTTTTTGAAGGAATACATGAGATCTCCTTGTTGCACAGAGTGGTTGCAAATAAGCGGTGGCGCGCCAGTCAACCTGCCGCTGTCACAAGGGATCTGCGCGGTGACACGGGCCGGACAGTGCGGGCCATCAAACCGTAAACACGAAAAAGAGCAGTGCGAATAAACCATGGAAACCAGGGAGGTAGCCAGGCCCCCTGATAGGCGACCTGTGCGCATTTCTGCTTTCCGCTGTCCCGCTGGCGTGGCGATACTAGGCCCAATCAACTGACTTGAGTGTGACTGACAGCCCAAAACACCAACAATAAAGACTAAGTCAATGCAAAATGTTGATAGGTGTGACAAAAGAAGGATTATTGGCGACATTCAGCCGTCAACACGAAGAACACAAAGCGCACAGAGAGGGGAATAAAGAGATGAGGAGATGTGACGCGTGGGATGGCGTGTTGACGCCATCCCGCGATTCAAGTCAGTAGGTCACTGCGCGTCCGGCTGGTTTGCGGGGGCGGCTTTGATAAAGGCTTGCAACTGTTCGCAATTGGCGACGATGCGGCGGATAGTGGGGTAATCGTCCAGGGTCATGTCGTAGCGACGAGCGTTGTAGACCTGGGGCACCAGCATGCAATCGGCCAGGGTCACTTCGTTGCCGACGCAGTAGACACCGGCGGTGGTCATCAACAGCTGTTCGAGGGCGGTGAAGGTCTCGTCAATCCAGTGGCGATACCAGCGAGCCTCCTGCTCGTTGTTGGCCCTGAAGTGTTCTTCCAGATAGTTGAGCACCCGCAGATTATTGAGCGGGTGGATATCGCAGGCGATCATGTTGACGATCTGGCGCACCCGGGCCCGCGCGTCGGGGGAAGAGGGCATCAGAGAATAGGCGGGATAGGTCTCGTCAAGGTACTCCATGATGGCGACCGACTGACCGATCTGCACATCGCCATCCACCAGAAACGGCACCAGCCCTTGGGGGTTGATCCGGCGATAGGCCTTCTCGCTCTGCTCGCCTTGCCGCAAATTGATGGGATGCTGCTCGTAGGCGAGCCCCTTGAGCTGCAACACGATCCGCACCCGAAAACTTGCCGACGAACGCCAATAGCCAAACAACTGCAACATAATCTGTCCCTGCATCTTATCTGGGCCTGCAGCCCGGCAGGTGCTCGCCACCTGCCTCCGTGTGTATCCTGCACCGGTTGAGGGCTCGTCGTGATCCGGACATATCCCGAATACCCTTGCCGCCAACCGGCGCTGGTCATCAACCTCCCTGACCGCTCGCTGGCACCACCTGTTGAGAGATGGTGCCAAACAGGTTTTGGCCAGAGCGATCCTCCATCGCGATCGACACTCTATCACCAAACTGCAAATAGGGGGTTATAGCTTGATCACAATCAAGAATTTCCAGCATGCGGCGCTCGGCGATACAGGATGAACCGGCGCTGCGATCGTAGTTGGAGACGGTACCCGAGCCAATGATGCAGCCAGCGCCAAGGGGACGGGTCTTGGCGGCATGGGCAATCAGCTCGAAGAAGCTGAAGGTCATGTCCACCCCGGCTTCTGGCGCACCAAACAGGGCACCGTTGAGGTGAGTCAGAAGCGGCAGATGCACTTTGCCATCACGCCAGTCATCGCCGAGTTCATCTGGAGTGATGGCCACCGGCGAGAAGGCGCTGGACGGTTTGGACTGGAAGAAGCCAAAGCCCTTGGCCAGCTCCCCCGGGATCAGGTTGCGCAGGCTCACATCGTTGACCAGCATCAGCAATTTGACGTGGCTGGTGGCCCCCTGCGCACTCACCCCCATAGGCACATCGTCGGTGATGATGGCTACCTCCGACTCGAAATCGATCCCCCACTCCTCCGAACCCATCACAATCGGCCCACGGGGAGCCAAAAAGCTGTCAGAGCCCCCCTGATACATCAGCGGATCGTGCCAGAAGCTTTCCGGCATCTCGGCGCCGCGGGCCTTGCGCACCAGCTCCACATGGTTGACGTAGGCGCTGCCATCGGCCCACTGATAGGCACGCGGCAGCGGAGAGAGGCAAGACGCTTCATCAAAGGGGAACGCCTCTACCGCACGGCCCTCGTTAAGCTGCTGATAGACAGCCTCCAGCCTGGGGGCAACCTCGGCCCACTCATCGAGGGCGGCCTGCAAAGTCGGGGCAATCTCGCTCACCCGCACCGCCCGGGCCAGATCCCTGCTCACAACCACCAAAGCGCCATCGCGCTTGCCATTGTTCAATGTTGCCAATTTCATAAGCGATTCCTTATTTGCCGGCAGCAGCGTCCGGTCGCTGCCAGCTGGAGACATACCGGGTGTTCTCGATCCCTTCGCACAGACTGCCGACGTTCAGCGCATCGCGGGTATCGAGCATCACTGCCACCTCGTCGGTGAACTTCTTGGCATAGGCCTGCCCTGCCGCAAACGCCTTGGGATGGGGGCCGTGGGTGAAACCGGCAGGATGGAAGGTGACCATGCCCCGCTCGATATTGTCCCGGCTAAAGAAGTCCCCGGCGTGGTAGAAGAGCACCTCGTCGTAATCGTCATTGCTGTGATAGAAGGGCACCTTGAGGGCGCCGGGATCGCTCTCGATGGGGCGCGGCACGAAGGTACAGATCACGAAGCGGCTCGCCACAAAGGTCGAATGAGCCGACGGCGGCAGATGGTAGCGATGGCTCATCAGCGGGCGGATATCCCGCCAGTTGAGGCGCACCACGCACAAATCCCCGTGCCACCCTTGTGCATCCAGCGGGTTGAAGGGCCAAGTGATGACCGATACCTGATCGTGGCGCTTCACCTGCAGCGACCAGGGATTCTCATCCTGCTGGGCCAAAAAGCGCTCGTTGATGGCGGGCACATCCAGCGCCGCTGGGTCGAAGATGGCGTGATTGCCCACCAGCCCCTTATCCGGCAGCTGGTAGCTGTCGTTGGTCGCCTCGATCATCAGGATGAACAGGGGCGCTGTCGGCTCGATGCGCCACATAGTGCCGCGGGGGATCACCACATAGTCGCCGTCCCGCAGGCTCAGGTGGCCGTAGTCGCAGAAGAACTCACCGCCTCCCTCGTGGATAAAGAGCAGCTCGTCACCGTCGGCGTTGCGCACCAGAAACGGCATCGCCTCGGATAGCCGCCAGACTCGGTAGCGGCAGTGAGGGTTGCTGAGAATGTCGGGAGCCACCCAGGGGGAGAGTGAGCTCACCTCCTCTTGCAGGGCATTGAGGTCAAACAGCCGTGGCCGCAGCGGTCCCTCCCAACTGCTCCAGTCGGTGGGAGCATGCTTGTGATGCATGTGGGTAGCCGGGCCGAAAAAGCCGCTGCGCCCCAGTTCGCGCTCATAAATGGCCTGTTCCGGCAGGTCGGCATGGGCCTGCCGAGAGTGAGTCCCCTCCCGATGGGGGAGGTTAATCCAGTTACGCATTGTTCGCTCCCTCTTTACGTGCCCCCTTCTCATCCTCGCCGCCATCCAGCACGCCGCGGCGGATCTGGTCCAGCTCGATCGATTCAAACAGCGCCTTGAAATTGCCCTCGCCAAACCCTTCGTTGCCCTTGCGCTGGATGATCTCGAAGAAGACCGGGCCAATCACGGTATCGGTGAAGATCTGCAGCAGGATGCCATCTTTGGTAGGGGAGCCGTCGATGAGGATGCGCAGCTCTTTGAGGGCCGCCAGATCCTCCTGATGCCCCTCGACCCGACTGTTCACCTTCTCGTAGTAGGTATCGGGCGTCGGCATAAAGCCGGTACCGCGGCTGCGCAGGGTGCGGATGGTGTGGTAGATATCGCTGGAGGCCATGGCGATGTGCTGGATCCCCTCCCCCTTGTACTGACGCAGGTACTCCTCGATCTGGGACTTGTCATCCGCCGACTCGTTGATGGGGATGCGGATCTTGCCGCAGGGAGCGGTCATGGCGCGTGAATGCAGCCCGGTCAGCTTGCCCTCGATATCGAAGTAGCGAATTTCGCGGAAGTTGCCGATCCGCTCGTAGAAATTGGACCAGACATCCATATTGCCGCGATGCACGTTATGGGTCAGGTGATCGATTTCGATGAGACCAGCATCCACCTCTGCCATCCGGGCCTGCCAGTCGGGGTAGAAAACAAAATCCACGTCATAGATGGAGCCCTTGTCGCCATAGCGGTCGACAAAGGAGAGGGTGCTCTCGCCAATACCGTAGATGGCGGGAATATTGAGCTCCATCGGGCCAATCTTGCCGACAAAGGGCTTGGCCCCCTTGGCAATGGCGAACTGCTGGGCCTTGCCCGCATCGCTCACCCGAAATGCCATGCCGCAAACGCTCGGCCCGTGCAGGCTGGCAAACTGCTCCGCCTGGGAGTGAGGCTCGGCATTGACCACAAAATTGATATCCCCCTGCCGGTAGAGCCAGCACTGCTTGTGTTTGTGCTTGGCGGCCTCGGCAAACCCGAGCGAAACAAACAGGCTCTTGAGGGCGGCAATCCCCTTGGCATCGGGGGCTGTGTACTCGACAAACTCGAAACCGTCTGTGCCTAACGGATTGATGGTATGGGTGGCGGAAGAGGTGGCATTCATCGGGCGCTCCTTGCTCTTGATTCGGTTAAAACGGATTGCGGCACCCAGCGGTGCGGCAAGTGTTAACAACTTGTTTCATTAGAAGCAGGGCGTAGCAGGAAGAGAAGAGGCGGGTTGCAGATAGTTTTTCGCAGCTGGCAGCAAAGAATGTAAATGGATTGTGACATTCAAGCTGCGGCCTTGCGGATCAAACGGTGACGACCCGCATGGCTGTCAGCTTTGCATTACAGTTGCCAGTTTTTGACCATCAGATGGGGCAAGCAGGCCCGGGCCTTTTGCAGTCGCACAGGCGTCGGATTGATCAACCACGCCTCTTTCCCCAACCCCAGCAGCGGCAGATCGTGCAGGCTGTCGCTCAAGGCCAGCTCGGCATCGAGGGCGCAAATCTCCGGCAGCAGCTTGTGATGGCCGTGGCAATAGAAGCGCGGCATCAGGCCGCCAAAACGGTAGTGCATCTGCGAGCCAATGATCCGGTGGGGCAACTGGCTGGGCAGTTGCTGATAGAGCTGGGCGCGCACCAGCGCGCAGGGACTGGCGGAGATCACCCAGCAGCGCGCCCCCTCGCTTTGCAGCAATTCGCGAGCCTGACGATACAACCCCGGCCTGGTGCTGCAATAGGCACGCACCAGCTTGCGCCAGCCCAAAGGGGAAAGCCCCAACGTGATGGCCCACCAGATAAGGGAGATACCGCGCCGCCGCTGGCTTGGCAACAAATAGACCAAGCCACCCAGCGCAATCACCGGCAACAGCAGCAGCGGCCAGATCCGGCGGCGCAGGATATAGCGCAGCAGACCGGCGTGGCTGTCGCCGGGGGCCAATGTGTCGTCAAAGTCGGCCAGGATCCAGCGCGGCGCACGTCCGTCAGGATCACGCTCTTTCGCTGAATGGATCATGGTGTCAGACGCTGGGCGCATCAGCATCAGGGCGCAAGGGCTGCGATGGCTGCCGTGAGCTCGGGAGTGACAAATTCACTCCCCACATCGGGCGGACAGACAAAGTCGAAAGGCTCGCCCGCCAGGGTGAAATTGAGCCGCCAAGCGTGCAGATAGCCGCGATCGGCTGACGTACCGCCATAGCGCTCATCCCCGAGAATGGGGGCACCGATGCTTTTGAGGGCAACCCGGATCTGGTGGGTCTTGCCGGTCTGGGGCTTGATGCGATAGAGCCGCAGCCCCTCGCGCACCGACACCGAATCAAACCAGCTGATGGCGGGGTTATCCAGCGTGCGCGCCAGCATCCAGCTGCCGCCGCGCCCCTTTTGCATATCCCCCTTCACCCAACCCTGCTTCTTCTTCGGTTTACGATCGGAGAGCGCCAGATACTGTTTACTCACCTCGCGGGCCGCAAAAGCCATGCTCAGCTCACGGTTAGCCTCTGTGGTGCGAGCCAGCAGCACCAGCCCGGAGGTCATCTTGTCGAGCCGGTGTACCGGATAGAGGGTGAGCCCGGTATCGGCCTTCACGCGATTGACCAGCCCCGGATTGACCGCCTCCCCGTCGCCCTTCTCGTCATGCATGCCGATGCCGGGCTGCTTGTCGATAACCAGGAAAGCGGGATGCTCAAACAATATCCGGTACATAAAACCTCGGGAACTGGGGAATAAGGCTCACAGCCAGCGGCTGGCGGCGCTCGGGAGTGCTGCATTCTCCCTGCTCGTCCGCCATTTGGCAAACCGGGCGGCAGACGATGAAGATAAAAAATGGCCCCGCCTGCAACAGGCGGAGCCATTTTCGCTCATCTTGGCAGCTCAACCCTTACACATTGCGCGGGCGCAGGTGGGCGTGCCAGCGCGCTTCCCACTTCTTGAACAGCCAGACGATGACAAAGGTGAGCAGCATATAGAGCAGCCCTGCGGTCAAAAACGCCTCGAACGGACTGTAGTAGCGAGAGTTGATGATCCGAGCCGCGCCGGTCAGATCGACGATGGTGATGATGCCCGCCACCGCCGAACCCTGCAGCATGAAGATCACCTCGTTGCTGTAAGCCGGCAGTGCCCGACGAAACGAGTTGGGCAAAATGATCCGGGTCAGGGTCTGCCAGCGGGTCATGCCAAAGGCGTTGGCAGCCTCAATCTGGCCGCGCGGCATATTGTGTACCGCCCCGCGCACGATCTCGGCGGTATAGGCGGCGGTATTGAGGGTGAAGGCCAGCAGCGCACAGAACCAGGCTTCGGAGAAGAGCGACCAGGCGGCACTGTTCTTCAGCCACTCCCACTGGGCGGCGCCGTAGTAGATGATAAAGAGCTGCACCAGCAGCGGGGTGCCGCGAAAGAAGTAGATATAGGCCCAGATTGGCCCCTTGATCAGCCAGTTGCGGCTATTGCGCAGGATGCCCATGGGCACCGCCAGCATCAACCCAAGGATCAGAGAGAGGGCCACCAGCCAGACGGTGGTATAGAGCCCCTCCCAGTAGGTGGGCCACTCTTTGAGAATGATTGAGAAATCCATGGCTTACCTCGTCTTGATGGCGTAATGACGCTCGGCCCACTTGAGCGCCGAGGTGGAGACTGCGGTGAAGATCAGGAAGATCAACGCCACCGCCATGTAGAAGGTGAAGGGTTGCTGGGTCGAGCCCGCCGCCAGCGAGGCTTTGCGCACCATGTCATCAAGGCCGATGATGGAGACCAGCGCGGTGGTTTTCAGCAGCACCAGCCAGTTGTTGCCAAACCCCGGCAAAGCGTGGCGCATCATCTGGGGGAAGAGGATCCGCACAAACACCTGGGTTGCCCGCATGCCAAAGGCCCGTGCGGCCTCCAGTTCGCCTTTGTCCACTGCCAGAATCGCGCCGCGAAAGGTCTCGGTCATGTAGGCGCCGAAGATAAAGCCGATGGTCGCGACACCGGCCACAAAGGGGCTGATGTCGATATAGTCCGGAAGCAGGGAGACCCACTCCTGATTGGGATTGCTCTCCAGTAACCAGCTGTTGTAAGTCTCGTTGACCCAAGTGCAGATACCGTTGATCAGCACCTGGCCGCCAAAGAAGAGCAGCATCATCAGCACCAGATCGGGGATGCCGCGAATGATGGTGGTGTAGCCGGTGGCGATGGCCCTGGCCCACTTGTAGGGAGAGAGTTTGGCCAGCGCCCCCAGCATCCCCAGCAGCAACGCCAGCAGCAAGGAGGCCAGCGCCACTTCCAGGGTGACCCAGGCGCCCTCCAGCAGCGAGGCTTCGTATCCTTTCAAATCAAACATATGCAGCTCCATCGCCACTGAATCTTCACGCACCTGCTAACCAGAAGGCTCCATAGCAGTCCGAATGAAATATGTGCAGTTCCATTGCAATCAATGCGGGCCCGTAAACTCCCTCAGGGAGGTGACGGGCCCGATGACTACTGACGGGATCAACCTGTCGTTACTTGCCGTAGACGTCTTTGGACTTACTCGCCGTAAACGTCTCTTTGTTTTACTCTCCGTAAACGTCGAACTCGAAGTACTTGTCGTTGATTTCCTTGTACTTGCCGTTGGCACGCAGCGCCAGAATGGCGGCGTTGAATTTCTCTTTCAGATCCTTGTCAGCCTTGCGCACCGCAATACCGGCACCCTCGCCAAACCACTTGGGATCGGTCAGTTTCGGGCCGACGAATTCAAAGGCATCACCGCCCTCTTTCTTCAGCAGACCGTCGGTGATGGCGGCAGAGTCGGCCAGCACATAGTCCACACGACCGGATTTCAGATCGAGATAAGCTTCATCGGCGGTGCCGTAACGCTTGATGGTGGCGTTGGGGAAGTTGTCGGTAATAAAGGTATCCATGGAGGTTGCACGCTGCACCGCGACGGACTTGCCTTCCATAAAGGCTTTGTCGAGCTGCACATCAGTGCCTTTCTTGGCGGCAAAGCGGGCCGGAATGTGCTGGTACTTCTGGGTGAAGTCCACTTTCTTCTTGCGCTCTTCGGTGATGTCCATGGTAGCGATGATGGCGTCAAACTTGCGCGACAGCAGCGCCGGAATGATGCCGTCCCAGTCCTGCTTGACCAGGGTGCACTTCACTTTCATCTCTTCGCACAGGGCGTTGGCGATGTCGATATCAAAACCTTTCACCTCGCCACTGGGCTCGGTCCAGGAGAAGGGGGGATAGGCACCCTCAACCCCGATCCGGACCTCTTTCCACTCCTTGGCCATCAGGCTACCGGACGCGAGGGCAGTAACTACGGCTGTCGCCAGCATCAGCTTGTTCATGTATCTCTCCTTGATAAAACAGTTGATTGGGTAACCAGGCATCCCGCCATCAGTAGATGGAGGAGATGAATTGCTTGAACCGCTCGGATTTGGGATGGGCGAAAATCTCCTTGGGGTTGCCCTCCTCTTCCACCCGCCCCTGATGCAGAAACATCACCTTGTTCGATACATCCCGGGCAAACGACATCTCGTGGGTCACCACCAGCATGGTGCGCCCCTCTTCAGCCAGCTCGCGCATCAGGCCGAGCACCTCCCCCACCAGCTCGGGATCCAGCGCCGAGGTGGGTTCGTCAAACAACATCACCTCGGGCTCTACCGCCAGCGCACGGGCGATGGCGGCCCGCTGCTGCTGACCACCGGAGAGGTGGCCGGGATAATAGTCACGCCGCTCCCAGAGTCCAACCCGGTTGAGCAGTTGCTCTGCCTTGGCCAGTGCTTCGGCGCGAGGCACCTTGAGCACCTGGATTGGCACTTCGATGATGTTCTGCATGATGGTCATGTGTGACCAGAGATTGAAACTTTGAAACACCATGGCCAGTCGGCTGCGGATCCGCTCAACCTGACGCATATCTTCCGGCAACCGCTCGCCGGCGCGGCTGGTTTTCATCCGGATCAGCTCGCCATGGAGCGAGACGGTGCCGGATGAGGGGGTTTCGAGCAGATTGATACAGCGAAGAAAGGTCGACTTCCCCGAACCGGAGGAGCCGATAAGGGAGATCACATCACCCTTGTGGGCGGTCATGTCGATGCCCTTGAGCACTTCGTGGGTGCCAAAATATTTGTGCAGATCACGTACTTCCAGTGCGGCAACGTCGCTCATCCATTACAACCTTGTCTGTCCCTAGACGCCGCAGGGGGCGTGACTCAACCATCGTCCATTTAACAAAAAGTTAACCGATGGCAACCTTCAGCGAAAATATCACCAGGATAGTGAAAAAACAATACAGAACGAGGGTCTTCAGGGGATTCGCTCTATTTTTATTCGCTCTTTGCGTATTTTTCAGCACTTTGTTTGCATAAACAGCCGTTTCAATGGCTATTCCGATACCGCCTTTTTATACCCCAATCATATCAGTGGCAAGAGAAAAGCGTGATGTGTGCCAAACCGGCACCAAAATGGCTTTATGCACCCCCTTGCCGAGCGAAATATCGGCCACCCGATCGGATCAACTTGATTTCATTGGTGCACTCGGGCTCGCACAGAACCTTATCAAACAGAGAGGTTGTGGCAAAAAAGTAACAATCTGCCCCCAAAAGGGCTGTTTTCGGCCATGAAAGCGAGAGATATGTGACACAGAGCCAATAAGTAATGATAAGGTGGTGTTTTTATCAGTTTTTGTGATCGAGGCCTCGATGCTGCTCAATGTGTTGCTGATCCTGTTGCCACTGGCAATCGGCTATCTGGTTCCCCTCTCCTCTGCCCGACTGATCAAGCTGGTCAACCAGAGTCTGGGCAAGATGGTCTACCTCATTCTGTTTCTGATGGGGCTCGGGCTTGCCTATGTGGAGAACCTGGGCAGCAATCTTGCGGTGATCTTCAAGGTCGCCGGGGTGATGCTCACCGCGATCACGGTCTGCAACCTGCTGGCCCTCTGGTGGCTCGACAAGCGCACGCCGCCGACCCACGAGGCGAGCGATGCCAAGATGCCGGGCAAGTTGCACCTGCTGTGGGAATCCCTGCAGCTCTGCTTTGTGGTGCTCGGCGGTGTGCTGCTGGGTCTACTGGTGGATCTGCGCGCCCTGCCCATCGACAAGTGGAGCGAGTGGGCCCTGATGCTGCTGCTGTTTCTCATCGGGGTGCAGATGCGCAACTCCGGCATGCGGCTGCGCCAGATCCTGCTCAACCCCTGGGGAATGAAAATCGCCGCCACCGTCATCCTCAGCAGCTGGCTGGGCAGCCTGCTGGCGGCCCAGTTGCTGGGGATGCCCTTTGCCCATGGTCTGGCGATGAGCTCGAGCTTCGGCTGGTATTCGCTCTCCGGTATTCTGGTGGCCGACAAACTGGGGCCGGTGCTCGGTTCTGCTGCCTTTATCAACGATCTTGGGCGTGAGCTTATCGCCATCCTGATCATCCCGGTCCTGATGCGTCGCCACCCCTCGGCGGCCATTGGTTACGGCGGCGCCACAGCGCTGGACTTCACCCTGCCGGTCATCCAGAAATCAGGGGGTATTCAGGTGGTGCCGGTGGCCATTGTCTCCGGCTTTATCCTGAGCCTGCTCGGCCCCATCCTGATCCTCGGGTTTCTGGCGCTCTAAGCCTGATTCCCACATTGCAGATAAAAAAGCCCGACCTTGTTGTCGGGCTTTTGCTGTTTGGAGCAACCACGCACTCGCACTGGCTGCGATATTGCCCGCAGCCTTATTCGCGCCACTGGCCGCCACTCATCACTCGCTCGATAGCAAACGTCCGGTCGTGCACCAGCAGCAGATCCGCATCCTGCCCAACCCCGATACGCCCCTTGCTGCCAAGCCCCAGCGCCTGCGCCGGATTGCTCGTCACCACGGCCAATGCCTTCTCCAGCGAGACACCGAGCCGGGTCGCGCGCACGCACTGCTGCCACAGGCTGGCAATCTGGCCGCAGCGCATCTCGATTAGCCGCCCTTCGCCATCAAAGCGCGGCAGGCTGGCGTTGGCATCCGAGCTGAAGGTGATGCGCTCGGCAGGCACATTGGCGGCCAGCAGCTCGACGAGCGCATCGGCGGCAAGCCGCTCGCCATCCTCCAGCAGATCGGGAAAGCTCGAGGTGGTGAGGTCGACCCAACCTCCTGCCTTGCCCCACTCGATGGCCTCGGCAAAGAGCCAGGGATTGCGGTTGCAGTGGGTGGGATAGAGCTGGCGCAGCGGAATATCGGTCTCATCGCGCAGGGCCCGAAGGGGGGCCAATGCCCCCTTGCCATCCCCGACATGGAAGAAGCTGACCCCGCTCTTGCCCGCAAGCAGCCCGGCCACCCGCGCCTCGCTGGCAAGCCTGGCCAGCTCGTCGTGGGTCGGCGCACTGGATCTGTGGTCACTGATGGCCACCTCCCCCACCCCCAATACCTCTGGGATCAGGATGATGTCCGACTCCACCGTGCCGGTCAGGGTCTTGACCGGCAGATGGTAGGAGCCGGTATACATAAAGGCGCTCACCCCGGCGGCACGAAACTCGCGCACCTTGCCGAGCACCTGCGCGGGAGTGCGGGTCAGGCTGTCGGTGCCAAGCGCCGCCACCAGGGTGGTGACGCCGGCCTTGAGCGCCTCGCTCGCCGCCAGTTCAGGGGTGCGAAAGGCAAAGCCCCCCTCACCGCCGCCGCCCGTGATATGGGCCAGCGGATCCACCAACCCGGGTACCAGATAGCGGCCACGACCATCGACCCGATGCAGCGGCCAGTTTGCAGGCACCGTCAACCCCTTGCCCATCCAGGCGATACGGCCATCAGCCACCAGCAGATCCTGCTGGCCAAGGTGGGTGGGGCTGAAGATCTCGGCCCCCTCGATCAGGGTCAACATGGCGATCCTCCTTGCACGATAGTCGCTTGCCCAATGAAAAGAGAGGGAGCAAGCTCCCTCCCCCCGTCAACCACCATATATATCGTACTTGAAGTACTTCTGGTTGATCTGCTGATAGGTGCCATTGGCACGCAGGGCCTTGATCGCCTCGTCCAGCTTGCCCTTGAGCTCCTTATCGCTCTTGCGCACGGCGATCCCCATGCCATCACCAAACCACTGGCGATCGGTCAGGGCGGGCCCTACATAATCGAACTTGTCGCCCCCCTCTTTGCCAAGGAGCCCCTGCTCAATGGCAGAGGCATCGGCCAGCAGGGCCAGCACCCGACCCGCTTTCAGATCGAGATAGGCCTCATCGGCATTGCCGTAACGGACTATGGTAACACTCGAGCCAAAATTGTCGGTCAGGTACTTGTCGTGGGTGGTGGCCCGCTGCACCCCGATGCGCTTGCCCGCCATGCCTTCCGGGGTCAGCGTCAGCTCGGTCCCCTTGGCCGCCACAAAGCGATTGGGAATATGGGCATATTTCTCGGTGAAATCGACCTTCTGGCGCCGCTCGTCGGTGATCGACATGGCGGCGATGATGGCGTCGTATTTGCGCGACAGCAGGGCCGGGATCATGCCGTCCCAATCCTGCGCCACCAGCTCGCACTTGACCGCCATCTGCTGACACAGGGCGTTGGCGAGATCAATATCAAACCCCTTGATCTCGCCCGACGCATCGGTCCAGGAGAAGGGCGGGTAGGCCCCCTCCACCCCGAAGCGCACGGTTTTCCACTCCTTGGCCATGGCGGGGGTGGCCAGCAGGCTGGCAACAAACAGGGCTGAGAGGGTCAGTCTGATCTTCATCATGAGTACTCCATTACATAAAAAGCGCACAGGCGCGGACAAGGCACCGCAGGCGAATGCATGCGATGACCAAAAGCGGCAAAATCTGGATGAGCGAGATCACGCCCGAGCGGACGTCAGTGAACTGCTCCAGAGGTTCGATCTATTCGTCGAACCACTCAGAGAGATAGAAAGGCTTGAAGTAGAAGGCCAGAAAAAAGCCTCTGGCTTTGCGCATCATGGTGGTTTGTCGCGTCCTGTGACAAAGATGGCAATCACCTTAGCACGCCTGAATTTTGCCCGGCAAGAGGCAGCCGCAGAGCAGTAGCAAAATCCCGATCATGGTCAAGGCGGGCGGGATCCGTTAGGCTCGAAGCATCTTGCCATCCCATAACAGACCCACAGCGACCGATGAATTTTCTGGCCCATCTCCATCTGGCTGCCCACACCCGAAGCTCCCTCACCGGCAATCTGCTCGGCGATTTCGTCAAAGGCACGCTGCCCACGGGGCTTGCCGCCCACTTCGATGAGGGGATCTGGCTACACCGCAAAATTGACGCTTTCACCGACAGCCACCCCGAGCACAAGGCGGCCGTCGCCTGTTTCGAGGCCCCCTGGCGCCGCTTTGGCGGCATAGTGGTGGATATGATCTACGACCACTGGCTGAGCCAGCACTGGGAGCTGTTCAGTACCGAGCCCCTGCCCCGCTTCCTGCAACGCAGTTATGAGCAGCTATTGGCGGATCACCTACGCCTGCCGGACGGACTGCCACTCCCCCTCAAACGGATGGCCGAGCAGAACTGGATCGCCTCCTACCGCCACAGGGAGGGGCTGGGGCAAGCGCTGAATGGCATCGGCCGCCGACTGCGCCGCCCGGTACAACTGGGAGAGGCGCTGCTGACCCTCGATGAGTCGCAGTGGCAAACATGCGAGGCGGGATTTCTGCGCTTCTATCCCCAGCTGATGGACTTTAGCCAGCAGCAGCTGGCCCAATATCGGGCAGCGCAAGGGGCACAGTGATCCCTCTGGATAGGCCTGCTTCCCCATAAAAAACGCCCCTTGCGGGGCATTTGTCATCAGTTGGCTTCGTCTTTCTTTTTGCGAATGCTTAAGCCAAGTTCGCGACCACGCAGTCGGGCGTAATAGATGGTGCCGACAAAAGCGAGAGTGGTGAACAGCAATTCCACCACCGCCAGCCACCGCTCCCCCTCATCCGTGGTGATCAGGGTGAGGGCGTGGAGGAAATAGGGCATCAACACGAAGTTGCCCCAGGCGTGGGTGTAGGGATTGCCCTGCACTATCCCCTTGAGGGGAAAGAGCAGCGGCACCGTCCAGATCACCGGCAGCAGCCAGGGGTTGAGGTCCGGGTGGGGTGACAGCCACAGATGCCAGAGGATGACCCAGCCCAGCAGGCCGAAGAAGCCGACCAGAGTCAGCCAACGTGCGAAGCGGGTGCTCACTTGAGGATCTCCAGCACCTGCTCCGGCGGGCGACCAATGCGGGCCTGACCATTCTTGATGACAATGGGGCGCTCGATCAGCTTGGGATGCTGGTGCATGGCACGAATAAGGGCGTCGCCGTTCACTTCGCTGAGGCCCAGCTCCTTGTAGAGATCCTCCTTGGTGCGCATCAGCTGGCGGGGATCGCTAAAACCGAGCAGAGAGAGCAGGTTGCGGATCTCATCTTCGCTCGGGGCCTGCTCCAGATAGAGCACCACATCAGGGGCGATCCCGTGCTGTTCCAGCAGAGCCAGGGTTTCGCGACTCTTGGAGCAGCGCGGATTGTGGTAGATTTGGGTCTCGCTCATGGTAACTCCCTGATTAATCGCAAGATGGGACTAGAAACGGCGCTATTGTAGGGGAAAGTGATGGTCAGGGTAAGCGGCAGTGGAAAGGAATTGAAACGAATTTGTTGGCTGATTGTGGCGGGCCTGCTGGGCGCCTGCACACCCGTCCCCGAATTTACCGATGCAACAGGGCAGTCGGTCAGCCTGCGCCACTTTGCCGGCAAGCCGCTGCTGGTCAACTACTTCGCCCCCTGGTGCGCCCCCTGCCTGCGGGAGATGCCGCGCCTCAACGCGCTGGCGGCAGAAGGCCAGATCACAGTGGTGGCCATCAACTACGACCCGACCACGCCAGCAGCGCTGGACAAGCTGGCTGCGCAGTATCACATCAAGGTGCCGCTCCTTATTGCCAATGAAGATGCCAGGCTCCCCTTCCCTCGCCCAAGCGGCCTGCCCACCAGCTATCTGCTCGATAGCGAGGGCAAGCTCAAGCAGACGCTGGTCGGCGAGCTCGACCAGCAGCAGATCGAGGTGCTCAAGGCGACCGCCAGCAGCATGAGTCACTAGCCCATCGCTGCTATCACCGTCCCCCACATCAACGCCACCGCCATAAACAACAAGGGCGCACCATAGTGCGCCCTTGTTTGATATGCTTCGTTAGCCCTTGAGGCTGTCGAGATCCTTCTTGGCCCGCTCCAGCTCGGTGATGCGCGCCTCCAGACGAGCCAGGGTCATCCGGTCGCTGGTGGTACCGCGCGCCACGATCAGCTCGTCGATGGCCGCCTGATAATCCCCGCGCAGTGCGAGCATTTCGGCCCGCGCCATATGCAGCTCGGTCATTCTGCCCGCCTTGCGATAGGCATCGGCCAGCAGGTTCCAGGCTAGATTGTTCTCCTCATGCGCACGGGCATAGGGGTCGAGGATGGCGATGGACTTCTTGTAGTTGCCGCTCTCGAGGTAGGCGTTGCCGAGGTTGACCACCACCACTTCGTTATCCGGCATCCGGCTGCGGAACTTCTCGAGGCGCGCGATGGCCTGAGCACTGCGCCCCTTGGCCAGATCGATATCGATCTGGGCATCGACGATAAAGAGATCTTCCGGATGACGGGCCGCCAGCTCCTGCATCAGGGTATCCGCCTCGTCGGTGCGCTTGAGCTGGATCAGCGCCAGCGCCTTGCCATAGATGGCGGCATCCTTGAGCGGGTAATCCCCCTTCTGGATCCGGCTATCGAAGTAGCTCAGCAGCCCCTGCGGGGTATCGGTACCAAAACGCACCTGAATCCGCACCTTGGCCAGCCAGAAGTCGAGGCTGGGCGGCAAGTCGCGGCGGCCATAGCTGCCCGCCCGAGCGCGGGCCTCGCTGATCCGGGTCTCCGGCAGCGGGTGAGTGAGCAGCATCTCCGGCGGCTTGCTGGCGTAACGGTATTCGGCAGCCAGTTTCTGGAAGAAGTTGGCCATCCCCATGGGATCGAAACCGGCATCATAGAGGGTCTTCATGCCGATGCGATCCGCTTCATATTCGTTGTCGCGGGTGTAGTTGATGGCCGACTGCATGGAGAGACCCAGCGTGGTCTGCAGCGCGGCGATACCGGCAGTCGGGTTGATCACCGCCAGCGCGATGGAGCCCACCAGACCGGCCAGGGTCACCGCCGAGCTGCTCGCCTGCGCCTCCATATAACGGGCGATGTGGCGCTGGGTCACGTGGGTTATTTCGTGGGCCAGTACCGAGGCCAGCTCGCTCTCGCTGTCGGCGTAGAGGAAGAGGCCTGTGTGTACCTTGACTCGCCCGCCGAGGAAGGCGGCCGCGTTGATGCTGGGATCATTGATGAGGAAGAAGGTAAACGGGAAACGTACCCCATCGGCGTTGGTCAGCAGTCGCTGACCCAGATCGTCAATGTACTGGCTCAGCACCGGATCATCGATGATCGGCAAACCCGCACGGGCAAAGCGCATAAAGGCGTTGCCGTAACGCACTTCCTGCTCGATGGGCAGGGCAGCAACCCCGGCCGTGCCGATGTCGGGAAGCTGATTGTTGGCCTCGGCATGAAACGTGGCGCCCATCAGGGAAGCCAGCAGGGGAAGCGATGCCATCAGGGGGGAAAAACGTGCCACGTTATCTCTATCTCCATCAGAAAGGGCCTCGGCAGAATACCCTTGCCCATCAAGGGCTACAAGCGTTGTTTCATGCTCTTATCACGGCCATAATAGCGGCCACCTGCCTGATGGAGCCCCCATGGAAATTCTCGACCTGACCCCCTGGCGTTGCCCCGAGCCGCTGATCCGGCTCAAGCTCTGGTTAAGGGGGGCCAAAAGCGGTCAAACCGTCACCATCCGGCTGGCCGATGCGGGCTCCCGGCAGGATATTCCGGCCTATCTGCACCGTCAGGGCCACTATGTCGAGATGCAGCAACAACCGGACAATACCCTCTCTTTGCAGTTGGTTGTCGGGGCGAAACAACCATCTTGAGCCCCAGTGATGTAAGGATGCCGTCATGTTAGAAGTATTGAAGCGCTGGTATCAGACCCGTTTTTCCGATCCCGATGCCGTTACCCTTTTCCTGTTGCTGGTGTTCTGCTTCACCATCATCTGGCTGTTTGGCGATCTGCTGGCCCCCCTGCTGGTGGCGCTGGTAATGGCCTATCTGCTGGAGTGGCCGGTCGCCCGGCTGCAAAAAGCGGGGCTGTCGCGCACCCTGGCCACCAGCGTCATTCTGATCCTCTTTATTGCGGTAGCAGTCGCCTCCTTGCTGGGTCTTATCCCGACGCTGGTCAGTCAGGGGATCAATCTGGCCAAAGAGGCGCCGGCCATGCTGACCCACGCTCAGGATTATGTGCGCACCCTGCCTGACAAATACCCCGAGCTCATCGACGTCAGTCTGGTGGAGACCGTCATCGACAATATTCGCCAGCGCATCCTCAGTGGCGGCGAGCATCTGGTGAGCGCCTCCCTCAGTTCGCTGGTCAACGTGGTCGCCATCATGATCTACCTCATTCTGGTACCGCTGATGGTCTTCTTTATGCTCAAAGACAAGCGGGTACTGATGGGCAGCCTGCGCCGCTTCCTGCCGCGCAACCGCACCCTGGTCAACCGGGTGTGGGTGGAGATGAACAACCAGATCATCAACTACATCCGCGGCAAGGTGATCGAGATCCTCATCGTAGGCATCACCACCTATGTTCCCTTCGCCCTGATGGGACTGCGCTACTCTGTGCTGCTGGCGGTCGCGGTCGGCTTCTCGGTGCTGATCCCTTATATCGGCGCTGCCGTGGTGACGGTACCGGTCGCCATGGTGGCCCTGTTCCAGTGGGGGCTCACCCCCGAGTTCGCCTGGCTGATGGTGGCCTATCTGGTCATTCAGGCTCTCGATGGCAACCTGCTGGTGCCGGTGCTTTTCTCGGAAGCGGTCAACCTCCATCCGGTGGCCATCATCATCGCCGTGCTGGTCTTCGGCGGCTTGTGGGGATTCTGGGGAGTCTTCTTCGCCATTCCCCTCGCCACCTTGGTCAAGGCGGTGATCAATGCCTGGCCAAAACGTGAAGAGATGTCCAGTGCCGTAAAATAACCTGCTTCCCCTGCAATCGTGACAACGGAGTGTCCATGACCTTTTTTCGTCAAATCAGAGCGGCAGGGCTGACGGCCCTGCTCCTCGCTGCAGCCCTCCCAGCGCGTGCCGATATCGATCTTGGCGCCATGGATCTGCTCACCAGCGACAGCCCAACCAGTCCGGTGCCACAAGGCTTTGTCGCCGGTGCGGCGCTCATCGGGGGGCAGGCCCGTTATGAAGCACAAGATAACAGCCTCTACGCCATCCCGGGCTTTATCTACTTCGGCGACGACTTTATGTTTCTGGGGGATCGGGCTCGCTACTACTTCCACAAGGATGAGAACGTGGCCCTCTACGGCTATGGCCGGGTCCGTTTTGGCAATCTGGATCCCGAGGATTCGCCCGCCTTCAGCGGCATGGAGCAGCGAAAATGGCAGCTGGAAGGCGGGATCGGTGGCAACATCATCACCCCCTATGCCCTGCTGACCGTGCGGGCCAACAGCGATGTCACCGGCCGCAGCAAGGGGCAGGAGCTGCTGCTGTGGGCCGACTTCCCCATCCTGCGCGACAACCTGCTGATCATGCCGGGGATGGGGCTGATGCTGCGCAGCGACAAGATGGCCAACTACTACTTCGGCGGCATCTCCGAGAGCGAGGCGACTGCCCAGCGGCCCGCTTGGGATACCGGTACCACCCTATCCCCGATGGCGGCCCTCATCACCAGCTACCGCTTCAGCCCCAACTGGATTGGCATGTTTGCCATGAACTACGAATGGTATGATCGGGACATCAAAAACAGCCCCATCGTCCAGCACGATGGCGAGCTCTATGCGGGTTTTGCGCTGGGCTATATCTGGTAACGGTTATGAGTCTTGAACCGTGAGACACGACCAAACAAAAGGGAGCCCTCGGCTCCCTTTTTCACGACCATCAGGCTGGTAGTACAGCCTGCTCAAGCTGCCAATTCAGGCTTACAGCGCCGCCAGAAACTCGGTCAGTTGCTGATTGACGAAGGCCGGATTTTCCAGCGACGAGATGTGGCCAGCCATCGGGATCTCCCTGAACGGGCAACCCAGCATCTCGGCCATCAGATAGCCCTCCAGCACCGGACGCGCCTTGTCCTCGCAGCCGGTCATAACCAAGGCGGGAGTGGTGATCTCCTCCAGCCATTCGATGCGATCTTCGCGGGTCACAAAGCTGCGGCCCACCGCCACCATGGCGGCGATCTTCTCATTTGGCCAAGCGGCCAGACGCGCCTTGAAATCGGCCAGCAAGTCGGCATCGGGCTGGTTGGCAAAGAAGATCGGCGCCACCTGTTCGATGATGGGCGCCGGCACGGTGCCGAGCTGCTCGATCATCGCCAGCATGCCAAGGTAGCGCTCGCAAGTGATCTGCGGCTCGAGGCCGACAAAACTATCCATCAGCACCAGACCCTTGAGGCGGTTTGGCACCATGCGCGCCAGCTCCACACCCCACATGCCACCGATGGAGAGGCCCACCAACACGAACTCCTCAATGCCGAGGGCATCGAGCAGCGCCAGGTGATCCCGCGCCAGGGTTGCCAGCGTGCAGGCACCTTCGGGGAGCAGATCAGAATCACCGTGGCCCCACAGCTCGGGAACGATGCAGCGATAGCTGCCCTTGAGCGCCTCGATTTGCGGCGCCCACATGGCGCTGTCCCACAGATAGCTGTGGCCAAACAGCAGTACCGGCCCTTGCCCTTCATCCAGATAGGCCATCCGGCGGCCCGCTATCTCCATAAAATGCTTCATGTTATCTCCTGTTGCCAGCGATGGGCGGGCAGTGTATCACGTCCCCCTTGGCAGGTGACGCCTCCCTGGTGCAAGCTGGCAGTGACTCAAAGAAGTCACCCATGAAAGGATGCCAAAAGGAGAAGCCCATGGCGAAGGAGAAGAGCAAGAAGCGGCCACGTCTGGACAAGAAGTGCTACGAGCACCACCTTGCCCATCTGCAGGAGGAGCTGGTCAAGCTGCAGGAGTGGGTCAAGCAGGAGGGGTTAAAGGTAGTGGTACTGTTCGAAGGACGGGACGCCGCCGGTAAAGGGGGCGTCATCAAGGCGATCACCGAACCGCTCAACCCCCGGGTCTGCCGGGTCACGGCGCTGCCCGCCCCCTCCGATCGAGAGCGCTCCCAGTGGTACTTTCAGCGTTATGTGGCCCACCTGCCCGCCGCTGGCGAGATGGTGCTGTTTGACCGATCCTGGTACAACCGGGCCGGAGTCGAGCGAGTGATGGGATTTTGCAGCGACGCCGAGTATCGCGAGTTTCTGCGCGCCTGCCCCGAGTTTGAGCGGATGCTGATCCGCTCCGGCATCACCTTGATCAAATACTGGTTCTCGGTCAGCGACGAGGAGCAGGAGAAGCGCTTCAAGGAGCGGATCAACACCCCCATCAAGCGCTGGAAGTTCAGCCTGATGGATTTGCAGTCCCGCTCGCGCTGGGTGGAGTACTCCCGCGCCAAGGATGACATGTTCACCTACACCGACACCGAGGATTGCCCCTGGTTCGTGGTGGAGGCGGACGACAAACGCCGTGCTCGCCTCAACTGCATTGCACATCTGCTGAGCAAGGTGCCCTACGAGGCGATCCACTACGAGCCTATCAAGCTCCCCCCCATCAAGACCGAAGGGTATGAGCGCCCGCCGCTGGCCAGCCAGACCTTTGTGCCCGATATTACCGCCGAACTCGAGGCTTGAACCGGGTTACCTTGCCTATCTGCATGTTCAAATCGCAGGCAATAAAAAGCCGGTCTGACGACCGGCAAAAAGGCATTGATTATTAAGAAAGGAAAACCGGCACAACAAAAAATCAGGTACGGATATATTTGGCAGTACGGGGGAACGCCTGCTCCTTGGCATCGAACAGGTAGCAGGCTTCGGCCGGGATACCCACGCTGTAGGTTTGACCGGTCGCCACATCCACATCCGAGGTGGCCTTGACGGTAAAGTCGTGACCATCCACATCCATATAAACGAAGGACTCGGCACCCAGGTGCTCGGCCACCTGCACGATCCCGCTCACCTTGCTGTGTGCATGGGGGTGATCCAGCGGCATCAGGTGCTCGGGGCGAATGCCCAGCTCCACCTTGTCACCCACAGCGCCACTGCGGGCATCGACCCGGGCACGCACGGTATCGCCAGAGGTCAACTTGACCAGGCACTCCTGCTCGCCAATCTCCAGCAACTCGCCCGCCAGGAAGTTCATCTTGGGAGAGCCGATAAAGCCCGCCACGAACTTGTTGTCCGGGTTGTGGTAGAGATCCAGCGGTGAACCGAACTGTTCCAGGTTGGTGGCAGCTTCGGCCTTGAGCGGGCTCAGCACAACAATCTTGTCGGCCAGAGTCATCGCTTCCACCTGATCGTGGGTCACGTAGATGATGGTGGAGTTAAGCTCCTTGTGCAGCTTGGCGATCTCGATCCGCATCTTGACCCGCAGCGCGGCATCCAGGTTGGAGAGCGGCTCGTCAAACAGGAACACCTGCGGCTGCTGCACGATGGAGCGACCGATGGCGACACGCTGACGCTGACCACCGGAGAGCGCCTTGGGCTTTCTGTCCAGCAGCGGCTCAAGACCCAGGATCTCGGCGGCGCGCATCACCCGCTTGTGGATATTCTCTTTGTCCATCTTCTTGAGCTTCAGACCAAAGGCCATGTTCTCGTAGATGTTCATGTGGGGATAGAGGGCGTAGGACTGGAACACCATGCCGACGTTGCGCTCTACCGGCGGCACATCGTTCATGTAGCGACCGCCGATGGTCAGCTCACCGCTGGTGATGTCTTCCAGACCCGCGATCATCCGCAGCAGGGTGGATTTGCCACAGCCGGACGGGCCGACGAAGACAATGAACTCCCCTTCCTTGATGGAGAGGTTGATGTTGCGCAGGGTGTCCTTGTGAACAGCCGGATCGTAATTTTTGCGAACGTTGTTGAGTACTACTTCAGCCATGACGAGCTCCGCTCTTGAATCTTTGCAAATCGTGATAGCGGGGGGAGTCAGCTCCCCCGGCCATAAACTTAACCTTTCACACCACCAGCAGTCAGACCGCCAACCAACCAGCGCTGTGCCAGCAGGAACACCACAGTGATGGGGAAACCGGAGAGCACTGCGGCCGCCGCGAAATCACCCCACAGATAGTTCTGCGGATAGAGGTACTGCTGAGCCCCGACCGCCAGGGTCAGATTGTTCACATCCTGCAGCAGGATGGAGGCCATGGGCACCTCGGTAATGGAACCGATAAAGGCCAGAATAAACACTACCGCCAGGATGGGCACCGACAGAGGCAACAGGATCAGACGGAATGCCTGCCACGGGGTCGCCCCGTCGATGGCCGCCGCCTCCTCCAGAGAGGAGTCGATGGTCTCGAAGTAGCCCTTGATGGTCCAGACGTGCAGGGCGATACCACCCATGTACGCCAGGATCAGGCCACCGTGGGTGTTGAGACCGAGCCAGGGGATGTAGTCACCAATCTTGTTAAAGAGCGCGTAGATGGCTACCAGTGCCAGCACCGCCGGGAACATCTGGAAAATCAGCATGCCCTGCAGGATGGTGGACTTGCCACGAAAACGCAGGCGGGCAAAGGCGTAAGCACAGGTGGTGGAGAGCGTCACGATCATCAGGGCAGTGATGCCGGCGATCTTGATGGAGTTCCACAACCAGGTCAGCACCGGGAACGGCGGCGGCGTGATGCTGCCGTCGGCGTTGGTGATGGACATGCCCAGCGCCAGCTTCCAGTGATCCAGCGTCGGATTGGAGGGGATGATCTCCCCTACCGCGAAGTTACCGTTACGGAACGAGATGGCGATAACCATGATCAACGGGAAGATGATCAGCGCCAGGAAGCCCCACATGACCAGGTGGGTTGCCCACACCCGGTATTTGACTGATTTGGGTTGTACGATTGCCATGTTGAAGCCTCCTTACAGCTGCTTGTCGGCTTTGGACAATTTCAGGTTGAGCAGCGCCAGCGCACCCACGATGAGGAAGATAGCTGTGGCGATGGCACTGGCCAGACCGTAGTCCTGACCACCCGATCCCTGGAACGCAATCCGGTAGGTATAACTCACCAGCAAGTCGGTGGTACCGGCCGGGGTGCTGGCGCCGATGATGTCGGGCGCACCGTTGGTCAACAACTGGATAAGCACGAAGTTGTTGAAGTTGAAGGCGAACGAGGCAATCAACAGCGGTGTCAGCGGCTTCATCAGCAGCGGCACGGTGATCTTGAAGAAGTTCTGTACCGGGCCGGCACCGTCCATGGCGGACGCTTCATAGAGATCTTCCGGAATGGCTTTGAGCAGGCCCATGCAGAGGATCATCATGTAGGGGTAGCCGAGCCAGGTGTTGACAATCAGGATCATCACCTTGGCCAGGAAGGGGTTGGTATACCAGTCCGGCTTGATGCCAAACGCCGCTTCCAGGAACATGTTGATCTCACCGAAGTTCTGGTTGAACAACCCCTTGAACACCAGGATGGAGATAAACGCCGGAATCGCGTAGGGCAGGATCAACATGACCCGATAGAAACCGCGCCCCTTGAGCTCTTCCCACTGCACCAGACAGGCCAGCACCATGCCGATAGCCAAGGTGAAAGCGACGGAGCAGGTTGAGAAGATCACGGTCCAGATGAAGATCTGCAGGAAGGGTGACTGGATGCCCGGATCGGTGACGATGCGCGCGAAGTTCTTCCAACCGACGCTCACCACAAAGCCCGGAGCAATACCCTTGCCGACAAACTGACCCTGTTCGTCGATGTACTGATAGAAGCCGGTCTCGCCATTGGGCAGCATCAGCTCGCCATTCTGGGTATCACGCAGCAGGTTGCTGTCTTTGATCACCACGCCGGACTTGAGCACGGCACCATCCATCAGACGGGTGTAGTGCTGCTTCTGGGCGGCAAACTTGCGCAGACTGCTCAGGGTCAGGTGGGTACCGCCATCCGGCAGCACCAGGTCAAGGTCACTCAGGTGAGTACGATGCTCAACAATGGCGCGGATCGGTGCGGCCTTGCTGGCCGCTTCGCCAGTGAAGGGCTGCAGCTCGACCACTTGCTGGGTGTTCTGCACACGGCCCTCGCGGGACGCCAGCTCACGGGCCTTGTTGGTCATCAGGGAAACAGGTTGGCTGATAAAGGATTGATCATCCTGTGTCAGCAGCAGCTGGAACTGGCCATTGTCGCCACCCAGCAGGGTAAAATCGAATTCACCGCCCGCCACCTTGTAGGTTTTCTTCAGGTGGTAGTCCCGCGCCTGCTCCACGGAGAGCAAGTTGGACCCCGAATAGTTGGTGAAGGCAATGCCAATGGTGTAGGCAAGAGGGAAGATGATAAACACAACCATGCCCGCAACACCCGGAAAGATGTAGCGATGGGCATAGGTCTTCTTGTTCATGAAGACATACAGACCGACGGAAACCACCACCAGATCCAGCAGCGCGAATACCCACTCGCCACTGGCGTACATCATCACGGCTGCGTAGCCGTTGAGGATGGCAACCAGGGCCGCTATGGTCCACTTAAGCCAGGTGTGCTTATCCTTCGGACCGGCATAGGACTCAACAGAAGGTACTACTTCCATGCCAATTAACCTTTATAACGCCAAGAGAGATTTGAGAGAGTGGGAGGCCATGACGGCCTCCCGGGTAGTGCGTGCTTACTGAACGATACGCTTGGCAGCGGTATCCAGTGCTTCGTCAACACCCTGACGACCGGAGGTCACGTTCTTGAGGGCAGTTTCGAAGGAAGACCAGAAACGGCTCATCTCGGGAACGGATGGCATCGGCTCGCCAGCCTGGGCGTTCAGCATGGTGGCCTTGATGTGCGGATCGGATTCCAGGGTCTTCTGGAAGGATTTCAGCGCAACAGCACCCAGCGGCTTGTCGGCGTTAACCGGCGCCAGACCGGCATCGGTCAGCAGGTAGTTTTCCAGGAACTCGATAGCCAGATCCTTGTTCGGGCTGGCAGCGTTGATGGTGGCACCCAGTACGCCAACGAAGGCTTTGGCCGGCTTGCCGTTCAGGGTCGGCAGCGGCGCTACGCCGTACTTGATGCCGCTCTTGTCCAGGTTGCTCCAGGCCCAGGGACCATTGATCATCATGGCCACTTCGCCCTTGTTGAACTTGGCGTCCATCACACCGTAGTCGATGCCTTTTTCCAGGTGACCGGACTTGATCATCTCGGAGATGTAGCCCACGCCCATCTTGGCACCTGCGTTGTTCACGCCGGTATCTTTGACGTCATAACCGGTAGCGGTTTTCTTGAAGGCGTAACCACCGTTGGCAGCCACCAGCGGATAGCTAAAGTACGGGGTGTCATAAGCCCACATGATGGCGCGCTTGCCGTTTTTCTTCAGAGTCTCGTCAATCTTGGCGATCTCTTCGAAGGTTTTCGGCGGCTCGGGCAGCAGGTCCTTGTTATAGATCAGGCTGACTGCTTCCATGGCAACCGGGTAGCCATAGGTTTTGCCATCAACAGTCATGGCATCCCATGCCAGCTGTTCAAATTTGCCTTTGGTGGCAGCGTTCGGCGTTACCGGAACCAGCAAACCGGCTTTGACCCACTCACCGTAACGGTCGTGAGCCCAGAAGAAGATGTCCGGGCCGTTGCCAGTGGCGGCGGCTTGCTGGAATTTCACTTCAACCTGATCCGGGTGAGCCACAGTAACCTTGATGCCGGTTTCTGCTTCAAACTTCTTACCCACTTCAGCCAGACCGTTGTATCCCTTGTCACCGTTGATCCAGATGGTCAGCTGGCCTTCATCGATGGCAGCAGTAGCAGAGCAAGCGACGCCAAGAGTGGCCAGACCGATCAGGGATGACAGCAATTTCTTTTTCATGAGCCTTTCCTTGTATTAGTTCCGCGCTGTAAGAGCATTGTGTGCGAGATGAATATTATCCCAAGCGGCAAACGGCTCACATGACGCAACTCGCATTTTTGAAATGCAATTACGTATTTCCTTCCAGAAAGTTTTGAAAACATTTTCTTATTTCAGGGGGTTAGCGCCATTTATTGGCATATTTCTCGCCAACACAAGAAATTTAATTACCAAATAGAAATAAAAAGACATGAATGAAAGGGTTTTCACCTCATTGAAAACCCTTTCACATGGATAATTCTGTTTAATTTGTTAACAAAGCACCGAGTTGCTTTCGCTACCCCCTGCCCCATTAAATAAAAAGACACCGCAGCGAACTGCGGTGTCTTTTTGCCAAAAATGAAGGCCGGATCACATTATGACTGGCGCAGCAGCTGATCCTTGAGATTGGGCGGCACACCCTTGATGGTCAGGGTGTCGGTCTGGGGATCGTAAAAGATCCGGCTGTTCAACAGCTTCTGCTCAAAACTCAGAGTCAGACCGCCGCCGGAGCCAACAAACTTGGTCAAACCACGCAGGGTAGAGCGATCCGCCGGGAAACGCTCTTCCAGCTCATACTCCTGACCGATAAAGCTGTAAAAATCGAGGTCACCGTCGCCGGGCAATTCTGCAGACAGCTCCTTGATTTCGATCTCTTCACCGGCACTCGCCTGTTCGGTGCAATATTTGAAGACCTGCTTTTTATAGTCATTGCGCTCGGTCGGTTCGAGCTGGCGACTGTCGCAATAATCTTCTACCGCCTGCAGCAAGCCTTTATTTTGCACCTTGGCATCCATCCCCTCGCGGGCCCCCAGCAGATCCATAAAGAAGTCGCCCAGTTTGCGACCGATACGCCCCTTGCTGAAGGTGATATAGCGGCGCGAATCCGGTTGGGTTTTCCATTCGGTCAAATCGATGCGAGCCACCAGATTGAGTTTGCCGATATCCAGATACTGGATGTGGCGCAATTCCAGCGCTTCGCTGACGGTGACGCTCTCCTTGCCTTCCAACAGAGCGATCATCAGGTAATCAACCCCCACATAGTTGTACTTGGCAAACAGCAGCACCCCTTGCTCATCGAGGGCGTGCTCCACCAGCTGCTTGACCAGCATCTGGGTCACGGTGACCGAGAAGGGAACGAATTCGGTCTGCTCGTCGAGCAGCTGTTCGAGGGCGATACGAAACGCGGGTGAAGGCTGCTTGGGAGCCTCTTCACCGTCGGCCAGCTCGGCGACGGCGGCCTCGGGGTCGGCAAAGAAGCCAAAGCCCTTGCCGCCCTTGCCGTTGTAGATCCGATGCAGTTCCGCCATCAGTCCCTGTACCGCCTCATCAGGGGGCAGGGTCTGGCTGCGGGTATCGGCGTGGGGTTGACCATCGCCGCCCTGGCGCAAGGAGTGAAGAATGATCTTGTCAATATCGAGACTCATGTCACAAAGCCATAGTGTTAGCCGAAAGGGTGAAGTATTATAAGGCGCTTTGAACCGAGATGAACTGAAGATTATGCCTATCGTATCAAAGTACAATAACGAGCAATTTGACGCCCTGATGAACGACCTGATCACCGCGCTGGAAAAGCATAAAGCGCCGGTGGATCTCAGCCTTATGGTGCTTGGCAATCTGACCACCAATATCATCAACGGTATGGCACCGGCCCAGCGCCAGGCCATCACTGAAAAGTTTGTCCAGGCCCTGACCGCATCGGTCGATAATCGCCACGACGCACACTGAGTCCCCGACTCTGTTGATTTGACGTTTCTCAACGCAGATGGATCACTATGGTCGAAACCGGTAACCCCTATCGTGATAATGTCTCTCGCCTGATCACCTGGGGGCATTGGTTCTCCTTCTTCAACATTATTCTGGCCATGCTCATCGCCACCCGTTATCTGGGTGCCATCAGCTGGCCATCGACCACGCTTGGCGTGATCTATCTCGTTGTAAGCTGGATTGGCCACTTCTCGTTTCTGAGTTTTGTCACCTACCTGTTGACGATCTTCCCGCTCAGCTTCGTGCTGCCCAAAGAGAAACCGCTGCGGTTCATCTCGGCCATCATCGCCACCCTGGCGCTGGTGCTGCTGCTAATCGACACCCAGGTATTCCGGCTGTTCAAGTTCCACCTCAACAGTCAGGTATGGCAGTTGCTGCTGGATCAGGCGCAAACCGAAGAGGGCTCAATCTGGAGCATCATCTTCGTTGCCGTGCCCACCATCTTCCTGCTGCAACTGCTGCTGTCGGCCTATGTCTGGCGCAAGATCAACAAGCGCAAGCGCCGCCAGTACGGCAATCAGGTGGGACTGGCCCTGCTGATCTGCTTTATTCTGACCCACGTGGTCAACAGCTGGGCCGATGCGACCCTCTATCAGCCGATCACCATGCAGAGAGCCAACTTCCCCCTCTCCTACCCTATGACGGCCCGCTCCTTCCTGGCCAAACATGGCTGGCTGGATCTGGATCAGTACGAGAAGCAGGCTGCTTCCCAGGGGGATAACAGCGACAGCCGGATGCACTATCCGCTGCGCCCGCTCAACGTCAACGCCCCCCTGACTCACAACAATCTGCTGATTGTGGTGGTCGATTCGCTGCGCTTTGACATGCTCAACAACATCAACATGCCCAATCTGCAGCGCTATGCGGATCAGCATCTGACGTTCCGCAATCACCTGAGTGGCGGCAACGACGACCTGATGGGCATGTTCAGCCTCTTCTACGGGTTGCCCGGTCACTACTACAAGGACATCAGCAGCGACAAGCGTCCGCCGGTGCTGTTCGACGAGATGCTGCGCCAGGATTACCAGTTCGGGCTGTTCGGCGCGATGGAAGATGCCCAGAAGTATCGCAAGAGCATCCTCGCCGGTCTACGCAAACAGGTGTTTGTCTCCGAACAGAGTGACGACGGCAAGCTGCTGACCGACTGGCAACAGTGGCTGGAGAAGCGCTCTCCCGAGCGTCCCTGGTTCTCGCTGGTCTATCTCTCGAGCCCCGGCGACTACCAATTGCCCGCCACCATGAAGGGGCCGTTCCAACCGGAGCTCGCCAACTTCAATCCGGCGACCGCCTATCGGGCGGAGAACCTGCAAAAACTGGAGAACCGCTACAAGAACTCGGTCTTCTATACCGACCAGTTGCTTGAGCAGATGCTGACCAAATTGCAGTCGCAGGGGATGGACAGCAACACCATCGTCGTCATCACCTCCAACCACGGTCAGGAGTTCAACGACACCCGCAGCAACAGCTGGGGCGCAGGCAGCAACTACTCACCCTATCAGGTGCAGGTACCGCTGGTACTGGCCTGGCCGGGGCGCGGCAGTGACGTTCGGGAACAACCGAGCAGCCATTTCGATCTGGCGCCGACCCTGATGCAGGGGATGCTGGGCGTGCGCAATCCGACGCGCGATTACAGCGTTGGCCGCTCGCTGTTTGATACCAGCCCGCGCAACTGGCTGCTGGCCGGGGATCAGAACGACTTCGCCATCTATGAAGGGGACACCATCACCCACTTCAACAAGCAGGGTGACTTCGAACTGCTGGAGCGCAACAGCTATCGCCCGATCAAGCACGGCACCCCGGATATGGGCGCCATGATCCAGGTGATGAACGAGCTGAACCGCTTCTATCGCAACCAGTGAAGCGCCCGTTAATGGCTTGATACCATAAAAAACGCCCCGAATTCGGGGCGTTTTTCGTTGTATAGCCGGGCCACGTTCACGACAGTTAGCCGCCCCACCCTTGCGGGTACTTGTAGCCGACGAAACGCTTGGCTGCATAGGCTTTGAAAGCCGCCGAGTTGTAGGCCGCCGCCACATCTTTGGCAAACGGCTGATCCGCATCTGCGCTTTTCACCACCACCCAGTTGATGAAATCGTAGCTGCGCTCCAGAAACAGTCCTTCACTAAACGGGATACCGCTGGAGGCGGCAAAATTACCGTTGATCACCGAGAAATCCACATCCTCGCGCGAGCGTGGCAGTTGCGCCGCCTCCAGCAACACCAGCTTGAGATTGTGCGGATTGTTCACCACATCAAACTCGCTCGCCTTGAGCGGGTTTATCCCCTCCTTGAGAGTGAGCCAACCAAGATCCTGCAGCATCAACAGCGCCCTGGCCTGATTGGTGGGATCGTTGGGGATGGCCACCGTGCTCCCCTTTTTCACCTTGTCGAGTGCCGCCAGCTTGCCGGAATAGAGCCCCATAGGGCCGGTTGGCACCTGGGTAATGGGCGCCAGCGACAAGTCGCGATCTTTGGCAAAACTCTCCAGATAGGGTTTGTGCTGGAAGCAGTTCACATCCAGTGATCCGTCAGCCAGAGCAATATTGGGGGTCACATAGTCGGTGAACTCCACCAGCTTGACCTTGTACCCCTTGGCCTCCAGCTGCGGCTTGATGGAGTCGGTTACCATGTCGGCGAAATCCCCCACCGTAGTACCAATCACGATCTCCTGTTTGGTCGGCAAGGGCGCATCGGCGGCAACCGCGGAAAAAGAGAGGCTCCCGACCGCCATCGCGGCAATAAAGGTGCTGGCGCCAGCAGTGGCGCGCAAGGAAGCAGTCAAAGGAGAAGATAAGAAGGAACGAAACGGCATAGGGACTCCCTGTCAGGTACGCATCAAGCTATGGGACTGCGGCGGGGTGGCTCTCAGAGATTAAGCCCCTTAAACCGCAGCAATCCAGCCATCCAAACGGCTATTTAAATTACCATAACAGAGCCATCCACTACCGCCAAGCAATAAACCTCTGGTCCCACCTCATCACCCTTGCAGGCTCACCCGAACGCATACCAGCACTCACATTGGCACACACCACCATGCCGTTTATTTCCAAGAGCGCACGAGCTCCCCTCGGGATTGCCCCGAATCGAGATGGCTGCGGCGAAGGAGAGTCGCGAGAGGAGTGAATTACAGATAAAAAGATCAGTAGTGGGCGGTGAGAACCATTCTCAATAAAACACATAACCAGCGTCATTGGAATACCTACCATAAACCAGATCGGATTTCTTTGAACCTCATTGCGTTTTTTGAAAATGGCTCTTTTTGAACCCCCTCCACCCGTGTATAGATTTCCGTCGCACTCAGGATGGTGCGATCCAAGATGGAGTTAAAAAAATAATGAAGCAAACATCGTTAGCACTGGCGATCACAGCACTGCTGTCGACCCTGCCCAGTGCGCTCGTTCAGGCAAATGAAGGTTGTGCGCCGCTCACCGGCAAGGAGAGCGGCATGGATATCGGACGCAGCAGCACCGAGCGCTGCCTGCCAGGTGCCAATCCCCTGCAGGAGCAACAGTGGTATCTGCTCAACAGCGGCCAGGATGGATTCAGTGCCAGGGCAGGAATCGCAGGCAATGACCTCAACCTCTGGTGGGCACACCGTACCGGCGTGCTGGGACAGGGTATAAATATCGCGGTAGTGGATGATGGCTTGGCCATCGGCCACCCGGATTTGGCGGACAACGTGCGTCCGGGTTCAAAAAATGTGGTAACCGGCAGCGATGACCCGACCCCGACCAATCCGGATACCGCCCATGGCACCTCGGTGGCGGGCATTATCGCCGCGGTGGACAACACCATAGGCACCAAGGGGATCGCCCCCCGCGCCCAGTTGCAGGGATTCAATCTGCTTGATGACGAGAGTGAACAGCTGCAGCAGGATTGGCTCTACGCCCTTGGCGACAGCGAGGCCAGCAGCGACAATCGGGTCTTCAACCAGAGCTACGGCATGAGCCTAGTGGATCCCCGTCCGGCCAACGATCTCGATCAGGTGCAACTCGATCGTCTGTTCGAACAACAGACCCTCAAGCGGCAAGGGGCGGCCTATATCAAGGCTGCCGGCAACGGCTTCAACAGAATAGCGGCAGGTGGCTATGTGCTGAACCGCACCGGCAGCGGCCCCAAATTGCCGTTTGAAAACAGCAATATCGACCCCTCGAACAGTAACTTCTGGAACCTGGTGGTAAGTGCGCTCAACGCAGATGGTGTCAGATCCTCCTACTCCAGCGTCGGCAGCAACGTCTTCCTGAGCGCCACCGGTGGCGAATATGGCACCGACTCCCCCGCCATGGTCACCACGGATCTACCCGGTTGCGACATGGGTTACAACCGCACCGACGATCCCAGCACCAACCGGCTGCACGGCAACCCGCAACTGGATGCCAGCTGCGACTACAACGGTGTGATGAACGGCACCTCCTCCGCCACCCCCAGCACCTCCGGCGCCATGGCGCTGCTGATGTCCGCCTACCCGGATCTGTCGGTACGTGACCTGCGGGATCTGCTGGCGCGCAGCGCAACCCGGGTCGATGCCACACAGAAACCTGTGATGGTCAGCTACACCAGCAGCACCGGCAAGGTGCGTGATATGAAAGGGCTGGAAGGGTGGGAGCGCAATGCCGCCGGCATGTGGTTCAGCCCGACTTACGGTTTTGGTCTGATCGACGTCAACAAGGCCCTTGAGCTGGCAGCCAATCACCAGCCCCTCCCCCCGCTGGTACAGCTGCCATGGCAGAAGATCAATGTCACCGGCAGTGCCGCCACTATCCCGGATGTAGGCAACAGCCCGACCAGCTCGACAACCCGCATTGCCACACCATTGACGGTAGAAGCGGTTCAGGTGATGGTGAGTCTGGATCATCAGCGCCTGCCCGATCTGCTGATCGAACTGGTTTCCCCCGCCGGTACCCGCAGCATACTGCTGAACCCGCTCAACAGCCTGGTTGGCCAGTCGCTCGATCTGCAAAAGCTGGGTTATGTGCGTACCAAGGGATTGCGCGACATGCGGATGCTATCCAACAAGTTCTACGGCGAATCGGCGCAAGGCACATGGCGACTGGAGGTAACCGACGTTGCCAACGGTACCCGTCAGGTCTCTCTGCTCAATCGCGAGACCCGTGAGCGCACCACCCTGACCGAGCGCAACAACCGCCAGCCAGGCAAGCTGATCGAGTGGTCCTTGCGGATCCTGGGTCACGACGCCAACCACAGCTAACAAGCGAGGAGTTTTATCATGAACAAACCGGTTACCTTACTGCTGGCCAGCCTGTTGGCCCCCCTCGCCCTTAATGCTGTGGCGGCAGAAGCCGTGACTCTGGAGGGCAAGCAGTACCGCACTATAGAGGTAAATGGCCAGACTTACCTCATCCCCGACCATGGCAGCAAGTCGCGAACCACCCGCAGTCTCGATGGCAAGGAACCGCTGCAGACCCTGCACCGTGGCGATGTGCTGATGCAGGGGGCCGCCAGCCCCGAGCTCACCGTCAGCGGCACCCTGCTGGTGGAAGCCGATGACAACCAGGCCAGCGCGCTGGCCAGCCGGCACGGCCTGCGCTTCAAGCAGAGCAGCGGCGGCATCGCCCTGCTGGAAGCCAAGCCGGGCACCGATCTGAACGCCGTCGCCACGGCGCTCAAGCAGGAGGGGGTCAAGGTACAGATTGAACTCGCCGGGGCCCTCAAACAGCCCAAGTGAGCCGTCCCGGGCCATTGCCCGGGCATATCAGCTGATCTTCGAGGGGGCCGCCGGCCCCCTCGCGTGTTGATCGCAGCCATCCTCATTGGCCGTCAGGCCATCCGTTTTCCCTCCTTCTCCCCTGCCCTTTCCCCTCTTGCCACCCCCACCTTTGCTTTGGCACCGCCTTTCGATGCGACCTTGCTCACAACTCGGCCCCCTTGCTCCCGCCGGCACATTTCTCGCTCCCTCGGGGCAAGGCAGCCATCGCCCGGCTTGTTAACCTGCCTGCAGCCAAACGCCGGCCCACCGGCCCGTTCGGCCTTCCTTGCGATATCCAATGGCAGCCGCCAGCAGAGCGGCCCAGCCCGGGCGGATGCCTTGCGCCCGGTGTCGATATCTCCTTTGTATTTTTATTCAGACAGTTACGAGGACGTCTTCATGCCTATCACCACAAAATTGAAAGCGGTTTCACTGGGTGTCAGCCTGGCGCTGGCCGGCCTGCTGGTCGGTTGCAACCAGAATGACTCGGATCCCCTGGTCAAGGACGATGCCTATTACCGCGGCCAGGCCGAGGCCATGGTGGCCAAGCTGACCCTGAGCGAGAAGCTGGACCTGCTCTCCGGCCCCGGTTACGGCAGTGCCAACGGCGCCATCAACGTCAAGCAGGACGTGCCCGGCGTGGCGGGTTACATCAACGGCGTGCTGCGCAGCGCGGACGGCATCGACATTCCGGCCCTCAAACTGGCGGACGGGCCGGCCGGGGTGCGGATCAACGCCAACCGCGACGGTGACAGCGCCAGCTACTACGCTACCGCCTGGCCCATCGGCTCGCTGCTCGCCTCCAGCTGGGACGTCAAGCTGGTCAAGGCCGTCGGCGAAGCCATGGGGGACGAGGTGCGCCAGTACGGGGTCGACATCCTGCTGGCTCCGGGCATGAACATCCAGCGCAACCCGCTCAATGGCCGCAACTTCGAGTACTACTCGGAAGATCCCCTGCTGACCGGCAAAATCGGCGCCGCCATGGTCAACGGGGTGGAGAGCAACGGGGTGGGCACCACCATCAAGCACTACTTCGGCAACAACTCCGAGACCAACCGCAACCAAATCAACGACATCGGCGAACCGAGAACCTTCCGCGAGATCTACCTGCGCGGCTTCCAGATAGCGGTAGACGAGGCCCAGCCCTGGGCGGTGATGACCTCCTACAACAAGGTCAACGGCACCTATGTCAACGAGCGCAAGGATGCGGTGACCGACCTTCTGCGCGGCGAGTGGAAGTTTGACGGCCTAGTCATGTCCGACTGGTTTGCCGGCGACGTGGCCAACAACGCCTACAAGCAGGTGCTGGCGGGGCAAGATTTGATCGAGCCGGGCAACGTCAAGGAGCAGTTGCAGCAATCCATCGCGCACGGCGATCTCGACGAGGCCAAGGTGAACGAGGCCGCCATCCACATCCTGACCCTGGTGATGAAGAGCCCCTCTTACAGCCAGTTGGCCATCAGCAACAGCCCGGATCTGACCGCCCATGCCAAACTGGCCCGTCAGGCCGGCGCCGAGAGCATGGTGCTGCTGCGCAACGAGGCCGCGGCCCTGCCGCTGGCGGCAAGCAGCACCCTGGCCAGCTTCGGCATCAATCAGATCAACACCTACAAGGGCGGCACCGGCAGCGGGGATGTGAACGCCGCCAGCACCACCACCATCGCGCAGGGACTGGCAGCACGCTTCCCGGTCAACGAGGCGTTGCAGAGCTACTACCGCGATTTTTACGAGAACAACAAGGTCTATCACGAGGGGCAATTTGGCGCCAAGGGCTACTACACCTGCGCCGAGGCGCCGATCAGCGGCGAGCTGGCGGCGCTGATCGCCAATGCGGCCGCCACCCAGCAAGCCGCCGTCATCAGCATTGGCCGCCAGGCCGGAGAAGGGGCGGATCGCAGCAGTGGCAAGGGGGACTATCTGCTCGGCGATGACGAGCGCGCCCTCATCGACGCGGTGAGCAGCGCCTTCCACGCCCAGGGCAAGAAGGTGGTGGTGGTGCTCAACGTCAACGGCGTCATCGATACCGCCCAGTGGAGCGACAAGGTGGATGGCATCCTGCTGGCCTACATGGCTGGCCAGGAGACCGGCCACGCGGTGGCGGACGTGCTCTCCGGCGCGGTCAACCCGAGCGGCAAACTGGCCCAGAGCTTCCCGCACAGCTACGCCAGCGTACCCTCCGCCGGCACCTTCCCGGGCGAGGACACCGACGGGGACGGCGAACCGGACGATCTCTACTACAACGAAGGGATCTACGTGGGCTATCGCTACTACAGCACCTTCGAGCAGGCGGTCTCCTACCCGTTCGGCTTCGGTCTCTCCTACACCAGCTTCAGCTACACCAGCCCCGCCATCGCCAGCAATACCCTAGCGGACGGCAGCGCCGGCAACCTGGTGCTGACCGCCACCATCACCAATACCGGCGCCATGGCAGGCAAGGAGGCGGCCCAGGTCTATGTGACCGCCCCCGAGGTCAAGCTGAAGAAACCGCTCATCGAGCTCAAGGCCTTTGCCAAGACGGCGCAGCTGGCACCGGGGGCCAGCGAACAGCTGAGCTTCACCATTCCGGCCAGCATCCTCGCCAGCTTCGATGAGGCCAGCAACCAGTGGATCGTGGAGCCGGGCCGCTACAGCGCCTACATCAGCCCCTCATCGGATGTCTCCGCCAGCACGCCGGTCAGCTTCACGGTGAGCAAGGAGATCGTGGTGAGCAACACCACGCCGGGGGCACTGTCACTGCCGACCGGGGTGGATCCCGCCAGCGTCACCACCATCACCCGCTAACAAAGGCAGGCACGGCCGGGCCCCCAGCCCGGCCTTGCCCGACAATGGCCCTGCAATGACCCGACCACGGGATCGGCCTTGCGCCGGTCCCGTTTTTATTGGCGGGCGTTGCGATAGGCCAGCGGCGTCATCCGGGTGTTGGCCTTGAAGAAGCGGTTGAAGGCGCTCTGGGACGAGAAGCCGACCCGATCGCTGATGTTCTGTAGCGGTTGATCACCCTCCCCCAGCAAGCGGCAGGCTTCGCTCACCCTCGCCTCCCTGAGCAGGGTGGAGAAGCTGCGTCCCTCCCCCTGCAATTTGCGATTCAGGGTCCAGCGGCTGACATTCATGGCCGTGCACACCTCCTTGAGCAGGCTCTCGTCGCTCTCCAGCCCCCCTTCCCGGATCTTGTGGCGGATCCGCTCCCCCACCAGACAGGCAAAGGGGGCCCGCTCGGCGATGTCGGCACAGATCTGCGCCAGCTGAGCCAATTGCAGATGACCCAGCGGCTCGTTGTAGCACTGGCTGGGACAGTCGAGTTGGGCGTTGTCGATGGTCAGGGTGTTTTCCCCCTGCTCCCAGCGGCAGCGGGTGGCGAAGAACTGGTCCAGCAACTGATGGCGCGGTGGCGGCCGCCCCGTGAAGCCCACCGAGACCCGGGGATCCGCCAGATAGACTCGCAAAATTCGGTAGAGCATGATGAAGTTGGGGATAGCCTGACTCGCCCCCAGGCTGGCGGGCCCCTGATTGACATACAGGTATTGGCTGGCCTGCGCCCCCCGCAGCACCCGCAGCTCGTCACAACTGCCGATGATGGGGCGATAGGCCAGCAGCACCTCAAGCGCAGCCCGCGGCGAGGGCTGATTCAGGCACAGGCTGATAAGGGGTGGATAGTGCTGGTAGAGCTGCCCGATGTCGTAGGAGAGAATGGTTTCGTGAAAACTGGCCAGATAGGGCTGCATCAGTTGCAGCATCCGGTAGTGGCTGTGGGCCGGCAACCGTCCCTGTTCCCGCTCGATGTCGAACGACGTGAGACCGCCCGCCATTAGAATGGCATCGGGATCGCCCCCCTGCTGCTGGCAGGCTCCCAGCATTCGTCTGATCACCTGGCTTGATACGCTCTGTGACATCTGCCGTCCTGGCCTCCGTGCTGACAGGAAATTGCTCGTGATCTCCACTTTATCGACTACTGATCCACCTCCCATCGAACAGGGTTAGGAGACCAGGGACCATTATGGGGCGGTCACAGGACGAGCAGATGTAACGGAGTGTAAAAGCACGGGCCAGCACGCATATTTACTCCCTATCGTCAGCCTCACCCATTATGAGAGAGGCAGTCCGGCAGGAATCGGACAAGAGCAGCGATAGTCAACCAGCCGCCCACCGCGATAGGGAAGAGAATCACCCATATCAGGAGGCATACGACGAGCCGACCGGGTTTCACACGGAGCCGGCCCCATCCATCTGTTGAGCTGCATGGATCAGATGTGCCCGTTCATTATTCAGAGGCGGGCGGCAGAGTTGGAAAAACTGGTAGGGTTGTGTGGATTAGCGACACGAAGCTCACTGTGACATGGAGCCAAGCCACGGGAGTGGGTGTGAAAAAGCAGATAAAAACAATGCCAGTCAGGCTTTACTGACTGGCATTAGCCTCATACCGAGGTTTTTTATCACCGGGTAATCGCCATCTCCATTCAGGAGGGCTGTTCGCCTTTGCTCTGGGCACCCGGCGGCAAGGGTTTGCGCGCCATCAACTCCAGTTCGAGCAGAGCATAGCGGTGCTCGATGAAGTCATAGACGTTGTTGGAGAGCGCCAGCTTGAAGTAGCTGATGGCTTCCTTGCGGTTGCCTTTGCCCAACTCGAACTTGCCCAGATAGAAATAGGTTTCACACAGGCGCTCGGCCAGCTCCCGGTTATCCTTCACCCCTTTCACCACGTTGCCCATCAGCTGGGACGCGTTGATCTCGCCGGTATAGAGGCGAACCAGATCCCAGTTCCAGGCGTCGTCATCGTACTTGTTGAGGCGCTCGCGCATCCGGCTCATGGCCGCAGCGGGATTGAGCTTCTGCTCGGCCAGATAGAGCCAGATCACCCGATAAGGGTCTTCCGGCTGCGCTTCGTAGAAACGCTTCATATCGGCCGCTGCCAGCTCGGGACGATTACCGTAATAGAGGGCAATACCGCGGTTAAGGTAGGCATAGTCATAATCGGGTGCCAGCTCGAGGGCTGAGTCGAATGCCTCATAGGCTTCGTCGTAGTTCTGCTGCTGTACCAAATAGACACCGATGAAGTTGTAGGCTTCAGCGAAATCCGGTTTCTCCCGCAGGGCCCTGTTGAAATCGAGACGAGCGAGGGAACGCAAGCCGACGCGATCAAACACCACGGCACGTTCATAGAACAACTCGGCCCGTTGCTCCGTGGTCAACTCCATTTCACTCAGCATCTGCCCGAGTCGGGCGAGCGCCAACTCGCTTTGGTAGGAGACCTGCAGGGGGGTCGCCAATACCAGTGAAGCAGGCTGCGCCTTGGGAACCTTAGGGGTGTTGACATGACTGCTACTGCTGCAACCCCACATGGGTAGCAGCAACAGGATACCAAGGAGGTATCCAATCCCTTTCCTGACGTTCAATGAACACTCCGACGCTTACGCTTGACCCCGCATATGGTAAAGGTCAGCCGCCACTTTGTCATGTAGCTGAGCCCCTCTCCATCAAATAAATCAGGATTCGACAGGGTATCCGGCCTCCAGCCAGCCGCGAAAACCGCCGTCAACACTGATTACGTTGCGATAACCCATCTGTTGCAAATTGTCGGCCGCCAGTACGGAGCGAAAACCGCCACCACAATAGAGGTAGAGCTCGGTCTCGGGATCCGGGAACAGGGTCTCGATATCCCGCTCAATCACTCCACGACCCAGATATTGGGCTCCGGGCAGATGGCCTTTGGCCCACTCGCTCTCTTCCCGCACGTCGATCAGGTGAAACGTGCGCCCTTCGTCCTGCCAGCGCTTGATCTGGTGAACATCGGTTTCGGTGATGCGGGAGCGGATCCCGTCAACCAGCGCCAAAAAACGGGGATTGTGTTGCATGGCAAGCTCCTTTTGTTGAAATCATCTGCGTCAGCAAACGACACGCAGAGATAAGAAAAGAGCGCCATGAGGCGCTCTTCACTGTTACGGCAGGATTTCCTGTTGGTCCGCACCCTCTTTCTCTACCTGGGTGGGCAGCATGTGCTCGCGCTTGACGCCGAGGAACATGGCAAACGCACTCGCCACATAGATGGAGGAGTAGGTACCGAACGCCACACCGATCACCATGGCCACGGCAAAACCGTGGATCAGCGCGCCGCCCTTGAGCAGCAGCGCCAGCACCACCACGAAGGTGAGCCCGGAGGTGATAATGGTACGGCTCAGGGTCTCGGTCATGGAGAGATCGAGAATGTAGTCGGTATCCCCTTTGCGCACCTTGCGGAAGTTCTCCCGCAAGCGGTCGAACACCACTATGGTATCGTTCAGGGAGTAACCCACCAGGGTCATCAATGCCGCCAGCACGGTCAGGTCGAACTCGTACTGGAAGTAGGCAAAGACGCCCAGGGTGATCACCACGTCATGCACCAGCGAGAGGATGCCGCCCATGGCCAGACGCCATTCAAAGCGCACCGCCACGTAGATCAGGATACAGATGATGGAGGCCAGCATCGCCAACGCCCCGTCAGTAGCCAGCTCGTCACCGACTGAAGGGCCGACGAATTCGACGCGTTTGAGTACAGCGCCCTCATCGAGCAGCTTGGCCGCTGCCAGCACCTCGTTACCCTGCTGCTCGACCTTGACCCCCTCTTTCGGCGCCAAACGGAACAGCACGTCACGGCTGGAGCCAAAGTGTTGCAGGGTGGCCCCTTCAATCTTCTGCTCTTCCAGAACGTCGTGGATCTTGTCCAGGCTCACCGACTGCTGGAATCCCACCTCGATGGTGGTACCACCAGTAAAGTCCAGACCCCAGTTCAGCCCCCGATCAAACAGGAAGAACAGGGCTACCACCATCAGCACGGAAGAGAAAACCACACCCGGCTTGGCATAGCGCATAAACGGGATCGGTTTTTCAAAATGTAGAATCTGAAACATTTCTCTATCCTCAGATGGGCAGCTTGTCGATACGCCGTCCACCCCAAGCCAGGTTGATAATGGCACGGGAAACTGTGATGGCAGTAAACATGGAGGCGGTCAGACCAATGCCCAGCGTCAGGGCAAAGCCCTTAATGGCGCCAGTACCGATACCGAACAGGATCACGCAGGTGATCAGCGAGGTCACGTTGGAGTCGGCGATGGTGGAGAATGCCCGATCAAAGCCCAGATGGATGGCTTGCTGAACACCACGACCGTTGCGGATCTCTTCACGAATACGCTCGTAGATCAGCACGTTGGCATCCACCGCCATACCCAGCGTCAGGACGATACCGGCGATACCCGGCAATGTCATGGTGGCCCCAGGGATCATCGACATGATGCCGACAATCAACACCAAGTTCATACAGAGCGCCAGGTTGGCAACCCAGCCGAACGCGCGGTAGTAGATCCCCATGAACAGCACGATCACCAGCATGGCCCAGCCGATGGCTTCCATACCGCTGTCGATGTTCTGTTGACCCAGGCTCGGGCCAATGGTGCGCTCTTCCACGATCTGGATCGGGGCGATCAAGGCACCGGCACGCAGCAGCAGCGCCAGGTTGTGGGCTTCGTTGGCATTGTCGATACCTGTGATACGGAACTGGCTGCCAAGACGCGACTGGATGGTGGCGACGTTGATCACCTCCTCCTGCTTGCGGAACTTGCGCTTGCCATCCGGACCCGGTTGACCGACCGGCTTGTACTCGATGAAGACGGTCGCCATCCCTTTACCGACGTTGTCCTTGGTAAAGTTGGCCATCTTGTTGCCACCCTGGCCATCCAGCTTGATGTTGACCTGGGGACGGCTGTACTCGTCGAAACCGGACTGGGCACCCACGATGTGGTCACCGGTCAGGATCACCCGCTTTTGCAGCACCACGGGACGACCATTGCGATCGTTGTAGACCTTGGAGCTGGGCGGGACACGGCCATCGGCCGCAGCCTGGATGTCGGCAGTCTCATCGACCATGTGGAATTCCAGGGTCGCGGTTGCACCCAGGATCTCCTTGGCGCGGGCGGTATCCTGAATACCGGGCAGTTCAACGACAATGCGCTCGGCGCCTTGCTGTTGTACCAGCGGCTCGGCCACGCCCAGTTCGTTGACCCGGTTACGGATGATGGTGATGTTCTGCTCGAGGGCGTACTTCTTCACTTCCTTGATCTTGGCTTCGCTCAGACCAGCCAGCAGGATGAACTCATCCCCTTTCTGCTCGGTAGTGAAAGTCAAATCAGGGTTCTGACGACGCAGATGAGAAACGGCACGTTCCTGATCGGCTTCGTCACGGAAGATCACCTGCACCTGATCACCGACCCGGCGCACACCGGAGTAACGGATCTTCTGGGTGCGCAGCTCGGAGCGGAAATCCTGCACCATCTGCTCTTGCTGCTTGGTCAGTGCTTCGGCCATGTCCACTTCCATCAGGAAGTGCACACCACCGCGCAGATCAAGACCCAGCTTCAGAGGCGCCGCACCGATGGCTTCGAGCCAGGCGGGAGTGGAAGGTGCCAGGTTGAGTGCGGTAATGAAGTTATCGCCCAGCTTGTTGGCAACGATATCGCGCGCCTTCAGCTGGTCTTCGGTGTTCTTGAAACGGATCAGGATAAAACCGTGCTCGAATGCAGCATGTTTGACCGGGATCTTGGCCGCATCAAGGGTCTCTTTCACCAGATCAAGAGTATCTAGCTTGACTTCGGCACCACGGCTGGCAGAAACCTGCAAAGCCGGATCTTCGCCGTAAAGATTGGGGGCTGCATATAGAAAACCGATGGCGATCACCAGGATCACCATCAGGTATTTCCACAGCGGATAGCGATTCAACACGCTGTGCTCCTTGGGAGATTAAAGGGACTGGATAGAACCCTTGGGCAGAACGGCAGAGACGAAGTCCTTTTTGATGGTGACTTGAGTCTGGTCGTTCAGGGCGATCACCAGGTAATCGCTGTCTGCAGCCACTTTGGCAATTTTGCCAACCAGGCCACCGGAAGTGAGCACTTCATCACCCTTTGACAAGGAGCTCATCAGATTGCGGTGATCCTTGGCACGTTTGGCCTGGGGACGATAGATCATGAAGTAGAAGATCAGGCCGAATACGGCCAGCATGATGATCATTTCCATACCACCACCCTGTGCACCCGGTGCTGCGCCTTCTGCATACGCCTTGGAGATAATGCTCATTTAACAACCTCTTATTGATGTAGATTTAAAAAAACAAAATTATATGTTGTTGTTATTTAACGTCATTTTCAGCTAACGGAGGCACAGGCTTCCCTTGCCGACGGTAAAACTCTGTTACAAAGTCGTCTAATTTACCCTGCTCGATCGCGTCCCGCAAACCCTGCATCACACGTTGGTAATAACGCAGGTTATGAATCGTATTCAGACGGGCACCGAGGATCTCGTTGCACTTGTCCAGATGGTGCAGGTAGCTGCGGCTGTAGTTCTTGCAGGTGTAGCAATCGCACTCGGCATCCAGGGTGCTGGTGTCGTTGCGGTGCTGGGCGTTGCGGATCTTCACTACGCCATCGGTGGTGAACAGGTGGCCGTTGCGGGCGTTGCGAGTCGGCATGACGCAGTCGAACATGTCGATACCACGGCGCACCCCTTCCACCAGATCTTCCGGCTTGCCGACACCCATCAGGTAGCGCGGCTTGTCGGCCGGAATTTTCGGGCAGACGTGCTCGAGGATGCGGTGCATGTCCTCTTTGGGTTCACCTACGGCCAGACCACCGACCGCATAACCGTCGAAACCGATCTCCAGCAGCCCCTTGAGGGAGACATCACGTAAATCTTCGTAGACCGAGCCCTGAATGATGCCGAACAGGGCATTCTTGTTGCCCAGCGCATCAAACTTGTCGCGGGAACGCTTGCCCCAGCGCAGGGACATCTCCATGGACTTGCGCGCTTCTTCATAAGTGGCCGGGTACGGGGTGCACTCGTCGAAGATCATCACGATATCGGAGCCCAGATCGTACTGGATCTCCATGGACTTCTCGGGGTCGAGGAAGATCTTCTCGCCATTGATGGGGTGACGGAAGTGGACGCCCGCTTCGGTGATCTTGCGAATATGGCCCAGGCTGAACACCTGGAAACCACCGGAGTCGGTCAGGATCGGGCCCTGCCAGTTCATGAAATCGTGCAGATCGCCGTGGGCACGCATCACTTCCTGACCCGGGCGCAGCCAAAGGTGAAAGGTGTTACCCAGCAGGATCTGGGCACCGGTTTCACGCACCTCTTCCGGAGTCATCCCCTTGACGGTGCCGTACGTCCCGACCGGCATAAAGGCCGGCGTTTGTACCACACCACGTTCGAAGACCAGTTGACCGCGACGGGCACGGCCGTCGGTGGTTTTCAGTTCAAATTTCATTGCTACCTCGGCTGCGTCAGATAAACAGTCTGACAATAGGAGGGCCGCTCACGGCCCGGTAAATAAGCTGAAGCTTATGCTTCAACCTGGCGACGGGTGACGAACATGGCGTCCCCGTAGCTGAAGAAACGGTACTGTCCGGCCACGGCTGCCTGATAGGCCGCCATCACGTTGTCATAACCGGCGAAGGCGCTGACCAGCATGATCAGGGTCGACTCCGGCAGATGGAAGTTGGTGACCATGGCATCGACAATCTGGAACTGGTAACCAGGGAAGATGAAGATATCGGTGTCACTAAAGAAGGGCGCTAGCGGTTTGCCCTGCGCCAGGGTGACCTTGGCCGCGCTCTCCAGCGAACGGACCGACGTGGTCCCCACCGCGATCACCCGACCACCACGGGCACGGGTGGCCGCGATGGCATCCACCACCTCTTGCGGCACTTCCGCATACTCGGAGTGCATGTGGTGATCTTCAATTTTCTCTACCCGCACCGGCTGGAAGGTCCCCGCCCCTACATGCAGGGTGACAAAGGCCGTTTCAACCCCTTTGGCCCGAATTTTCTCAAGCAGCGGCTCATCAAAGTGCAGACCGGCGGTCGGAGCCGCGACGGCGCCCGGCTTTTGATTGTAAACGGTCTGGTAGCGCTCCTTGTCGGCATCCTCGTCGGGACGGTCGATATAGGGGGGCAGCGGCATGTGGCCGATGGCCTCCAAAATCTCCAGCACCGGACGCGGGTCGAGGAAGTGGATCTCGAACAGGGCGTCGTGGCGGGCGCGCATCTCGGCTTCAACGCCACCATCCATGATCATCCGGGTTCCGGGCTTGGGCGCCTTGGAGGCACGGACATGGGCCAGCACGCTGTGCTCGTCCAGAATGCGCTCGACCAGTACCTCCAGCTTGCCACCGCTGGCCTTCTGGCCAAACATGCGCGCCGGAATGACACGGGTGTTATTGAATACCAGCAGGTCACCCGGATTGAGCTGATCCAGCACATCCACAAATTGACCGTGGCGCAGGGCGCCAGTTTGACCATCGAGCTGCAACAGGCGGCTGGCAGTACGCTCTGCCATCGGATAGCGGGCAATCAGCTCGTCTGGCAGATCAAAATGAAAATCGGATACTTGCATCTTTCACCTCGGGGGGAATCGGCGGCTAGTCTAGTTATCCCCATCTTCCAAGGCAACCCAAAAGACCAAAAACCCAAGAGAGACAAGGGGTAGCGAGCAATATTGAGACACACCTCCGGTTAATGATTCTTTAATGTTCTGTATTGACCCTGATCATGTTTTGCCAATGGGCACTGGGCTAGGGTGAAAGCAGATACACAAGGAGGCCCACCATGATGACCCTATCCGAAATCATGACCGAACACCCCTTCACTCTGGGTCCGTCAAACAGTGTCAAACAGGCGATGGACCTGATGCAGCAGGAGCGGATCCGCCACATTCCCATCGTCGACGAGCAGCATCACCTGCTGGGGTTGGTAACTCTCACCGATATCCTGGCCACCCGGGAATCCAAGCTGCTGCTCATCAGCCCAGAGCGGGAAGCCGAATTTACCGACAGCGTGCAACTCGACGAGATCATGACACGGCAAGTGGCGAGCGTAGATCCTCACGCCGGCATCAAGGAGGCAGCACTTTACCTGCAGCGCCACAGATATGGCTGCCTGCCGGTACTCAAAGGACGCAAGCTAATCGGTATTGTCACCGAGTCGGACTTTATTGCCGTGGCCATCAACCTGCTGGAATTGATGGAAGAGCAGGAACCACCTACCGACTTTTGATAGATCAAGCTGTAATTAAATTACAATAAAAGCGTTTTCAGCCGTCTAAATAAGCTGAAATGATGAAACACTTTCATTTTGATTGAAAAATTACAACAAACACTTGCCTTGTGATCTGCGTCACACTATTATCCCTCCCATGCAATAGTTGCCGAGGGGGAGACGAGGGATTGTGCACCCATTATCTTCCTCTCATATGTCTGCAAGTTTGCACACCCCGTAGTTAGTCTTTGCTGTAAAGCATTTGTTTATATAGCCATTCCTTGTTTGATGACCCGGCCCTGTCGTTGCGATAGCGCCGGGATTTTTTTATCCGCGTTTTCTGCTCTCCCCCTTGTCAGCACATCCCCCATCGCTGCGAGCAGCTGCCTCAACCTCCTGCGCCACCTGTTTGCACCACCGTTTATCTCATCGCGTCATCGTGGCTCTGCACACCCCTTCTTATGCCTTGAAAAGGCGATGTAGCGCACAGATATTGAACCACGACAAAGAGTTATCTCAGTAGGCCAGAGATATTCATGTTAGGTACAGCCATAGTGAGTTATCTAATAAGTAGATTTAAGCAATTCAAAATTGCGGCTTTTATCGATTAGCGGAAGCCCCTAAGATGAATCCATCGAAAGTTAAGCGCCTCGTCTGGCAAGACTCTTCAACACCAGACCGGCATATGTACATCACCAAGGAGCAATTACATGTCTACCTACATCAACACTGAAATCAAGCCGTTCAATGCTACCGCCTACCACAATGGCAAATTCGTTCAGGTGTCTGACGCTGACCTGAAAGGCAAGTGGTCCGTGGTCTTCTTCTACCCGGCTGACTTCACCTTCGTTTGCCCGACCGAGCTGGGCGACCTGGCTGACAACTACGCTGAATTCCAGAAGCTGGGCGTTGAGATCTACTCTGTCTCTACCGATACCCACTTCACTCACAAAGCATGGCACGACACTTCTGACACCATTCAGAAGATCCAGTACCCGATGATTGGTGACCCGACTGGTACCATCACCCGCAACTTCGGCGTGATGATCGAAGAAGCCGGTCTGGCTGATCGCGGTACCTTCGTGATTGACCCGCAGGGCATCATCCAGATCGTCGAGATCAACGCTGGCGGCATCGGCCGTGACGCACTGGAACTGCTGCGCAAAGTCAAAGCAGCCCAGTACGTTGCCTCCCACCCGGGTGAAGTGTGCCCGGCTAAATGGAAAGAAGGCGAAGCCACTCTGGCCCCGTCCCTGGATCTGGTAGGCAAGATCTAAGCCTCCCGCTTCCAAGACCGGCCCGCATAAGGGCCGGTCTGCTTTCCGGCATTGCCAAATAGGCCTGAAAGCAGACCGACTCACATTTAATGCCAACTCGCCATTACAAGAAGGAATTCGACCATGTTGGATACCAACCTCAAACAACAGCTGAACACCTATCTGCAGTACATCGTCAATCCCATCGAGATCAGCGTGTCCGGCAACGACAGCGACAAATCTGCAGAGCTGCTGGCACTGGCCAGCGAGATCGCCGAGATGTCCCCCAAGATCACCCAGACCTCTGGCACTGCCGCTCGCAAGCCTTCCATGAGTGTCGCGCCGCAGGGCCAAGCCCCGCGCGTTCACTTTGCCGGCATCCCCATGGGTCATGAATTTACCTCTCTGGTGCTCGCCCTACTGCAAAGCGGCGGCCACCCCTCCAAGGCCGATGCGGCCGTGCAGGAGCAGATCCGCAATCTCAAGGGTGAGTTCCACTTCGAGACCTATATCTCCCTCTCCTGCCACAACTGCCCGGACGTAGTACAGGCCCTCAACCTGATGGCGACCCTGAACCCCGGCATAACTCACACCATGATCGACGGCGCCCTGTTCCAGGAAGAGGTTGCCGAGCGTCAAATCATGGCGGTGCCGAATGTCTACCTGAACGGCCAACCGTTCAGCCAGGGCCGTATTTCGCTCGAAGAGATCGTCGCCAAACTCGACACCGGTGCCGCCGAGCGCAAGGCTGCCGAGCTGAATGAGAAAGATCCCTACGACGTACTGGTGGTGGGCGGTGGCCCGGCTGGCGCCGCAGCGGCCATCTATGCCGCCCGTAAAGGCATTCGCACCGCCATCGTTGCCGAGCGTTTCGGTGGTCAGGTGATGGACACCGTCGGTATCGAGAACTTTATCTCCGTGCCCTACACCGAAGGCCCCAAACTGGCCGCCAGCCTGGAGCAGCACGTCAAACAGTACGGCGTGGAAGTGATCACCGAGCAGCGCGCCGCCGCCATCAGCAAAGATGGATATGTGAACGTGGATCTCGCCTCTGGCGCCACCTTGAAGAGCCGTGCCGTGATCCTGGCTACCGGTGCCCGCTGGCGTGATCTGAACGTGCCGGGTGAGATCGAGTACCGCACCAAGGGCGTGGCCTACTGCCCGCACTGCGATGGTCCCTTCTTCAAGGGCAAGCGAGTAGCTGTGATCGGTGGCGGTAACTCCGGCATCGAGGCAGCGATCGACTTGGCTGGCATCGTCGAGCATGTGACTGTGGTGGAGTTCGCCGACACCCTGCGTGCCGATGAAGTACTGCAGAAGAAGGCTCGCTCCATGGGCAATATCGACATCATCATGAGCGCGCGCACCACCGAAGTGATCGGTGATGGCAGCAAGGTGGTCGGTATGGATTACGAAGATCGCACCACCGGTGAGATCAAGCACCTGGCGGTAGCGGGCATCTTCGTCCAGATCGGTCTGGTACCGAATACCGAGTTCCTCAAAGGTAGCGAGATTGCCCTGACCCGCTTTGGCGAGATCGAGATCGATACCAAAGGGGCGACCTCCCTGCCCGGCGTCTACGCCGCTGGCGATGCCACCACGGTACCGTTCAAGCAGATCATCATCTCCATGGGTGCTGGCGCCACCGCCGCACTGGGTGCGTTTGATTACCTCATCCGCAACCCGGCTCCTGAAGCGACCCAGGCTGATGCTGTGACCGCCTGATAAACCCAGCGCAACAAAAAGCCGACGCTCGATTAAGTAAACACGAGCGTCGGCTTTTTTATATCTGCATCGATGCGCAATAAAAACCCCGCAGCAAATGGCGGGGTTGTTCATGACTGGACTTAAACGACGGGCATCACTCCAGCAAGAAAACAGCCTCGATATTATCACTTACCGTGATCTGCTGTTGTTGATAGCTGTTGTCCGCCATATCCGCCGCAGGTGCAGCCATCGCCATGGCCTGCACCACTTTCAGGTTGCGGCTGTAGGCGGTAATGGGCGAAGCATTGCGGTACTCCACACTGTAGACCTTGCCAAGCTTCATCCCGAACGCCTTGGCCAGAGATTCAGCCTTGGTTTTGGCATCCTCAACGGCATTCAGACGGGCCTGCTCCTTGATGACCTGCGGCGATTTCAACCCGTACTCAATCTGGGATACGGACTCCAGCCCGGCTTTGAGTGCGGTATCCATCAGGGGGCTCAACTTGTCGAGCTGATAGAGCTTCACCGCCAATTGCCGCTGAGCACGATACCCCAACAATACAGGCTTCTTGTTTTCGCCATACTGATATTCCGGCGAGACCATCAGGTTGCCAGCCTCAACATCGCTGCGCTTGATCCCCAACCCTTCCAGTTGGCTGAAAAAGGCTGCGACCTTGGTATCGACCTGCTGCTTGGCCTTGAGGCCCTGCTTATCCAGTGCACTCACCGCCACATTGAGGGTGAGCATATCGGGTTCGGTCTTCTGCTCGGCATAACCGCTCACCACCAGATGGGGCGCTTGCGGCACTTCAATCGCCAGCAGCGGAGCACTGACAACCAGAGCGGAAAGAGTAAGAAGGGGACGCCACATAGAAAAAAACCTCAATCGGAAAGATTGAGGCCATTATGCCCGTGCAGTTACGGGATTCATATATCATGCGAGGGGGGGAACTGATCCAGTATCTGATTGGTCAGATCGAGACTGATGGTGACCACGCTGCAGACATCTGGGCTCTGCTCTACCTTATCTTGTGACGATGTCGCACCGCAGACCTGCACCTCATCATCGAAATGGAACGAGTCCCACGACAGAACATGTCCTTGCACCGCCTGTCCGAGATCGGTGCCACCAATTGCCTCCTCCATCGCAGACCAAGGGATGGTATCAGACGGCCCAAGCAAATTTTGCAACAACGGAGGGTGAAAACTGACCAGTGGATACTCCTGCTGACCCTGCTCATGGCCAACCAGAATCATGTTATGGGCAGACTCGGTATCCAAAACAGGCACATAGGTGATAGAGGCTGCAGCAAAGTCAACATAGAGCGAGCCCGCGACATCACCGGCCTCATTCTCTATCTCCATCCCATCCAGCCGATCACCGGCGATCGAGGCCTGATAGCCAAACTGACCTGCGCAGGTAATGTTGCCCTGTCCATCCCAGCTATAACGGATGCCATCAATGTCGACCCAGTTGAATGACTGCATGATTACCCTCTCTTCTACGGCCGCTATCTTATCCATCCACCTAAAGAAAAAACAGGGGCCAGGCAAGCCCGGCCCCGAGAGAGGGTTACGGATCAACCTTCAAGTTACCGTCATCCAGCAAGTGCTTGATGATCTCCTGATTGGAGCCCAGTGAGGCGAGGTCGAGTGAGTTCTGGAACTGGATGGTCAGTTCCGGGCTCCCACCGGCCCCGGCAGGATCTATCGTCAACGTCTTGGTCGTTGTGTTGAACTGCAGATAGTTGTCCAGCACGGCTGCCAGATCCTCGTTGTTCCCCACTGCAGGTACGCCGACCAGCAGATCCGAGAGATCCAGTACATCTCCACCATTGTTGGTATCACCTAAAGTGAAATCAGTAATGGTATCGATACTGCCGTCCGCATCCCCCGCCAGCCACTTGAAGGTGTCACTCTCCCCACCACCGGTCATGGTATCGCTGCCAAGGCCGCCGATCAGAATGTCCTTACCAAGGTCGCCCGTGAGTATATCGCTACCAGAACCACCATCCAGATAATCATCACCGACACCTCCAACAAGGGTGTCGTTCCCTTCCTGGCCAAAAAGGATATCGTTGCCACTGCCACCATATAGGGTGTCATTACCACCACTGCGGCTACTCTCCCCACTCAGCTCAGTAATATGGGTCCGGATGTAATCCACCGTCTGTTCACGTGTCCACCCATGACTGGACTCCAGCGTTTCAAATACCAGCCAACCAGAACCTTGGGGCAGATCCAGTCCCAACTCGCTGGCCAGCGTATCGGTATTGAGTACATCGCCAAACAGGATGTCATTGCCAACACCACCATCGGCCACGTCATTGCCGGCCCCCAGCAACACAGTAATCTGATCCCCCTCGGTCAGGGCTGCCGTCAACTGCTCGGCACTGGTCACAATCTGGGCATCGCCGATCGGGGCATTGAAACCCTGCTCGATCCGGATATTGTCTATCCGTACCTCAGCATTCCGGTCATTGGAGCTGTCGAGCAGTTCGAACACAAACCCGTATTGCCCGACAGGCAGTCCATCGGTTGTGATAGTGCTGTAAGCCGTCAAAACAGATGAACTAACGCCAGTAATGGTGCCCGTTTGCACTGGATTGAGCATATCCCAGACGCCACCCTCGAGTTTCACCAACTTCCAGGTGAAGCTGTCGCTGCTATTAACACCATTCAAGGCATACTGGAACTGCAGACTTGCTCCGGCTTGTGCCGCAGAAACCTGGATGGCATTGGCCACGGCGAGCGCCAATATTGTCCTGTCAGAATCAGAACCGGTTCGATCATCCCGGATCCGCAAGCTTCCATTTGTAACAGTATGCGATCCCTGAGCATCACCACTGAGCACCCATCCCGAGGCGGCATTTATGCCGCTACCACTACCAAATGTGGCCAAGTCAAGGAAGCTGCCTGCCGAGTAAAACTGATCTGCCGTTTCAGTCGTGTTATCAAAGAACTTCAACAAATCCTTGTTAACATCATTGGTCACCCCGATTGCATTGACCTGGCTGATGGCACTGAGTGAAACAAAAGCATCCACCGACTCCTTGATCACCTCAAATGTGGTGCTGTTGCCTGGTCCGGCGACCTGATTGCTGTCATTGAGGTAGTAAGTCGGGTTACCATCCGTGACAAAGAATGTCAGGTTCTGGTAACCGGGAGCAGCCTTGCTACCATCATTGAACCACTGCACGGCCTGATTGAACGCGGCTTCATAGTTGGTGCCACCATTGGCAACCAGTGCATCAATGGCATTGGTCAGGTTGCTCACATTACTGGCATCAAGCCCTACTATTGTCACACTCTCGCTGGCATTCGCCGCAAAACCAATCAAGGTGACATTGATCTCACCATCATGATCTTTCAACTGGTTGGCCAAATGGGTCAGGGAGGCCTTGAGCATATTCAGTCGTGCTCCAGCCATACTTCCAGACACATCGACCACCAGGGCAATATTGTAATTCTCACCCGGGATGAAATTGGTACTGGTGCCGCCGATGTCCCCCACCACAATATCGTGACCAGCACCGCCTGCAACCAGACCATCCACACTACCGTTGGAGTTGGGCACCTTGTGATCATCATCCGTGCCGGGGGTCCCGGTAGTGTCGGGGGTATCCGAGGTGTTGCTGCCCACAACCAGAATATTGGACGCGACGGGAGGCTCATTGCTCTTGACCGATACAGTAAAGTTGGCGCTGGCTTTATCTCCATCGGCATCAGTCAAGGTAGCACTGAAATCAAGGTCAATATCAGGAGGCGTGATCTTGTCGATCACTCCGAAATTCTCGATCCTCACCGAGTCATTGCCATTCAGCACAAAGCGGACATAAAGCTGGCTGAACTCCCCATCGGGTTCTATGCTGGCCAACTGCATCGACCCTTTGAGTCCTGACAGAACAAGCTCTCCGGAATCGACGACGGTCACGCCATCGGCAGCATAAGCCACCCACTGTATGGTGCTGGTATTGGTGTTGCCAACCCCGTAGACGTTGAAAGAGAGCCCATCAACGGCTGCAGTCGTGGATACCTTGAACCCTTCGTTATTGTCCAGGTTGCCGTTCTTAATCCCGAAACCATTGTTGTTCGGGTTGAGATTATCTGCATCACTCCCCGGCAGATCCTGAGGATTATTGACGCTGCCATTGAACAGCAGACCATCGAACAGTACACCAATCCCGCCAGCAGTAACTCCGATCGTCTCAACAGGCCCGCCAGCACCGAACTGTGCCCCGATCGAGAAAGTCTGGGTTGGCTGGGGAGTAACCAGTTCAAAGCTGTAAGTATTGTCGTCATTGAGTGTCAATGTATAGAACACTTTAGGTGGCTGCCCACTACCATCAATGGTTGCTACCAGAGTCTTGCCATCAGTCGACAAGGTTTCGGTGATCCCTGCCAAATCAGGCCATCCAGTCAGTTTCAGTCCACCAGTACCCAGAGGGCCATCAGCACCAAAAGAGACGCCAAACAATCCACCGGTAGTGATGTCGGCTACATTCATCACTTCCAGACTTTCGATGCCTGTGATCACGGGCATATCGTCTTCAATAACAACACTGACCTGCTTGGTATCACTCAAGTCACCATCACTGGCTGACAGGTTGAAGGTAAATGTCTTCAGTCCTTCCTTATTGTCTCCAAATTCATGATCGATGGGCCCCAGCAAGGTGACGGTATATTTACCAACCGGATCTACAGATACTTGTATGACTGGGATCCCTCCCGCTGAACCCACCAGTGTCGCAGACCCTATACCACTCCACACAACTGGTACCCCTCCAGAGCTCAGGCCAGATGGAGCAGAAAGAGTGAACGTAAAGGTATTGCTGTCGATATCTGTCACACTTGCCGTCGCATGGGTCGAGGTGCTATCGGTAATATCGCCGGGATTGGGTGAATTGTCTGGATTGGATCCCGGTAATCCCTCCTCGGATATGCGCAGATCCGAGACAGTCAGCATGGGAGCATCATTAGTTGCAGTGACGGTCACGGTGAAGGGCTTGCTGTCTGCCCCACCCTCGTCCGTGGTCCCCGCCACATTGCCATTCACGACCCCGCTCCAGTCCGCCGGCAAGCTAAAGCCAGGTACGCCCGCTGTGCTCGCACCGCTCCAGCTGTAGCTGCCCGCCACCGCGCCAGCCACCCAGCCTGCCCCCAT